>JAKPQL010000057.1 GCA_029547045.1 Deltaproteobacteria bacterium | reverse complement strand
CAGATGATCGAATGGTTGTCCGGCTATCGTAATTCCCAGCTTCCCCATGTGGGTGTAATCAGACTGAGCCAGTTCGCCGGGACGGTGCTTCTGGGGAAAATAGATCTCTTTGGAAGGTCCTTCCAGCGCACGCCAGTTCTTTATGCGCCGTTGGAGCGTCCGTAATTGACCATCTGAAAACTTACCGGGAAAACGATTCTGCAAGTCTTCAAAAAGCGTCTTCGCTTCCAGTCCGGGATTTACAGCAAGGTTCTCTCGAACTTCCCCCCATATCTCTGCAAACGGATCTGCCCGTGTTCGCCATGTCCTCCTCCTCTTAAGCTCACTGGGCAACTTGCCCGCTTTCACATACTTCCGGGCCGTCTTCTCATCCATGCCGGACTTCGCTGCTGCTGCAGCTTTGTTGCTCTCCGTTTGCATCAGCTTCAATAACCTCCTTACCTGTTGATCTGTTACCATCCCAGCCCATCCTTTTTCCAAAGATGGTGGATAGCTTATAACTCCCCTCAGTTCCGGGAATTATAATTGTCGCCAGTCGGGAGATTTAATTGTCGCTGATCACAAGCGCGCTGCCGGGCTACTCCTGCATGGTCACCCGCACCCGCACGATGCGGTTGCCCCGCATGCGCTCGATGCGGAACTGCATGCCCTCGAAGGCCACGGTGTCGCCCTCCTCGGGGATGCGGTCGAGCTGGCCATAGATCAGCCCCGAGAGCGTGTCGTAGTCTTCCGGGAACTTGCGGTCGATGGTGCGCGCCAGGTCCAGGAGGCTCACGCTGCCGGTGACCACGAAGCCCTTGCCGCTCACGGGCACGATGGGCGGGCGTACGATGTCGTGCTCGTCCGCGATGTCGCCCGTGATCTCCTCGATGATGTCCTCCAGGGTGATGCCGCCCTTCACGGTGCCGTACTCGTCCACCACGAAGGCCATGTGGAGGCGCATGGTCTGGAAGTCCACGAGCTGCTTGAAGATGGACTTGGTCTCGGGCACGAAGTGGGCCTCGCGCATGCAGTCCTTCACGTGGAAGGCCTCCCTCCGGTCGAGGTGGGCCCACACGTCCCGGATGTGGAGGTAGCCCACGATGTTGTCCGGGGTGTCCTTGTACACGGGGTAGCGGCTGTAGCTCTTGGTGGTGATGGTCTTCAGGATCTCGTCGAAGGTGCTGTCCACGTTGACGAGGTTCATGTCGCCGAGCGGCAGCATGACCTTGCGCACCGGCACCGTGTCGAGGTCCATGATGGCGGTCATCATCCTGGCCTTGGGTGCGGGGAGAAAGCCCTCCCGGTGACCCATGGCGATGACCGAGCCCACGTCCTCCTCGGTGAGGTCCTGCTGCGCCCCGCCCTTCAGGCCGAAAAACACGAGTATGCCGCGGGCCACCAGGGTGAAGACCTTCACGAAGGGGTTCAGGAGGAAGATGACGAGCTTCAGGGGCTGCGAGAAGAGCAGGGAGACCATGTCGGGCCGGTAGGCCGCGATGGTCTTGGGTGTGATCTCGCCGAAGATGAGGAGGACCACCGTCATGGCGATGGTGGCGTACAGGATGCCCCGCTCGCCGAAGAAGGAGATGAACAGGGCCGTGGCGATGGCGGACGCGAGCACGTTCACGAAGTTGTTGCCCAGCAGGATGGCGCTGATGAGCCGCTCGGGCTCCTTCAGGATCTCCTCCACGTGCCTGGCCCGGGTGCTGCCCTTCTCCGCCAGGGTCCGGAGCCGGAACCGGTTTGCCCGCATGAACGCCGTCTCGGTGCCGGAGAAGAAGGCGGACAGGCAGATGAGCACCACCAGCGCGATGCAGTAGAAGACCTCGTCAGCCCCGGTGATCATGTGGTCCGCCCAGCCTCCTTGTACGGGTTCATTCGAACAGGCTCATCTGCCCGGGCGCGGCAGACTTCAGCCTTTCCACGGTCCTTGCGGCGCAGCCCGAAGGGATGCCCTCCACGAACTCGGAAGCGGCCTGTGGGGGGCAGACCAGGTACAGCAGGTCCCGTGCCCGGGTCATGGCCACATAGAAGAGATTGCGCTCCTCCCGCTCGTCCGCACCCGGGAGCGGGAACACCCCCCGGCTGAGACCTGCGACGAACACGCAGCCGAATTCGAGCCCCTTGGCCGCGTGGGCCGTGATCACGTGCACCCGTTCGCCCCCCAGCCCGGCCTGGTCGCTGCTCAGGCGAAGCAGTTCAACGAAACCGGCCACATCGTCGCCGAAGAGTCGCGCGTACCGGTAGAACGCGTGGCCCGGGTCGAGTTCCGGGAGCCGGGACGATTCCTCGATGGCGGCAATGCGCTGCAGCACGGTCCCCGGAAATCCCTTTTCCTCCAGGAGTGCGATGCGCTCCCGCACCCCCCTCGTCTCGGCCAGGGGCCGCGCATAGGCCGTGTCGCAGGGGATGCCCGAGCGCGTCAGGGCGTCGATCACGGGCGTGGCCTGTGAGCGGGTGCGCACGATGACCGCCATGTCGCTCAGGGCGAACTCCGCCTGCACCCTGTTCACGGTCCGGTGGCTCAGCCCCCCGCAGAGGGACTCGATCTCGCGGGCCAGGAAGGCATACGGCCTGTCCGTGCTCACGATCCTGACGGGTTTCCCGCTCCTGACGCTCTTCACCATGGCTTGGCCGATGAAGGCGTTGGATGCACGGGCGACCTGATCGTGCAGCCGATAGGTCTCCTGCAGCCGCATGGTGGTGCAGGAGGGGTTGTCCCTGCCGAAGTCTTCGAAGGAGGCGGCGCTGCTCCCCCGGAAACCGTAGATGGCCTGGTTCGGGTCGCCGATGACCATGACGCTCCTGGCGCCCCTGATCAGGGTCTTCAGGAAGGCGTACTGGACAGGGTTGATGTCCTGAAATTCGTCCACCATGACGTGGTCCCATGCCGGGGCGAACCGGCCCCCGGCCACCAGGCGGGTGGCCTCCCCGATGAGACCCTCGTAGGTGTAGACGCCCCTGGACCGCAGGACCCCCACGAACCCTTCCTGCTCCCTGGACAGGGCCTGACCGGTGGCCTGGCGGAACACGAGGTCGTCCACCCATGTCCCGGCGTCCCCCTCCACGGCGGGCCGGGCAACCTCCTCAAGCATGGCCTCGTCGGCGATCTCGAAGTCCATCCCGGCGCCGTGCATGATGCGCGCGGCAAGGGAGTGGAAGGTGCAGACCTCCGCAGGGGTCTCCCCGAGCCGCTGGGCGATCTCCCGTGCCGCGCGGACCGTGAAGGTCACCGCGAGGATGCCTGTGCTTCCGCCTTCCAGGAGCCTGCGCGTGCGCTCGACCAGGACCCGTGTCTTGCCCGTGCCCGGCCCGGCGATGACGGCCAGCGGACCCTCCACCCAGGCTGACGCCCGCTCCTGTTCCGGGTTCAGGGCCAGGGAGGCCCGTCCGTCCGGGATCGGACCGGCGGCATCCTTCACGCGGGCAACCCTCTTCTTCCGGGGCGAGACCCCCTCGATGCCCTTTGCGAAGAGCAGGTCACGCTCGTTGTCGGCAAAGACGCGGATGCGGCCGAACATGCCGTCGTAGCCAGCTTCCTTGCGTACCTCGCCCGCGCGCATGCGCCTGACGGCCAGGGCCAGGGTATCACCGGCGATGCGCTCGATCTCATCCGTGTCGACGTCCAGGAGCAGGGGCAGTTCGCCGCCCAGGCCTGCGGTGAGCCGCTGATGAACCTCCATCACCTTCTTCGTGGGGGACGAGACCTGCAGGATCTCGGCGATGAGCTCGGCCAAGGGGATGAGCGGAAAGAACGGCCGGGCGCCCTCGGGCCGCTCGCCCTCGGGCCGCTCCGCGAGCTCCTCCACCCGGTGCAGAACGCCCACGGTGATCGCGCGGCCGCATACCGGGCAGACCCCGGAGAGTTTCCGGGTCTGTTCCGGCTCCAGGACCACACCGCAGTCCCGGTGCCCGTCCAGATGGTACTTGCCCTCCTCGGGGAAGAACTCCACGGTGCCGACGAGGCCGTGGCCCGTGGCCATGGCCCGGCGGAGGGCATGGTAGTCCATGCCGGTATCGAAGATCGTGGCCTCCCGTCCCAGCTTGTCCGCGGAGTGGGCGTCCGAGCAGGAGATGAGGTGGTAGCGGTCGAGGCTTTTCACCATCCAGTTCATGGGCGGGTCCGAGGACAGCCCGGTCTCCACGGCGAACACGTAGGGGTCAAGGTCCAGGTAGCACTCGGCGATGGAGTCGAAGCCGCTCTTCGAACCCAGTGCCGAGAACCACGGGGTCCAGATGTGGGCCGGGACGACGAAGGCGTCCTCGCTCGTCTCCAGCACGATCTCCAGGAGGTTGCGCGACGTGATGCCCAGGATGGGCCTGCCGTCGGACAGGATGTTGCCCACTGCGGCGAGCCGCGCGGAGATCCTCTTCGCGCACACGATATCGGGGGCGCCCACGAGATGGTGCACCTTGCGGACCTTGCCGTCCTGCTTGTAGATGGTGCTGATCTCGGAGGTGAGCACGAACCGGGCGGGGCTCGATCCGTCGTTCAGCCGGTAGAGCCCGGGCTCGGCCTCCTCGAGCTCGCGTTCGATCTCCTCCATCCAGGCGGGGTGCGTGAAGTCGCCGGTGCCGAGCACCGAGATCCCCTTCTTCAGAGCTCCCCCGGCCAGCGACCGCACGGTCAGCCCCGAGCTCGTGGCGCGGGAATAGCGGGAGTGGATGTGCAGGTCACAGTAGAATTTCACGGTGTGTCCTTTGCATGGCCTTCCCTTCCCGCTACGAGTCGTCTTGCCGTGGGTGATCCGTTCTGCTATGAAGGCGGGTATATGAAATCGTATCTAAAGTATATTGCATTGTTTTTGGTCTGCCTGGGCATAGTAGCATGCCAGCAGGAGAATCACAAGGAGCTTGTCCCGGCTGCCGTGGGCGGCACGCCGCCCCCGGACGACAAACCGGCCTTCGGCGACGTGCTCGTGCTCTCCTCCATCGGCGACGCCAGCAACCTCATCCCCATGCTCTCGAGCGACAGCGCCTCCCACGAGGTGGCCGGCTTCATCTTCAACGGCCTGGTGAAGTACGACAAGGACTATCGAATCGTCGGCGACCTGGCCCGCTCGTGGGACATCGAGAACGACGGCAGGCTGCTGCGCTTCCACCTGCGCAACGACGTGCTCTGGCACGACGGGGTGAAGTTCACCGCCGCGGACGTCATGTTCACCTACCGGCTCATCATCGACCCCAGGACGCCGACGGCCTATGCGGACAAGTACAAGCTCGTGAAGAACGCGCGCGTCATCGACGAGTACACCTTCGAGGCCGAGTACGCCAAGCCCCTGGCGCCGGCGCTCATCAGCTGGGGTTCGCTGCAGATCCTTCCCGAGCACATCCTGAAGGGCCAGGATATCACCAAGACACCCTTCGCGCGCGCGCCCGTGGGCACGGGCCCCTTCACCTTCGTGGAGTGGAAGACAGGCCAGAAGATCACGCTGAAGGCCAACGAGAAGTACTTCGACGGCATGCCGTTCCTCGCGGGCATCAACTACCGCATCATCCCGGACCAGAACACCGTGTTCCTGGAACTCAAGGCGGGCAGCGTGGACATGATGGGGCTCACGCCCCTGCAGTACCTCCGCCAGACCGACTCGCCAGAGTTCACCAAGCTGTACGCCAAGTACAAGTACCTCTCAGACGGCTACACCTACCTGGGCTTCAACCTGAAGAAGAAGCCCTTCGACGACGTCCTGGTGCGCCGGGCCATCGCGTACGCCATCGACAAGGAGGAGATCATCAAGGGCGTGCTCATGGGCCTGGCCGAGGTGGCCACGGGCCCCTACAAACCGGGCACCATGTGGTACAATCCCGATGTCCCCCGATATCCCCACGACCCCGACAGGGCGCGAGCACTGCTCATGGACGCGGGCTACCTGGACCGCAACGGCGACGGCATCGTGGAGAAGGACGGCAGGAACCTCACCATGACCATCATCACCAACCAGGGCAACCCCTTAAGGGAGAAGACCGCGCAGATCATCCAGCAGCGGCTGAAGGCCGTGGGCATCGACGTGAAGATCCGCGTCATCGAGTGGACCGTGTTCCTGAAGGAGTACGTGGACAAGGGCAACTTCGACGCGGTGATCCTCGGCTGGAACATCCTCCAGGACCCTGACCTGTACAATGTGTGGCACTCGAGCCAGGCGGTCAAGGGCGGGCTCAACTTCGTGTCCTTCACCAACGCCGAAGTGGACCAGCTCCTGGTCGACGGCAGGCAGACCTATGACAACGCCAGCCGCAAGCAGTGCTACGACCGCGTCCAGGTGATTCTGGCCGAGGAACAGCCCTATGTCTTCCTGTACGTGCCCTACAGCCTCCCGGCGGTGAGCGCGCGCATCAGGGGCATCGTGCCGGCGCCCGCGGGCATCACCTACAACCTGGAGAAGTGGTACGTGCCGAAAGCACTGCAGAAGTACACGGCACTGCAGTAGGGAGGACTGAGCACGCATGCTGCGCTACCTCGTCAGGCGCCTGGCCATCCTCCTCCCCACCTTCATCGGCATCACGCTCGTGTGCTTCGCGGTGATCCACCTGGCGCCGGGCTCGCCCACGGACCTGCAGACCCAGATGAACCCGGACATCACCCCCCAGGCCATCGAGCAGCTCAACGCCCACTACGGCCTGGACAAGCCGCTTCACGTGCAGTACCTCCGGTGGATGGGGAACCTGTTCCGGCTGGACTTCGGGAACTCCATCAGCTCGGACGCCCGGCCCGTGTGGGACAAGATCAGGGAGAGACTCCCCATAACCATCTATATCAACATCTCCTCCATGGCCATCATCTTCCTGACAGCCATCCCCCTGGGCGTGGTCTCGGCCCTGCGGCGGGGCGGAGTGCTCGACCGCTCCATCACGGTGTTCGTGTTCATCGGTTTTTCCATCCCGGGCTTCTGGCTGGCGCTCATCTGCATGGACCTCTTCGGCGTGCGGCTCGGCTGGCTGCCCATCTCGGGCATCCACTCGGCCGAGTACGCGAGCCTGCCCCTGTTGGGCAAGGTCATGGACACCACGCGCCACCTCTTCCTGCCGGTCTTCATCTCGGCCTTCGGCTCGCTCGCCGGCATGAGCCGGTACATGCGCTCGAGCATGCTGGAGATCATCCGGCAGGACTACATCCTCACGGCAAGGGCCAAGGGGCTCCCCGAGCGCACCGTTATCTACAAGCACGCCATGCGCAACGCCCTGCTGCCGGTGATCACCATCCTGGGTTTGTCCATCCCCGGGCTCATCGGCGGCAGCGTCATCTTCGAGAGCATCTTCGCCATCCCGGGGCTGGGCAAGCTCTTCTACGAGGCCATTATGATGCGGGACTACAACATGATCATGGGCAGTCTCACCATCGGCGCCGTGCTGACGCTCATGGGCAATCTCATCGCGGACATCTGCTACAGCATCGCGGACCCGCGCATCAGGGTGGCCTGAGATGGGCTTCCTCTCCCGACTGCTCCGCGACAGGCTGGCCGTGGCCGGGCTTGCAATCGTGCTCGGGTTCTTCGCCCTGTCCGTGCTCACGCCAGTGATCGCGCCCTATGACCCGGCAACCATCGACGTGGACAACATCCTGGCCCCGCCGTCGGCAACCCACCTCTTCGGCACCGACGACCTGGGTCGCGACGTGTTCACGCGCATGCTCTACGGCGCCGGGATCTCGCTCAAGGTCGGGTTCGTGGCCGTGGGCATCGCGGTGATCATCGGCACCCTGCTGGGCGCGGTCTCGGGGTACTACGGCGGGCTCGTGGACATCGTCATCATGCGGTTCGTGGACATCATGCTGTGCTTCCCGTCCTTCTTCCTCATCCTGGCTGTCATCGCGTTCATGGAGCCCTCCATCTTCAACATCATGGCCGTCATCGGCTTCACCTCGTGGATGGGCATCACGCGCCTGGTGCGCGCAGAGTTCCTGAGCCTGAAGGAGCGCGACTTCGTGCTGGCCGTCAAGGCCATGGGGGCGGGCGCGCCGCGCATCATCTTCGGCCACATCCTCCCCAACGCCCTGGCCCCGGTGCTCGTCTCGGCCACCCTGGGGGTGGCCTCCGCCGTGCTCACCGAGAGCGCCCTGTCGTTCCTGGGCATCGGGGTGCAGCCGCCCACCCCGAGCTGGGGCAACATGCTCACCCAGGGCCAGAGCGTGCTGGGCATCGCCTGGTGGCTCTCCTTCTTCCCGGGCATGGCCATCCTCGTCACCGTGCTCGGCTACAACCTGCTGGGCGAGGGGATCCGGGACGCCGTGGACCCGCGGCTGCGGTAGGATGCACCAGGGCTGCCCGATCCTGCCCCCTGAGACCTACGGTCCGGATATGGCACGGGCAATTCCCTCTTGATTCCTTGTTCACATCCGTATTAGAGTGCTGCCATACAATGATATGGCATCCTCACTCGGCGGGATGCATTGCACGGCAACACGATACGAGAGGCAGAATCCCCCTCTGTACACCCCACATACCCACCCGTCCAGGCGGAGCTGACTCCTTTGGTGTCTCGTTTCGCTTCCCTTCCCTCCATCACTCAGGCATGGTGCCCGTAGCACCTCTCCATCAGGGCCCTCATCCGTCGGCATGCCAGGCACACATCCTCCTCAAGCAGAAACACCGCCACTCCCCGGATACCGGAAAGGAGGTGATGCCCTTGCGATACCCAGCCTCTTCCAGACAGGATTAGCGATCTCTCTTGACCGGGTTTGAGGTGTGACATCTCTCCGGCAGCGCTTCAAAGGCATCCCGCCCTGCCGGTACAAACAGTTTGGAGGTGAACAACATGGCTGTGAAAACGAATCCCAGTTTCGACGCGAGAAAGGCGGTGGAGTTCCTGCAGGCAAGCAAGCTTGTCGACCTCAAGATGCCTGTCGAGCAGCTCGTGGGAGCGGTGAGCAAACTCGAGCAGGTTGCCGGCTATGTGCTGGCCTGGGAACGGTACGTCCTCGTGGTCGCCAAAGAGGGCATGGAGGAGGTCGTCCGCTGACGGAGTCCGGACACGAATGACCTCGGGGGGTGCGCCGGCCTTCCCGGATGCACCCCCCGTATGAACCTCCCCGTACCTCCAGTGGATCCACATGGACGTCCCTGGAGAGATGCACCACCTGAAAGGACATTCCCATGCCGGAAAACGTATCCCTGCTCGGCATCAGCACACCGGGCGGTCAAGGGATGCATGACACCATCGAGGGTACGGCCGTCTCCTGGCTGGCCCGGACCATCGGCCACTGCAATCCCCTGATCGCCCATCCATCCGAACGGATGTTCCTCCACAAGGCCCTGCTGGAGATGGCCCTCCTGGTAGCGTACCGCGTGCGGTTCGACCCTTCCCCTCTGGACGAGAGCTACCAGCTCATCCTGGAACACGTGGACAGCATCGCACGGTTGCCTCCGTACTACGAGCGGGTCGCGCGCG
Source organism: Deltaproteobacteria bacterium (assembly GCA_029547045.1). GTDB lineage: Bacteria > Desulfobacterota > Desulfomonilia > UBA1062 > UBA1062 > MWEI01. The sequence continues at coordinate 10,884 of JAKPQL010000057.1, read as the reverse complement.
ACCATAACTCCCTGCTGCTGTACGGGTTGACGTATGCGGCCCTGAGGCTCTGCGGACGGGATCACCGGGTCTTCCGTCATGCGATCCAGAAGAGTCTCTTCACGCGCCACTGCCTCGTCGCCGAACGCATCCCGTACAGACTGCTCGACCTCCTGCACTTCCTCTCCTTAGGCGGGTTCGACCACGACGGGCCCTCTCCCGAGGATGTCTTCCGGTTCACCATCCTGGCCGGAGACCCCAACATCGTGGAGATGGGGGACAGCGATGTATATGCCGTCACCCACACGGTCTTCTACCTTACCGATTTCGGATTCAGATCCTCGACGTGGAGCGGTTCATTCGACATGGACCGCGCCGTGTCGCTCGTGGGAGCCCTCCTGCGGCACTACACCCATCTGAGGAATGCGGACCTCTCGGCCGAGCTCATCGCCACCTCCATCTGCCTGGGCGCGAGCCATTCGGAGGACGTCCGACATGCATGGCGGTTCCTCCACGAGATACAGGAACCCGACGGCCGGGTTCCCGGACCGCCGGGGGTCATCGACGAAACGATGACAGCGGCCGATTTCGGTGCGGACTACTGCTCCTGGAAGACCTCCTACCACACGACCCTCGTCTGCGCCCTCGCAGGACTCATGACCCGCCGCGGGGAGACAGTCCCCGGCTATCCAGCCCTCCAGAAGCATACGACCCCTGTGCAGGAACGGTCAGACGCCATCCTCCTGCAGTCCTGCGGCGAAGCCATATCCCACGCCAGTGTCTTCCTCGAGCGATGCCTGGGTTGCTCCGAAACCGCCATACGGCTGAGGGCCCTCGCAGGACTGGCCATGTGCATCCGCCTTCCGGGCCAGTGTCTTCCCCCTATAGAAACAGTCAAGACGGCTGTCATGGAGATCGACGCATCTCACGGCTGTGCCGTCGACTGGACATCCCTGGGAGCCGATACCCTCCTCCTTTCAGTCTATGCCCTCAGACACGCCCGCGTGCGATGTGAATACCTCGAGAGCATGCTCGAGGACATCTCCTCGCAACTCTCGGCATCCCATCGCGAAATCCCGGCACTGCCCTCCTGTGTCTTCCTGGCGGGCCTGGAGAAGATAGATGGCCGTGCCGTACTCGCGGCCGAACCTCCGACATCCACTCGAGTACTCCCCGGCGAGAGCGCTGCGGAGTACTCCATGCGCATACTGTCTGCCACAGGCGGGGACCCCCGCCGGATCGACGGAAACATGCACGACCGATACACGCTGCATCAATGGCTCTCGACGGAGCTCATTCTCGCATGCAGGGAGTACCGCATTGTGGACGCATCCGTGATACTCCGCATGCTGATACTGCTGGGGGCGAGGGGTGACCGGGTCGTCTGCGACGCTGCGGCCTACCTCATCAGTCAGCAGTGCTCGGACGGTGCCTTCGGTTTTCTGGCAAGCACTGCTCAGGAATCCGAGCTCCTGCCTCTCCGCCTGAACTGGACCCTGTCTACCCTCTGGGCACTGGCTGACTTCGCATTCCCGGAACATTCCGTGACCATGCTCTTCTGTGCGGACGCCCTTGAATCGCCACAACCATCCGGTCCGCATCCATGCAGACCGGTTCATTGAGGGAGGAGACATGCCACAAGTACTCAGACGCGGCAGCAAGGGACCCGAGGTGAAGGAGCTGCAGCGGCTCCTCACACAGCGTGGATACCCCGTCGATAAGGACGGTGACTTCGGCGACCAGACCTGGCGGGCCGTGCGTGCCTTCCAGGCCCAGAACCTGGACCAGCACGGCCAGCCGCTGAAGATCGACGGCGAGGTGGGGCCGCTCACCTGGTGGAGCCTCACACACCCGAAGCCATCCATCGAAGCGGTGAGCGCTGTGGACTATGCGGTCATGCCCCCTGCCAGGGCGGGCGGCAGCGCCCTGGGACGGGCGGCCCTGAAGACCGCCATCTCAGAGATGGTCTCCGGGGCCCGGGAGATCGGGGGCGACAACCGCGGCAGGTTTGTACGGAAATACCTCGCTCCCGCCGGTCTCGACGAAGGGGAGTCATGGTGCGCGTCCTTCGTGAGCTGGTGCTACCTGTCCTCCTGCGGCATGGACGTGTCGCGGATGCCCTTCCCCTTCTGCCCGGGCGCCCGGGAGATGCTGCGCCAGTTCAGGAGGAGGGGAATGGCGCACCCGCCCCGGAGCGGCTACGATCCCAGGCCCGGCGACATCGTGGTGTGGTGGAGGGAGCGGCTCGAGGGCTGGAAGGGCCATGTGGGGCTGGTGCACCAGCTCAGGGACGGCATGCTCTACACCATCGAGGGGAACAGGAGCTCCCGGGTGCAGGGTTTCTCCTATGTGTTCAGCAGGATGGACAAGCTCCTCGGGTTCGGCCACGTGCCCGACTGAACGACTCCTTCCCGCATCTCATCCACATCCATCGGAAGGTCCTCGTGCATACGGTTCAGAACGGGAATCGGGACAAGTTGGGCGTCGCTCTTGCGGGCGGCGGATTCCGCGCCTCGCTCTTCCACCTGGGCGTGCTGAGACGGCTGGCCGAGCTCGACCTGCTCAGGCACGTGCAGGTGCTCTCCACGGTATCCGGCGGCTCCATCGTCGGTGCCCTGTACATGCTGGTGCTGAAGCAGTACATGGACGAACACGGCTCCCTGTCGCGGGACCAGTACATCGCGGTCATGGACGATGTGCAGGAACTGCTCACCACGGCCATCGGCAAGAACCTGCGCACCAGGCTCCTCATGAATCCCTTCAGGCTGTTCCGCATCATCACCACCCCCAGGACCGTCTCCCAGTCCATGGCCAGGCTGTACGAGCGCCACGTCTACCGGGGCGTGGTATCCAAACTCAAGGACGTGCACCCTGTGCCGGGCCGTCCCGGCGCCATCGCCATCAGGGAGCTGAAGATCAGGCCGGGCGGCAATGAGCCCGGCGGTGGAATAGACGCCCACAACCTCAGACAGGCAGCCCATGGGGGTTCCTCCATCCCCAAGCTGGTGCTGAATGCCACCTCGCTCAACACGGGGAGCCCCTTCAGGTTCAGCAGCTCCGAGATCGGCGACAGCCGGCTCGGATATTTCCGGAACGACGCGGAACTTCGGGAACTGATCCTCAGAAGGAAGCTGTTCCATACCCATGAGGCCGACTTCCTGCAGGAACGGCTTGACCGGTCCCGGGGGGCTCAGGTGGTGACCATGAACGGCGACACCTACGAATACGGGACCGTCTCCCTTGTCCTGTGGTGGCGCACAGGCAGGCGCTACGACGAGAACAGGGGCCTGCACCCATGGGACGACCTGTTTCGTGTGGAAGGCTTTCCGGGGCTCCTGTCGGGCATGGATTTCGGAACACTGCGAAGGATGAAGCTGTCGGCCTGGTATATCCTGAAGGGGATGAGGCAGACACCTCCCATCGGCGGGGGCATGACGGTCCGGGAACACATGGACATATTCTGGGAGGCCATGCGCCAGGTGGATGAGGAACTGGCGGAAAGATTGGAACCCAAGACGGTCATGCCCGGCCAGGAACCGTTCCGGGACCTTGTCCTGCAATTCTTCCTCGAGCTCTACCTGGTCCGCTCCGCAGCGGTGATGTCCGAGGACATCGCCTCGGACTGGGACCACCTCACCCTGGGCGATGCGGTGGGCGCATCCGCGTGCTTCCCCCCCGTGTTCCCCCCGTTCCAGATCCTGGGATTCTACGACGACCTGCACGTGACCAGGCTCGGCCTCACCGACGGCGGGGTGTACGACAACATGGGACTGGATGCACTCATCGAGGAGAATTGCACCTGGCTCATCGTGAGCGACACGAGCGGTCTCTTCCACCTGGAGGAGCGGGTGTCCAAGGGCAGGGTCGGCATGTGCGCACGCATGGCGGACGTGCTCATGAACGACGTCGCCGCCAAGCAGAAGGACATGCTCCGCACCAGGCGCAGGTTCAGCATGCTGCTCGGGCTTGCTGGCCAGCCCTCGGTGCAGCTGACCCCCACCCCGGAGGTACCGTTCCCGGCACAGTTCGAGAAACGCATGCGCACATGCTACGAAACCCGCGGCCTGGCGTTCTTCCACATCGACTCGGTGCCCCTGGGAGGCCAGGGCTGCACACCCATGCCGCCGGAGATACAGCACCTCATCGCACGGCTGAGGACCGACCTTGACGGGTTCGGCGCCGTGGAGACCGCCGCCCTGGTGAACCACGGCTACGACATGGCGGACCGGTATATCCGGAAATACTTCGGCCAGTGGCCCCACAGAGACCCGACCTTCTGGAAGCCGGCGCACACCCGCCCCTTTCCGGACGCAACGTTCAAGGAGCGGGAAAAGAAGATCCTCGAGGCGGGAAGAAGCCGCTTCCTCCGCGCCCTGAAACTCGGCGCTCCGGTCTCGTGGGTCTTCACCATAGCAGCGGTCTGTCTCCTGGTCTTCCTCACGCGGGATGCGGAGCTCTCGGTCCGCCAGATCGTGGAGGCCGTCGCGGCGGGGACGCTTATGGCCCTGCGCTATCCCCTGGAATGGATCGTGGGCGGATGGACCGACCTGACCATGCCGGTGCCGGCGCTCCTGCTGGCAGTTGCCATGGCGGTGGGAGCATCTCTCGCGTACAGGAAATGGACCTCAGGGGGAGATCTCAGATGCGTCAAGCTGCTCCGTCTCGCGGCAGGTACCTGGAAGGCCATCCTCGGGTATTCCGGCAATGCCGCCTGGGTCCTCAGCATGATCCTCACCGCGATCGTCTGCCTGGGCATATCGTGTCTGGCCTGGGTGAGCCACGTCTTCTTCTACCTGCCCTTCAAGGTCGCAGCGGATTTCAAGACGGCGAAGATTCCGTGACGAAACCAATCCGCTGACCCCGCACCATTTTCCATTCCCCTCTCATGTGCTTCTTCAGCTCCATCCTCACCCTGTCCTGCAGGGCGTACGCCAGCCTGCCCCTAGGTTTCCCGTGCAGGGAACCCTCTTGCCTCTTCATCGGAACCGGTCGATGTGGTACATGGTCCAAGTGACCTGCATGCATTCACACCGGGAGGCCTAGGGGATGTTCCTCGTGAAGAAATTCATCAGCGCTCTGCTCATGCCCATGTCGGTGCTGAGCGCGGCACTGCTCGGGGGCCTGCTCCTGGCCTGGGGCGAGAGGCGACCCCATGCAGGCAGGCTCGTCCTCACCGTAGCGTCCATCCTCATCATCCTGTCCGCATACGGGCTGGGGACCCGGTCGATCCTGGAAAGCCTGGAGTACGCCTACCCCGTGCTCGACATCCGGCATGCCCGTTCCCAGGGGGTGCAGTGGGTGGTCGTTCTGGGGGGCGGGCATGCCCCTGAGGAGGCCCTGCCCCTGGGCAGCCAGCTGTCGCCGGCGTCCCAGACCCGCCTCATGGAGGGCATCCGCATCCTGAGGAACCTGCCCGGTTCCCGGCTGCTGGTCTCGGGCGGAGTGGGTCAGAGGCCATCCGAAGCGGCGCTCATGTCAGCCATGGCGGCCGAGCTGGGCGTGGAGCCCCGGCGCATCCTGGTGGAGGAACGGTCCAGGGACACCGGGGAGCAGGCCCTCATCGTCAGGGGCATCATCGGCGCAGGACCCTGCGTGCTGGTCACCACGGCCTCCCACATGCCCCGTGCCATGGCCATGTTCAGGAAACAGGGCATCCATGCCGTTCCTGCTCCTGTGGGGCACGTCATTCGACGGGACGCACCGTTCCAGCTCAGCATGTTCTTCCCCCACGCCCGGCATCTCGAAGAGGCCGAGGTGGTGTGCCATGAACTCCTCGGGCTATCCTGGGCATGGGTCACGGGCAGGATGTAAATCAGGACCGGACAAGGAGCACGGCATGATCGACCTTGTGAAGAGATTGTTCTCAGGCACGGCCACACAACCGGGAAGGTACGGTGCCCCGGAACAGGACCGCGTCCTGGTGGCCACCTGCGCCCTGCTCCTCGAGATCGCCGCCATCGACGGCGAATTCAGCGCCCCGGAACAGGATGCCATCATGGAGACCCTGCAGCACACCTACGGCCTGGGGTCCCACGATGCCGCATCCATCCTGGAAGAGGCCCGATCCGAGGTGAAGAACGGCATCGACCTGTGGCGGTTCGCCCGGGTCATCAACCAGGAGTTTTCCGAGTCTGAGAAGATCACGGTGATCGAGTCAGTCTGGAAGGTGATCTATGCCGACAACAGGCTGGACGGGCACGAGGACCACCTGGTGCACCGGCTCGCAGGCCTTCTCAGGCTGTCCCACAGCCAGCTCATCGAGGCCAAGCTCCGGGTGAAGAACCCCTCGTGACCACAGTGCCTTCTTCAGACCGCAGGTGCGGGATTCTTCCTGCCCAGGATGGACCAGTACAGACTGACCCCGCCGATGGTGAAGTACTCGATGTCCAGGATCTCGCACCCCGCCCCCTTCACCAGGCCCGGGTAGTCCCACACGGGGTGGAACACCGCCTCGGTGGTGGAGCTGTAGATGGAGATGGCGATGTACCAGTTGATCTTCTGGATGATCCCCCTCCACCCCGGCTCGGGGAGCACGAACTCGCCCACCACGAAATAGCCCCCGGGCTTCACGAGCGTGCCGAGGTGGTTCGCCACCTCCCTGACCCGGGTCTCGGAAAAAACGTTCAGGAAGAAGTTGGCAATGACCATGTCGTACTGGCCGGTCTCCTGGACGTTGAAGATGTCGTCGTGGACGACCCGGATCGGGCCGGGCGGGTTCTCGCGCTCGATGCGCCTGCGGAAGTGCTTCAGCATGGTCTCGGAGAGGTCCACGGCGGTCACGTCCGCCCCGAGCCTGCTCGCCTCCACGGCTTCGGTGCCGTGGCCGACCCCGGCAACGAGCACCCTGTCCCCCGGCCTGAGGTGCTTGAGCATGGCCTTCTTGCACCGCGGTATCCTGCCCAGGCTGTACACCGTTCCGGTAAACTCATACTGAAACCCCACCAGCCAGTACCCGTCCTTCACCTCGATCCCTCCTCGACGTCAGTCTCTCCTCTTCCCCGAGAAACTGGCCGGTAACCGGCGCCGTTACGCGGGTCGCATCATGGCAGGATACCGTCAAAGTCCGGAGCCTGTCAAAGAGTAATTGGGGCCATGGCCCGTGGATTCATGCAGGCGGTTCTCAGTTTCAGGGAGACAGCGGGCGTGAATTGCACTATATCCTTGGGGCTACGGAGGACACGCATGAAGACAAACCCGGACTTTGCGCACCTCACCCCCGAGGTGCTCCTCGACATGGTGGAGGAGGCCCTCGGCACCCCCATGACCGGGCTCACCATCCCGCTGCCGAGCTACATCAACCGGGTCTACGAGCTGCAGACCCGCTCCGGGGAACGCCTCATCGCCAAGTTCTACCGGCCCGGCCGCTGGAGCAGGACCGCCATCGAGGACGAGCACCGTTTCCTCGCCGACTGCGAGTCCATGGAGATCCCTGTGGTGTGCCCGCTGAAGCTCTCGGACGGCGGCACCCTGTGGAGCGCGGGAACCACCTTCCTCGCACTGTTCCCCAAGAAGGCGGGACGGGTGTTCGAGCTGAACGCCGACGAGGACTGGGTGCGCCTCGGCAGACTCGTGGGCCGCATCCATGTGGCCGGGTCGCGTGACACCTGCCGGGACAGGGTCACCCTGCACCCCAACAAATCCACCCGGCACGACCTGGACTTCCTCATTAGGGGCGGATTCGTCACCCCGGAGCACAGGGCCGCCTTCGAGGACCTCACCTCGCGCATCGTGGAGCGCATCTCCGGGCTCTTCACCGGGGTGGAGTTCATCAGGATCCACGGCGACTTCCACCGGGGCAACCTCCTGGACCGTCCCGGAGAGGGCCTGATGGTCATCGATTTCGACGACATGATGAGCGGCCCGCCGGTGCACGACCTCTGGCTCCTCCTGCCCGATCTGGCGCGACGCTCCCGCCGGGAGATCAGCCTCATCCTCGAGGGGTACGGGCAGTTCCGGGAGTTCGAATATCCATCGCTCCGGCTCATCGAGTGCCTGAGGTTCATGCGCATCGTCTACTACCTGGCGTGGTGCGCCCGGCAGGCCGACGACTACGACTTCCGGACCAACCACCCCGACTGGGGCAGCGACCTGTTCTGGCAGCGGGAACTGCTGGATCTCACGCACCAGTTCCAGGTCATCATGGAGCACCTCGTGGCCTGGGAGGAGGGGCGGTTCTTCGGGGAGTGAGGGGGGGAGATCCGTACCCGCCCAGGCCCGGAAACGGTCCGGGTGGGAGCGGATCATCTACCCGTCATCTTCCACGATCGAGAACTGCGCGGGGAAGGGATCACTGGAATTGCCCTGCGCATCCTCTATGACCAGGTACACCCGGTATGACCCCACCTCGCCCTGGGGTACCTTCAGGGAAAGGATGCGCTCGTACCCCTGACGTGTCTGGGTCTGCGGGGGCATGGCAACCACCACCGGGTCCGCTATGGGCGTGTCGAAGTCATCCTCGTACGAGAGCGTTCCGGTGAGCGTGATCATGTTGTAGTCGAGGTCCTCCGCGTCAATGGAGATGGCGAGGGATTCACCGGGAAGAAAATCAAAGTCGGGCACCGGATTGTCCGGATCGGTCACATTCCAGATCATGATGCTCTTGATCTTCGGGGCAAATCCCGCTCCCTGTTCTTCCCCTTCATCGGCGCTGCAGCCGCACGCAATGATGACAACAAGCATTGAGAGAACATGTCGATACCATTTCATACCGCCTCCCTGAGTCATGGGCATAGTCCGCATGACCGGAAAGCATACCATATATTCAAGATTGTGCAATTCTTTTCATCTGTTGGAGATAAACATGGAGCCATACCCTCCCCTTGCCAGGCTGCCTGGCAACGGAAGGTTATGGATTTCCCGCGGGTTGTGAGCGGCGGGGTGCCTAGTACCGGCGTCCGCCCCCGCCGGTCCCGCCGGGCCTTCTGTTTCCGCCGCCTCCGGGCCTCCGGTCCTGGCCGCCGCCGAATCTCCTTCCGCCCCCGCCGCCGGGACCGCGGTTGTCCTGGCGCGGGCGGGCCTCGTTGACGTTCACCGCCCGGCCTTTCAGGTCCTTCCCGTTCATGCCGGCAATGGCTGCCTCGGCCGCCTCCCGGGAAGGCATCTCCACAAAACCGAACCCGCGCGAATCTCCGGTGAATTTATCGCGGATCACATTGGCGGATGCCACCTCTCCAAAGGCCTGAAACGCCTGCGTCAGGTCATCGTTGGTGACATCACGCGATAGGTTTCCGACAAAAATATTCATGTTCTACCTCCCAGTAATGAGCGGAAAAGATGCACGAGAGCTTCGCCGGGAGCCGGATACCCGGCCTGCCCTGGATATCCGGCGGGTCTCCCATAAAAACACCTGAACACCATTATACTCCCCCTCCATGCAGGAAACAACATCATCCCTGGCCTGATCCATTTTTTACCTGTCAAGTGTCCGCCGATTCGCCCAACCCCTTTCCTCAATACCGGACATTCCCGTGGGAGACGGCACGACATGCCTCGACCGGTGCGCTGCTCGACCTTGCCCCTGGATATCTGCCGGACTCCGTGGTATATCTCCCTGTACCGTGAAACCCATGGATCGGACTGGCGTTAACAAGGCGATCATCCTGCTCATCGTAGTGCTCATCTCCGGCATCTTCCTTGCCATGATCCGGCAGTTCCTCATGGCGATTCTGCTGGCAGGGATCTTCTCGGCCATGGCCCAGCCCCTGTACAGAAGAATCGAGCGGTTCGCCGGAGGCCGCAGCAGCCTGGCCTCGACGATCACGCTGGCCGCCGTCTTCCTCGTCATCATCCTGCCCCTGGCAGGGCTCCTGGGGATCGTGGCCGGCCAGGCGGTGAGGATCAGCCATTCGGTGAGCCCCTTCATCAAGCAGTGGATGGACACGCCCTCGGCCGTCAGCGACCTGGTGCGGTCATGGCCCCTGTACGATACCTTTTCCGCCTACCAGGGCACCATCCTGCAGAAGGCAGGGGAGCTGGTGGGCGTGATCAGCTCCTTCCTGTTCCAGAACGTGTCCTCCCTGACCTTTTCCACCATCAACTTCATCTTCCTCTTCTTCGTGTTCCTTTACACCATGTTCTTCTTCCTGAAGGAAGGCCACAGCATCCTGGAGCGGTTCCTGTACTACCTGCCCCTGCCCAAGGGCGTGGAAATGCGCATCCTGGAGCGTTTTACCTCCGTGGCCAGGGCCGCCATCAAAGGTACTTTGGTCATTGGTGTCATCCAGGGCGGCCTGGCAGGCCTGGCATTCTGGGCGGTGGGCATCGAGAGCGCCCTGTTCTGGGGCACCATCATGACGGTCCTGTCCATCATCCCTGCCGTGGGCTCGGCCCTGGTCTGGTTCCCGGCGGTGCTCATCCTGGCCTTCACGGGGAGCTACTTCAAGGCCTTGGGGCTCTTCGCCTTCTGCGCCGTCCTGGTGGGCAGCGTGGACAACATCCTCAGACCATGGCTGGTAGGCAGGGACACGGAACTGCACGAGCTCATGATCTTCTTCGGGACCCTCGGCGGGATCGGCATGTTCGGCATCACCGGGTTCATCATCGGGCCCATCATCGCGGCACTGTTCAGAACGGTCTGGGAGATCTATGCAGAGCATTTCTCCGATTACCTGCCGGACACCGGGCCTTCAGACGGTCCCCCGGCATGAGGAAGGCCCGGCGCAGGATGAACCCCTCCCGGACCGGGCCCGCAGCATCCCCGGTCAGTCGTTCACGACATAGCGCACACTGCTCTTCCATGACTCCCTGACATGCTTCTTTGCCGGCCAGGACCCCTGGTGACCATGGTGGTTGCCAGGGGTCTGCCACTGTCCTTGGTGATGAGCGTCGCCGACATGGCCGTGGCCATTGCCGGGCGTAGGGCGAGGGGCGCTGCTGTAGTAGTTGTTGGTAACATGGGTGTTGTAC
>JAKPQL010000041.1 GCA_029547045.1 Deltaproteobacteria bacterium | reverse complement strand
GCCCACCTCCGAGTCGCCGTTGGCCGAGATGGTGCCCACCTGCTCGATCTCCTTCTTGTCCTCCACCTTGCGGCTCATCTTCTTGAGATCCTCCACGATGGCCGCGGTGGCCCTGTCGATGCCCCGCTTGAGGTCCATGGCATTCATGCCGCCCGCCAGGTACTTGAGGCCCTCGGTGTAGATGGCCTGGGCCAGGACCGTGGCCGTGGTGGTGCCGTCACCGGCGATATCGGAGGTCTTGGACGCGACCTCCTTCACCATCTGGGCGCCCATGTTCTCGAACTTGTCCTTGAGCTCGATCTCCTTGGCCACGGTGACGCCGTCCTTGGTAACCAGCGGCGCGCCGAAGGCCTTGTCCAGAATGGCATTGCGTCCCTTAGGGCCGAGCGTGGCCTTCACCGCATTGGCGAGCTTGTTCACGCCGCTTAAGACCCTGTTCCGTGCTTCCTGATTATAGATGATCTCTTTCCCAGCCATGTGCGTTCTCCTCCCTGCCTACTGGATGATTCCGAGGATGTCTTCCTCTCTCATGATGAGCATTTCCACGCCTTCAACCTTGATCTCGTTCCCCGCATACTTGGAGAAGAGCACCTTGTCACCCTTCTTCACATCCATGGGGATGACCTTCCCATCCTCGGTCTTCTTTCCGCCGCCGGCTGCGATGACCTCGCCCATCTGGGGCTTTTCCTTGGCGGTGTCGGGGATGATGATGCCCCCCTTGGTCTTCTGTTCCTCTTCGATCCTCTTGACGAGAACCCTGTCGTGCAACGGCTTAATCTTCATATCATTCCTCCATGATAGGGTTGTTAGCACTCGCTAAATTCGAGTGCTAATCACCTAGCAAGATTGGGCGACTTTACTCAAGGCCCGCATTCTCTTCATTCCATTGATATTCCGCCATGCCCAGATGAAAGTGCTGTATTGATCAATCGATCTGATGTTCTCACTCATTTTCTTCACATTCTGCCGATTTCTTCATACCAGCCCATCCAGGAACCACTGTGCACCTGGCGGCCGCACCGCGTCCTGGCGCGCTTTCACCTGACGGTTTGACAAAGATCACATGCCCGTGCAAGATGGGGGTGACAGGGCACACGATGGATGAACCCGACATGAACCCACACCCCGCTCCCCTCGGAGTCCAGCCGTGGATATCCTGACCATCCTGCTGATCGCGGTGGGCCTCGCCATGGACGCCTTTGCCGTGTCCATTACCTGCGGCGTGTCCATGGTGAAGCTCAGGGTCCGCTCAGCCCTGAGAATCTCCCTTGCCTTCGGGGGCTTCCAGGCCCTCATGCCCGTCATGGGTTACCTGGCGGGGCTGTCCATACGCACCTTCATGGAGAGCGTGGACCACTGGATCGCCTTTTCCCTGCTGGTCTTCATCGGCTGCAAGATGATCTATGAGTCCTTCTCCATGGACGGAGACGAAAAGAAGAGAGACGCGAACGACGCACTCACCCTGCTGGGCCTGTCCATCGCCACCAGCATCGATGCCCTGGCCGTGGGGTTCAGCCTGTCGCTCCTGAAGGTGGACATCATCGCCCCCGCCCTCATCATCGGTGCGGTTACCTTCCTCATCTCCTTTGCCGGCACCTACATCGGGACCCGCGTGGGGCACCTCTTCGAGGGGAAGGTGGAGGTCCTGGGCGGCCTCATCCTCATCGGCATCGGCATCAAGATCCTCGTCGAGCACATGTGCTGAACCGGGCCCCCGGTGCCTCCCTGCATGCAGGCCGCGGGGTCGTTTCAGAAGGCCCTGTTGCGGACCTTGTTCACGAACTTCTCGATGCTGTTGATGACCACCAGCGGCACGTCCCTGGCGTCCAGCAGCGGCGACGGCATGCCGAAGACAAAGGGGAGCACGCTCGTAAGCTGGACCGCCCCGATGGGACAGCCCTTGACCCGCTTGGTGCGGCCCGCCCGGATGGTACCCTTCACCTCGGTGCAGTCTCCGATGAGCAGGCACACCCCGCTGCCCGCATCTACATCGCCCTCATAGACGCCCGTGACGATGGCCCCCTCCTTAGCATTCTTCAGGGAGCCGGGTCTGCGCGCGTCGATGGTGCCCAGGGAACCCTTCACCGCAGCCATGCATCCGCCGTAGCAGATCCGACCGGTGTTCGGGCCGATGCCCTCGTAGAAGCGGATGGGCGTGTCCAGCTTCTGCATGTCCTGGAACTGGCTCTCGATGCCTGCGGTCCTCTCCGCGAGCTCTTCGATGCCCACATCGCCCAGGACCCTCACCGAGGCGGGGTCGATGGATCCGTAGCCCCGCTCGGACGCGATGCGCAGGTGATGGACCTCCTCCGGCCGGTACCCCAGGATCTGGGCTGCCACCACGTCGGCGGCGACGGGGTCGTTGCTCACCATGACGAGTCCCAGGTGGAAGGGCTTGGCGCAGGATTCAAAGCCGTGGCCTATGATGACGGCATCGGTGACAACAAGGTCCGGGTAGCCGACCTCCAGGATGTCCACGATCTTGTCGTTGAGCCGGTCGTCGTGGAAGAGCATGCGCTCCTTGTGGAGCAGGCTGCCGATGTTGAGCTTGAGCGCATTGGTGATCTCGCAGCAGATGTGATACTTGAGCTTGGGCATCCAGATCTTGAAGTCGGCGTCATGGATGAGGCGCGGGCAGAGCAGTGTCTTATGGCAGACGCCCCTGTTCAGCCTCACCTTCACGGAGGTGTCCTCGTTGAAATCGATGACCGGGACCCCATGCGTCCGGCCCATGTCGTAGTACCCGGACTCCTTGAAGTTCAGCCTCGTGGGGATGGCAAAACCGCCTGATTCTCCCACTGCGAGGTCCGTGACCCCGGCAAAGGACCGCACCCGGTCCGCCACGGTGCCCACCAGGTCGGGGTGGGTGAAGGCGTGCTGCGAGTAGTTCCTGTTGGCGAATACCACGTTGGGCTTGATGAGCACCCTTCCCGCAGGACTGCGGCCCAGCAACTCGAAGCCCTCCGTCACCACCGCATCCATGGCCGCATGGTCGTACGAATCCACCCTGCGCAGCAGCACCCAGCGATCCTTTGTCATGACTCCCCCCTTCCCGGTCCGCCCCGGCCTGGAATCCAGACACCTATGCGGTTCCGGCTCATGCCCCCTTCCTCTTTCGCGTCGCCCAGATCACCATGTCCGACACGAACCTCGTGAGCCGACCGTTGGACAGACGGTGCAGGAGATAGAGAAAGCGGGTGGATGCCCCGGGTATGCACAGGTACTGCCCCCGGGCAACTGCCTTCACGATGACGGACGCGGCGTAGTGCGGCGTCAGGAATCCGCCCAGGTTCTTCACGGCCCTGCCTTCCGGGGGCAGCGTTTTTGCCTCGTCGAGATTCATGGGGGTGTCCACCTCGGGCGGGCAGACCACCGTGACCTTCATGCCCAGGGGCTTCAGCTCGTAGCGCAGGCTGTCGCACAACCCCAGGAGCGCTGCTTTGGAGGTGCCGTAGGCCGTGTAGCCGAACATCCCGAAGAGGCCAGCTGCCGAGGACAGGACAACCACGTGGCCCCTCTTCTGCTTCATGGCCCCGAGCAGGGCATGAATCATATTCCGGGTGCCGTAGAGGTTGACCCTCATGACCTCATCGAACATGGCATGGTCGATGTTCTCGAAATGGTCCGCATACTTGTTGATGCCAGCGCTGTTCACGAGGATCTCGGGCGCTCCGTAGAGGGAGAGCGCGGCCTGCATCTTCTGCTGCACATCCGCGACGTCCGCCACGTCCACGGAGAGCGCCCCGATCTTCTGGGTCGGGCCGCGCCGGGACTGCTCCACCTGCTTCCGGGCCTCCTCGAGCTTCTGCTCGTTGCGCGCGATGAGGAGCATGTTCGCACCCCGCGAGGCGAAGATCTTCGCCATCTCGAGGCCGATACCGCTCGACCCGCCGGTGATGTAGATCGTTGCGCCTTCAAAACGCCTCACAGTGGAACCTCCCTGCGTGCCTGCGAGGACCTCCCGGCACCGTGCACAGTGGTGTCAGGATGAAAGAGTAACACCGTTGACCTCAAAAATCAAGAACACCCAAGGCCATGCCCTGGCCACGGTATGCGGTTATGTGTAAGGACGGAGCACGTCCTCGAGGATCCGGTCCATGGCCCCCCGCAGGTCCCACACCTCCAGGGTGACCCGGCTGATGTACAGTGACACCATACCGTGCAGGGTGCTCCAGAGGTGGAGTAGCCGGTAGGGCACCTCGTCTCCGGCAATGCTCCGGTTGTAGGCGGCCACCTCGGTGAGGATTTTCGTGCCGATCTCCGCCACCTGCAGGGCGACCCTGTTCTGCCTCTCCGCCACGGCCTCCATGGCGGTGCCCACGTAGTCGGAATACTTCGGGGTGTCCATGCTGAACATGATGGTGTAGGAATGCCTGTGTTCGATGCCCCAGTGCACATAGGCATGCAGGGCGGCGCGCAGCTTCTCCACCGGGTTGTCGGACGAGCGGTAGGCCTGGCGGAACCGCTCCGTCAGGTCACCGAAGGCGTCGATGAGCGCCATGAGGTAGATCTCGTCCTTGTTCGCATAGTAATTGTAGATCGTCTTGGCCGTAACCCCGAGGCGCCTTGCGAGCTTGCGCATGCTCAGGGTTGCGTAGCCCTCCCGGTTGATGATGAAGAGCGCCTCGCTGAGTATCTTCTCCCGCATTGCCTCCACAACCTGGGGCGGTGCTGGCGGTTTCGGCATGCCTGCCTCCTGTCCGGTCTTTCCCTTATACCTGTTCCCTGCATGGTTTCAACCCCCCCTTTCTCACCTCCATGCCCATGAAATGACTCCTCGATTGCCCGATAATCCTCAGAGCCCGGTTGATCTGGACTTCTCAGGTGTGGTATGTCTTCCCGCATTGCATTGCAATCGCCCTCGTTCGGCAATGGAGGTATTTTCCCGTGAGCTATCTCGGCATCGATGTGGGCAGTTCATACGTGAAGTTCTGGCAGGAAGACCGCACCGGTCATGCCGTTGCATCCCTGAACATCCACCACCGGGGGTCTGTGCGGGACACGGTGCTCGGGGCGATCGAGAACCTGCACCCCGCCCCCTCTTCCATCTGCATCTGCGGGCATGCGGGAGACAGCGGCCTGGAAGGCGGTCGCTCGGATGGCCTGCTCGCGGAGATCGACTTCCTCAGGGCGCACTACCCCCACCGCAGGCTCCTCGTCCTCGGGGCTGAGAAAATCGAATACGTCGAGTTCGACAGGCACGGCGTCATCCTGGTGTACCAG
The DNA here is from genome assembly GCA_029547045.1 of Deltaproteobacteria bacterium. Taxonomy (GTDB): domain Bacteria; phylum Desulfobacterota; class Desulfomonilia; order UBA1062; family UBA1062; genus MWEI01. The sequence continues at coordinate 26,548 of JAKPQL010000041.1, read as the reverse complement.
ACGAACCCAGCGTGCGCGGCAGGCACCGGATCCTTCCTCGACGAACAGATGCTCCGCCTGGGGCTCTGCTTCGGCGACCTCGACACGATCCCCATCGAAGAGAACGCTCCCACCGTGGCCACCCGCTGTGCGGTCTTTGCCAAGACAGACCTTATCCACCTCCAGCAGGAAGGGCATTCTGCCTTTTCCATGTACAACGGCCTGTGCAAAGGGCTGGTGCTCTCGAGTCTCAAGAGCGTGTTCGGCGGCACACTTCCGGACGGCAGCGCCACACTGGCCACCGGGGGACTGCTGGCCAACCCCCATGTGCGGCATTTCCTCACCCGGTCGCTCCCCCGGGTCACCATTGCCAAGCAGCCGGCCTTCACCAGGGCCAGAGGCCTCTGCATGAAGGCCCGGAGCCACGGATGCGGCGTGCCGTCCTTCCGCGACGCCCTGGCTCGCGGCCGCTCCATGCACGAGGAGGGAGAGGGTCTGAAGGAACTGTCCCTCGAACGGAGCGTCTTCCCCTCCCACGACATGGCGCGCTCCCGAGACGTTCACGGCAACGAGGTGTGGCATGATCTCTCCCAAGGCTTCCGCCTCGACTGCCTCCTGGGTGTGGACATCGGCTCCACCTCCACCAAGGCGGTCCTGGTGGACAAGGAGGGCAGGATCCGCCTGGACATCTACACCAGGACGGGGGGCAACCCCATCGAGGCGACCCGGAGGATCTTCGCCGGCATCCGGTCCATCGAGACAGAGCTCGAGGGGGCGGTGAACGTCCGGGCGTGCGGCACCACGGGCTCTGGCAGAAAGCTCGTGGGCGTGCTTGTGGGCGCGGACCTCGTGGTGAACGAGATCAGCGCCCATGCCCGGGGTGCCCTGACCCTTGACCCCGGGGTGCGCACCATCTTCGAGATCGGCGGGCAGGACGCCAAGTTCATCCGCCTGGAGGACAACCGCATCGTGGACGTGAACATGAACTATGTCTGCGCCGCGGGCACGGGATCCTTCGTAGAGGAGCAGGCCAGGACCCTGGGCATCGACCTCGACGCCATCGGCGACATGGTCATGGGCGTCAGGCCGCTGCCCAACTCGGACCGCTGCACCGTGTTCATGAACCAGGAGGTGACCCGCCAGGTCGCTGCATCGCTGCCCAGGGAGCGGATCATTGCCGGCGTGCTCCTGGCAGTGTTCCGGAACTACCTCGCCAAGGTGGTGGGAAACAGGGCCTACGGCCGCGACAGGATCGTGTTCCAGGGCGCCACGGCCAGGAACCGCGGACTGGTGGCGGCCCTCGAGCAGATCACCGGGGCCGAGGTCCTGGTGTCCCCCTTCTGCCACGTCATGGGCGCCTACGGCGCTGCCCTGCTCTCCCGGGAGAAGCGTTCGGGAACAAGCGCCTTCCGGGGCTTCGAGCTGCCCGAGATCTCGGTGCGCGAATCCACCTGCAATGGCTGCGAGAACGCCTGCAGGATCACCCATGTGAAGGGAGGCGGGGTGAAGACCAGCTGGGGCTACATGTGCGGGCGGGAACCCGGAGAGGCCGGCCTGAAGAAGAGGGCGAACCCCTGCATCCAGGCCCGGAAGCAGGCCCTTGCCGACCACGGGTCATCGCCCCACTCCCCGCTGAGGGTCGTGAAGATGCCCGCCCTTGGCCTCAACGAGGAGTTCCTGCCCCTGTTCCAGGAGATCGCGGCTGCCTGCGGAGCGCGCATCGAGCTCTGCAGGCCCGACAGGCCAAAAATCCTGGGCGAACTCTCCTCCACGGGCACCGGCGACTTCTGCTACCCGATCAAGGTCGCCATGGCATGCACGAGGGTTGTCCTGAAGGAGGACCCTGCCTGCCATGTCCTGCTGCCGCACCTCATCCAGGACGAGAAGGACCCGTCAGTTCACCCACGCAGCCTCTACTGCCCCTTCATCACCGCCCTGCCGGGATGCTTCCGCAACACCGAGCACTCCCGCAGGATTCTCTCACCCGTGATCGACCTGAACCGGGGTGCATCCGGTATCGCGACCGCCATACGGGACTCCCTGACGGGTTCCGGCCTCCCTTGCCCTTCCCGCTTGCGCCTGACCAGGGCGGCCGCCAAAGGTATCGAGCGTCTCAGAAACTACCGTGCCGATGTGCATGCGCGCTGCAGGAGGGTCCTGGACGACCTCCCCGTGGGCCGCAGCGCCGTGGTGCTCCTGGGCAGGCCCTACAACCTCTATCACAAGATCCTGAACCTGGGCATCCCGGAGCTCATCGAGTCGCTGGGATACCCGGTCGTCACCATGGACGCCGTGCCGGACGGAGCCGAGAACGCCGACGTGACCGCCCGCTTCCCTGACCTGTACTGGAACCAGGGCATGCGCATCCTGCGCACCGCCCTGTCGCTGAAGGACCGGCCCGACCTCTTCCCCCTGGTCCTCTCCAACTTCTCCTGCGGTCCGGACTCGTTCATCCTCACCTACCTGGAGGAGGTGTTCCGGGGAAAACCCTATCTCATCCTGGAGCTGGACGAGCACGGCTCGGCCACCGGCTACCAGACCCGCATCGAGGCCTTCCTGGACATGATCGAGCAGCACCGGCAGGACACGCCCACGGCACAGGCCCCGCCCAGGCCCCTGAGGATCCGCTACGGCATCCGGGATATACACAGGGACGCAAGGGTCTGGATCCCGCAGATCCACCCGTACACCCCGCAGCTGTGGGCGGCCGTGCTGAACCGGTACGGCCTCGACGCCCGGGCCATGGGCGAGGAGACCGAACAGGAGTGCGCCTGCGGCAGGTCCATGTGCCGGGGCAGCGAGTGCCTGCCCACGGCGGTGACCACGGGCAGACTCCTCTCCCTGCTCGCAGAGGCCCCCGGGGATACCCCCCAGGTCCTGTTCATGCCCCGGGCCGAGGGCCCGTGCAGGTTCGGGCAGTACGCCACCCTCCAGTCCATGATCCTGGACAGGACCGGGCATGCAAACACCCTGATCCTGTCTCCTACCTCTGAAAACGGGTACGGCTTCTTCTCTCCCAGGATGGAGCTCGACGTGTTCAGGGCACTGTGCCTGGGCGACGCCCTGTTCAAGCTCAGGTGCCGCGTCGTACCCTACCACGACCGGCCCGAGCTTGCAGAGACCCTCATGCTTGACGGCATCGAGGAGATCTGCACCTGCATCCGCTCGGGAAAGGACTGGAAGGACGCGCTCCGGTCGCTCATCGCCGCAGTGTCCGCACACATCCGCCCAGGCAGGGAGCCCAAGCCCCTGGTGGGCATCGTGGGCGAGATCTTTGTCCGGCTCAACAGCTTCTCCAACCAGCACATCGTCCGGACCGTCGAGGCCGCAGGCGGCGAGGTGTGGCTCGCCCCCATGAGCGAGTGGCTCTTCTACGTGTGGGACATCGTCGCAGGCAAGTCCTCCCTGTTCGGGGGCCTCAAGACGACCATCAAAAGCCGCTTCCTCCACATGGTGGAGAGAGGGGTCATGGAGCTGTTCTCGCCTATCCTCGACCACCGGCACGAGCCCCCGGTGGGCCGGGTGATCGCCGAAGGGGAGCATTTCGTCCCCCGGTCCTTCGAGGGCGAAGCCATCCTCACCCTGGGCCGGGCGAAGCTCTTTGCCGGGCAGGGCGCGCGCCTGGTGGTGAACTGCTCGCCCTTCGGCTGTATGCCGGGCAGGATTACCTCCCACATCTTCCAGGCCTTCCGCGATCACTTCCAGGTTCCCGTGGTGAACCTGTTCTTCGACGGCACCGGCGACATCGCAGGGCAGGTGGCGATGTACCTGAAGTCCATCGCCCGGGGCGAGAGCGGCAGCGACTCCTTTATGCAGTCGATTTTCAGACGGCAGAATGATGCACCCCCTGCAAAGAGAGCCGCGCTCGCCACATCGGACCTGAGGGAGAGGGATACAGGAGTCACTGGCCGGCATTGAGCAGGAACCCTGATTCCGGGACGCTGCACGATGCCATGAAATGGGTGGTGTGCAAGAACTGGTCGGGAAGCGGGGATTTGAACCCCGGACCCCAGCGTCCCGAACGCTGTGCTCTACCAGGCTGAGCCACTTCCCGAAACCGAGGACTATGTATAGAAAGATTGGTTCATGAAGTCAAGAACCTTCATCTCCTCTTGTGTTCAAAGGTGATGAACTCCTCCCGCACCACCCGGTTGTCCATCTGGTTGCGGATCTCGATGGGGTACTCGCCACGGTTGAAGGCGAAGAGATCCCTGCCCAGCCGGTCGAAGGGTATGGTGAACTCCGCCCTGAAGAAGAACTCGCTCTCGTCCCTGCCTGCCTGCAGGGTATCGTTCCTGCCGCCAAAGCTGAAGACCAGCGGCTTTATGGGCTGGACCCGGGCGGTCATGGACAGCCCCCCCATGTCGCCGCGATCCCTGCCCGCATAGAAATAGCCGCCCGGCCACAGGGAAATGAACGGGGCATTGGGGATGGGTATGCCGATGGTGAAGTCCACCCCGGGCAGCGCCTCCTCGAAGTCCTCCTCGTCCGAGACGGGCAGGTAGAGGTTCATGTGTGCCGAACCGTAGGAATGGAATGCCTCGATGCCCGTGCCGAAACGCTTGTGGTCATTGTTCGAGGTGTAGTCGAAGAACACGTTCCACCCGCCGATGACCTGACCGCTCAGCATGGGGACCCTTCCGCCGATTCCCAGGTCCAGGCCCGGCTTGCCGCCGCGCACCGTGGCAATCGGCTGGGTGAACACGGACATGGAGCCCGTCTGCGTGAGCAGCACAAAGGCGTCCGCGAAATAGCAGGGGTTCGAATCGTTGGAGACCTTGAGGCCGCCGCCCGCCCAGATGAAGTCCGGTCCTGCGGCATAGGCAGTGCTCCCGGCCAGCAGAAATACGACAACAGCAATCCACCCCTTCACGTTCATTGCACACCTCCTGTTCAATTCTTCATTCCCTTCAACGGATACTGCTCTGCTCGTTCCATTCTACCACAACTGCCTGATGCCCGTGCAGATGTCCTCGGGCTTCATGATGGTCAGCGTCTCGTTGTGGAGCATGCCCATGTAGTTGATCTGGCTCGTTTCGAAGGGCGGTATGTTCACCCGGGGGCAGATCCTCAGATGGGGGGTGAACAGGTCGTCGTCCAGGTGGAAGTACACCGACATGTTCAGGCTGGCCATGTTCAGGGAGTCGATGTAGCGAAGCACCTTGAGGACGCCGGTGACCATGTCCTGCAGGAGCTCTCCCCTCAAGTCGCCGGGCGCCTGCGCCCCGTGGAGAATGCCCACCACGTCGAAGATGCCCATGGGCGCGAATGCCACTACCCACGACAGAAGCCTCGAGGATGCAATGAGCCGCTCGCCCCGCCTGCGCTCCTCCTCCACCAGGTCCGGCCAGAAGTCCTCGCCGCTGTCGCTGTGGTACCTGCTCAGGGCCGGTATGGCGGCCGAATAGTAATTGGTGGCCGTGCTGGATGCGGCGATCTGGAGATGCGGGTGTACGATGGAGCCGCCGGCCTGGGGCATGTAGTTCCAGTTCAACGATTGATAGACCATGTCGGGCTGCTTGGACCTGACGTCCTCCAGATAGTCGATGCAGCACGCAAAGGCGTCGGCCATCATGGCTGGGGTGAACTCGTCCAGGCCCACGAAGTGCCGGTGCGACATGACCGTCACGGCTCCGTTCTCGTCATAGGGAAAGGCGTTGGGAACGCACAGGGCCTCGCCCCGTGCATAGCGCCCGCTGCTGGCCAGGTCCGGGTGAAACTTGGGGGTAACCTTCTCCACCACCTCGGGACAGAAGGGGCACAGTGGCCGTGAACTCTCGATGAGCCCCGTGAGGTCTGGCCTCTTCAACTCCCGCACCGGAAAGTCGAGGATGCGGCTGGTATGTCCGGTGAGGGGATCGTACCTGACCTCGGAAAACCGTCTGACCTCTGCATACCCTTCCATGGGATCTAAAAATCGTGATGTTTTCAATACCTTAACAAATTCCATAGAGAACACCTTTACACGAAGGAGCGCTTCCGGTCAAGGAGATACGCCCCTGAAACCGCTTGAGACGGTCCTCTCTGCCCTCCCGTACCTATCCTTGATCTGCAGGACGACTCCCGGTATAATCCGCTCCCGGCATGAAGGGCCGCGGGGCGGATGGAGGGGGGGCTATGAAGGGATCTCGGGCATTGCAGGGTTCGGCATGAAGGACTCCCATCTCGCCCGCGCGACCATGGTGAAGGAGCAGCTCGCTTCCCGCGGCATCAGGGACCAGCGCGTGCTCGACGCCTTTCTGGAGGTGCCCCGCCACCGGTTCGTGGAGGAGTACCTCAAGTACAAGGCCTACGACGACTATCCCCTGTCCATCGGCTACGGACAGACCATTTCCCAGCCGTACATGGTGGCCATCATGACCGAGGCTCTGGCGCCGAAGCCCCACGAGAGGATCCTGGAGATCGGCACGGGATCGGGCTACCAGGCGGCCATCCTGTCGAGGCTGTGCGCCACGGTCTATACCATCGAGCGCATCAGCGCCCTGGCGTCCCGCGCCCGCAGGACCCTGGACGACCTGGGCTATTTCAACATCCACGTCCGCATCGGTGACGGCACCCTGGGCCTGCCTCTGGATGCGCCCTATGACGGCATCGTCGTCACCGCCGGGGCCCCCCACGTACCCGAGGCCCTCGTCGAACAGCTTTGCGAAGGCGGCAGGCTGGTCATTCCCGTGGGCGACCAGAGCCTCCAGGACCTCAAACGCATCACCAGATCCCCTGACGGGGTGAGCGAGGAATCGCTGGGCGGGTGCAGGTTCGTCAGGCTCATCGGCAGGAACGGGTGGAAGGACTAGGGGCTGGGAAAAAGGCTGCTGGTCATGGTCTGCATCGCCTTCGGTGCTGTCCGTGTGTCGGCGATGATACCGCCTGGAAAATGCGGCATCATCGCCGACACACGGCAGGAGAAAAGATACCTGTTACAGTCTCACGGCTTTCCATCCCACCGGCTGAAGTTTTCGAGGATGCGCAGCCCGGGTTCGCCGCTCTTCTCCGGGTGGAACTGGGTGGCGAACACGTTGGCCCGTGACACCGCGGAGGCGAATTCCAGGCAGTAGGAGGTGCGCGCCGTGACATGGTCGTCCAGGGCCGGGTCGGGATAATAGGAATGGACGAAGTAGAACCAGGCATCCCGGTCCACGCCCTCGAGGAGGGGGTGGCTCCTGATGCGCTCGATGGTATTCCATCCCATGTGGGGTATCTTCTCGCCCGTCTCCGGGAACCTCCTCACCGTGCCCGGGATGATGCCGAGGCAGGACGCGCTGTCCTCCTCGCTGGCGTCGAAGATGATCTGGGTGCCCAGGCAGATGCCCAGAAACGGCGTCCCCTGCCCCACAACCTCAAGGATGATGCGGTCGAGGCCTCCGGAACGGACCGTCTCCATGGCCTTGCCCGCCGCGCCCACACCCGGGAAGATGACGCGCTCTGCGGACAGGATCGTGTCGGGGTCACTGGTGATGGTGCAGGCGATACCGAGGTGCGTGAGCGCACGCTCCACGGAACGGAGATTGCCTGCGCGATAGTCGATGATGGCTATCAAGGTGTCCTTCTTGAAAGTCTGGCGCGGATCTGCCCGGGCACGGCGCCTACAGTGCTATCCAGGCCCCCACGTAGGCGATCACCAGGCCTGTGAGCAGACCCACGTACCCCACCTTGACCCGTGTTGCGGCATCGGTGAGCAGGTTCAGGTAGGCGGAGACCGCATCCGGCTTGGGCTGCTCGGGCTGCTGGTCACCCGGGGGGTTGAACATGGGTCCCACCATGCGGATGGCGCCCAGGATCCTTGCAAAGGTCCCCTCCTTGACCAGCAGGATGATGCAGCTGATGATGATCACGATGTACCCGTTGAGCATCAGGAACGTTCCCAGGATGAACCCGGAGACGCCGATCTCGTGCTGGAGGTCGCCGGTGGGCATCTCGATGTGGATGGGAGCGACCATCTCCTCGTTCTGAGAGCCACACCCGACGAACATCATGGCAAGGGCCACCAGGAACACGAGAAGACCGGCTCTGTGTTTATTCACGAAAAGGCCTCCGAATTCAATTTGTTCCGCACTATACCCGCTGGCCCGGTTTCATGTCAACTCTCTTTCCGGGTTGCACCGCCCGGGCGCATGGTGCCGGATGGCCCGGCGACTCCGGCGGACCCGCTGCCCGCACTGTCCGGGAAAGCCTGCCCGGACTTCACCGACGGGCATGGGGTGGATCGCACATTCCGGGTTAAAGTCCTGTGCGGTTGCCTGCCGATCAGGTATCCATACCATACCTGCAGGAGGGTATCCACGTGGGTGAGTTCGATGACCTCATTGAGGAATTCGTAGCAGAGTCAAAGGAGCACATCAGCGACATCGAGGACGATCTCATCAAGATCGAGTCTGACATGGAGCACGTCGACCCCGAGGTCATCAACCGGGTCTTCCGGGCAGCCCACTCCATAAAGGGCAGCTCGAAATTCCTCGACCTGGTCAACATCGGCGATCTGGCCCACCGGATGGAGGACGTGCTCAACCTCATCCGCTCCGGCAAGCTGATCCCGTCGAGCGACGTGGCAGGCCCCCTGCTCCTGGCTGCGGACATGCTCAAGACCATGCTGGACGACGTCACGGCCAGCAACTCCATGGACATCTCCGAGCCCCTGGGCGAGCTCCAGAAGATCCTCGACCGGGAGGGGGCTGGTCCGAAAAAGGCCGCCAAGGCCGAACCGACCGGTGCCCCAGACCCGCTGGCCGTCTTCGGCATCGCCCCGGACAGGATCAAATCGAAGCTCGGCTCCTCGCAGGTCTACGTCCTCACCATCGACGCCGCTTCCGGCGATGTGGAGCACATCAAGTCGGAGCTCAAGAACCTGGGAGAGGTCCTTTCCCAGAAGACAACCCCCGAAGGGAAGCTGGTGACGCTCTTCGCCACCATCATGGAGGCCGACATGGTGCCGCTGGCCCTGGGCGTGGACAAGGGGTCCTTCATCCAGGTGACCGAGGCCATGCTCGCACCCAGGGCCAGGCAGCCGCAGCCGCCCAGGCCGGCCCAGGCCGCACCGAAGCCGAAGGAGGCCGACCAGGCTCCCAAGCCTGCGCCCAGGCCCAAGCCCCCCCGCGCTGAAGAGGAGGGCGAAGAAGGCGGGTACCGGAAGGTGTCCTACGACGAGCCGGATGCCAAGCAGATGATCGAATCCCTCAAGGAGGAGGTGAAGGCCGCCCGGAAGGAGGACAATACATCCTTCATCACCTTTACCCTGGACAACGAGGTCTACGCCGTGCCCATCCAGACCATCGAGGAGATCATTGGCCTCCAGGAGATCAGCCTGCTGCCCAATGTGCCCGACTTCATCAGGGGCGTCATCAACCTGCGGGGGGAGATCGTTCCCATCATGGACCTGAGGCTCAAGTTCGGGCTGACAGCCAAGGAGTACACCCAGTTCACCGTGTTCCTCATCGTGCGGGTGGAGGACCGCCTCATGGGCATGGTGGTGGACAACGTGGCGGACGTCCTGGTCATCGACCCCGGCAAGGTGCAGAAGAAGCCCGCCTTTTCGGCCAAGATATCCACCGAGTTCATCAAGGGCGTGTACAAGGACGCCCAGGAGGACCTCGTCATCCTGGTGGACGTGCCGGCCCTCATCAAGCCCGAGGAGTGGGAGCTGGGCTACATCTGATCCCGCACTTCACAGGGCACTGAGAAAACGCAGATCGGGCCCGCGCGGTGCACGGGCCCGATGTCTTTGTGACGGCACCCAGGTCAATGCACCCGTTCAGGGTTCCTGTTCCGGCATGAGGAACGACTGGACGAGCAGGCCCACCATGCCGAGCGATATCCAGGTGTCCGCCATGTTGAAGGTCGGCCACCGGAAGCGGCCCACGTGGAGACTCAGGAAGTCCACCACCTCGCCGAACAGGAACCGGTCCGTGAGGTTCCCCAGGGCTCCCGCGATGATGAGGCTGAAGACCAGCTTCAGGAGCCACGACTCACCCGAGCTCCGCCAGAAGATGACAAGGATGGCCCCGCTGGCGATCACGGTCACGGCGGCGAAGAACAGGGTCCGGTATTCCACGGGCATGCCCTGGAGCATGCCGAAGGCGGCGCCCGTATTCCGCGCATGGATGATGTCGAAGAACCCGGGGACCACCGTGAACCCCTCGCCGATGTCCATGCGGGAATAGACGAGCCACTTCGTCGCCTGGTCGATGATATAGCAGGGCACGGCAACGAGCCCCATCCAGAGCGCCATGGTCCTGATCCTCATGTTCGCCATACGACCGGCCACCGTGTCCGTCATCCCGTGCATGCCTCCTGCAGCGTCATGTCCACACATGAGCACACATGGACCTCCTTGTGCAAGATGAAAGAGTGTGGCTCCTGCCGGGTCTGCACGGCGCAGCGGGAATTTCCCTTCCCCTCTCTCAGGGGAGTATCCGGACTCTGTGCTGGCTGAAAAGCACCAGGAAAGTCAGACTCAAGTCGTGTGCCGAATAGTCCGAAAAGGTGGAAGGATATGAACCAAACACTGTCATACATACGAAGAGAACCGGACCTCGGGCGGCACCAGCCGCTCATGCGCTGCAGCAGGACCTGTTCCCGGCAGGAATGAGGATATGGGGTACAACATTTTACTGGTGGATGATTCCAATGTGGTGAAGGCGGTCCTCTCGAAGATCCTCGCGGGTTCTTCTCTGAGCATCGACCAGGTCTTCGATGCGGCCAACGGCGTGGAGGCTCTCAAGACCCTGAACGCCAATTCCATCGACCTCGTGATCACCGACATCAACATGCCGGTCATGGACGGGTTCGAGCTCATCGAGCGGATGCGCCTGGACGCGATGCTCAAGAACATACCGGTGATCGTCATCTCCACCGAGGGAAGCCTCACCAGGGTCGGCCAGCTCGAGGCCATGGGAATCAAGGGCTATGTGCGCAAGCCGTTCGCCGCCGACGAGATCCACGCGGTGGTGAACGATGTGCTGGGAGGCTGAGCGTGCCGGACACCCCGTCGCAGTACCTCACCGAGGCGCTGAGCCACGTGCTCCTGTCCATGGTCTCCCTGTCTCCCCGCATCACGGATGCCGCCGACATGCCCGAGGTGAAGGGCGATGCCCTGAACGTGCGCATCGAGTACTCGGGCGAGCATGCCGGCGAGCTCGGGCTCATCATCGAGAAGCCGCTTGCCGTGCTCATGGCGGCCCGCATCCTGGGCATGGAGCAGACCAAGGACGTCTACGACGACATGATCGAGGACGCCCTGAGGGAGCTGCTCAACGTTGTGTGCGGCCACTTCGTCACCCTCATGTACGGGTACATGCCGGTGCTGAAGATCTCCCTGCCAAAGGTGTTCACCATCGGGAGCGCCGTGTGCAACGTGCTGCGCACCAACCCCAACGTGTGCACCTTCATGGTGGAGGACTCTCCCCTGCTGGGCCAGGTGAAGGTGAAGTAGCTCGGTTCATCTTCCCGACACTTCTCAGGACGCCATCCGCCCGCTCCGGGCACGGTTGGGCAATTTCCTCGAACCTCTCTGTCAGGTGAGCCGGATGAGCTGTCCGCACCTCGTGCACGTGACCCTGGTCAGGTTGAAGACCGGGGACAGGGGGATGTTCTTGCCGCACCCCCGGCACGTGAGGGTCTGCCATGCGCCGATGACTCGCTGCTCGGTCTGCTCCTCGCCGGGCGACTGCCTCGTGAAGGCCGATGCCCCGGCCAGGATGCCGGACGCAGCACCCTTGGCGGGCCGCTCCACGGTGTGGTCCTGCCCGCACCGGGGGCATTGCACAACGCCCCGGGCGAACTCGGGGGGGATCTTCATGGTCATGCCGCACGAACAGGGGATGAACACGAAGTCGTTCATGGCCCGGATGATGTCGCCTGCCCTGCCCTGCTCCGGGGCCTTTGGCGAGGGGGCGCGTATCCCCACGGCCTCACCCAGCTGCATGTCGGCCACCGGGATCAGCTGTTTCCTCGTGTGCGTGACGTCCCAGTAGGCCTTCACATAGTCCCTGAAGGCCGCCCCGGTGGCCATGGCCTTCAGGATACGGATCCGCTGGGGCAGCGGCGGGTGCGTGGCGAACAGGCCGCCCTCCAGATCCTGCTTGTAGGGATTCACCGTGTAGAAGGGCGCAATCACCCTCGGCGCCGTGGTGAGGATGCTTGGCGAGAGCATGATCTTTTCAAGGGCCGAGGCCAGCCCCGGCGGGTACCGGGTGAGGCGGGCGCTCGTGGCGTCCGCCAGGTACTCCCGCCTCCTCGAAATGGAGAAGTAGAGGATGCGCGACAGGATGGGGCTGATGATGATGAACACGAAGGCCACCAGGATGAACCACACGTTCACCAGGCCCCTGCCGCCCTTCGTCCCGGACGAGCGGTAGCGGGCCACGGGCGCGTAGCGGAGCGATCGGAGCAGGGTGTCGGAGATGATGGTCACGGCGCCGAGCATGGTGGCCGCCACGCCCAGATAGAGCGCGTCCCGGTTCACAATGTGCCCGATCTCGTGGGCGATGACGCCCTGGAGCTCGTCCCGGTCGCACATGGCGAGCAGGCCCGCGGTGACGCACACCGCGCAGTTCTTCGGCGACTTGCCCAGGGCGAACGCGTTGGGCGCCGGGTCGTCCATGATGAAGACCCTCGGCATGGCGGGAAGGGACGAGGCGATCTTCATCTCCTCCACCACGTTGAAGAGCTGGGGATAGGTGTCGTGGGACACCTCCTTCGCGCCTGCCAGGCCCAGGAAGAGCTCGTCCGAGCCCAGCAGGGCAGCGAGCAGGAGCACGAACCAGACGAGGAGCGCAACCCCCATGCCCACCCAGCCCGCGTTCGTTCCGCCGGATGCGGGCTCGGGCCCGTACGCGGTCATGCCCAGCCACACGCCCACCAGCGTGCCCGCGAAGTAGCCGACGAGCGCCAGCACCACCCCCATGGTGACGACGAGGATGACTGTGTTGCGCTTGTTGGCGGCTATGACCTGCCAGAACATGGGCTTATGAGCTGAAGCTCACCTTGGGCACGGCGCGCTCGGATGCGTCCTCCATCTCGAAGAAGGGCTCCCTGGTGAAGGCGAACATGTTCGCCACGATGTTGGACGGGAACATCTCCACCTTGTTGTTCAGGAAGAGCGCGGCGTCGTTGTAGGCCTGGCGGGCAAACGCGATCCTGTTCTCCGTGGAGGCGAGCTCCTCCTGCACGGCCAGGAAGTTCTGGTTGGCCTTGAGCTCGGGGTAGTTCTCCACCACGGCCATGAACTTGGAGAGGGCGTCCGTGAGCCGGCCTTCCGCCTGGGCGATCTGGGGCACGCCCCTGGCGCCCGTGGCGTCCGCCCTGGCTTTTGTCACGGCATCGAAGGTCTCCCGCTCGTGCTTCATGTAGCCCCTGGCGGTCTCCACCAGGTTGGGGATCAGGTCGTGCCTGCGCTTGAGCTGCACGTCGATCTGGGACCACGCGTTCTTCACCTGGTTCCTCAGTGCCACCAGGGAGTTGTAGAGCCCGATGACATAGATGACGAGCGCCACGATGATTCCCACCACCACCCAGAAGACGATTGTCCCTGTCATACACACCCCCTCTTGCGTTGTGTGAACATGTCGTCAAGGATCCTGACGAGCGGGTTCTCCTGTCCGCGGTTGCAGCTCATGGCCAGGATCTTCTTCAGCTCGTCCCGGTCGAACCACAGGCCGTGGCGCTCGCAGCGGTCCAGCACGATGCATGGCTGGCCGCCCGTCTGAACCTTCTCCATTACGCTCCGGCACGCCGGGCACCGCCTCCTCTGCTCGCGGACAGCAGCGGGACCGATGCCCGCCACAATGCCTTCGTCACCCTCCCCCATGCTCACCAGGCGTTCCAGCTCGCCCCTGTCCAGCCAGATGCCCTGGCAGGTAAAGCAGTAATCCACCTCCACCCCGGAGAGTTCCAGGGTCACCAGGTGGTTCGTACAGGCTGGACATTGCATGGGTACGCTCCCTTCCGTTCCTGTCGGACTGCGGCCGGCCGATCTTGAGGTCGTGAGCCACGGGGGGGAACAAGCCCCCTGTCCTTCTCATCCGTGATGATGACCCCTGACGCATATGCCGGTCTTCCGCTATCATACACTCGCAGCGTATGCCCATGCAAACAGGCTGAGGCGATGGGCCGTCTTCGATGGCAGGAGCCCTGGATTAAATTATCGTACCCGGAAAACCGATAGAGAAAAGTACCTATGGACAAGAACGAACTCGATTTTGATATCTTCGATTACGGCAAGCGCATCAGTCTGGACATCGGTGTCACCTTCCAGCTCAAGCTGGTGGATGTGGCCTATCCCCTGCAGAGCATCCTGGTGGGCATGGAGATCGACGAGTACCTCATCATCAAGATCCCCTCGCAGTTCGGGAATGTAAAACACAAGCTCTTCCCGGGCGTGGAGATCATTGTCCGCTACATCTACCAGGGCATCATCTTCGGGTTCCAGACCAAGCTCATCGACGTGATATTCAAGCCCGTGAAGCTCCTGTTCCTGGAATACCCGAAGATCATCGAGCACCACGAACTGAGGTCCCACAAGAGGGCCCACAGCATCTTCCCCACGAAGGTCACCATAAAGGACAAGGCCAGCAACGGCGCCATCATCGACATCAGCAAGAGCGGCTGCCGCTGCCACATCCTGGCCACGCAGAAGGAGCCGCTGCCGCCCGTCCAGATCGACGACGAGGTCCTCCTCACGTGCAAGTTCCCCGGCATCCACGGGGACCACAACGTCCTGGGCATCGTGAGGAACATCAAGAAGAGCAGGAAGGACCTGATCCTCGGCGTGGAGTTCAAGATCATCGAGGAAAAGCTCAACGATCACATCATCAACTACATCTATTCCATCGAGGATTTCGCGTCGTACCCGCCGAAGTAGGTCAGGCCGGAGGACTTCCGGGATCGTCTCACTCAGCCCGTATCATGCGGGTGCCATTCCCTGTATTCCAGTCGGCCCAGAACAACGCCAGTAAAAAAATAACTTGAAGATCATCATATTGTTTCCTGGGCTTTCGTCAGGGTATGAGTGAAACCGACACTTCCCTCCAGTCGATGGGTGCCTTGACTCCCCAGCCTTGTAGACAACGCACCCCTCCCCTGCGTCATACGGGACAAGGGGTACGGGCATGCGCAAAGACGGCACAAGGAAGGAGCATGAGATGAAAAGAATCATTGTTCTCTTCACAGTCCTGACGATCATGGTGCCGCCGGCAGCGGCGACGGCAAAGAACACCAGGCATCCAAGAGACTGGTACGGGAGGGACTCCTATACCTGCGATGCATATTCGAGCGGTTATGCAACGCTCAGGTTCGGGCTGTTCATGCCGGATGACGATCTGGGTCTCCTTGACGACGGTGTCGCCATCGGGGGTGCCATCGGCAGCAACCTCAACAGGAACTTCGCCCTTGAGATCGGCCTCGATTACACCACCGCCAACCTCGATGAGGGCTATGCCCATTATAATTATGATTATCCCGGGGATGCGTACGTGACCACGCTCGGCATACCTGTCACCGCCAGGTTCATCGTTCCCCTTTCCCAAAACGTTGACCTTTTTGCAGGAGCGGGGATTGGTCTGTACTTCTCAGACATCGAGTTCGACGACGGGTACAACGATCATGACAACGGCTTTGATGACACGAGTCTCGGGTACCACACCCTCATCGGCACAGACATCAAGATGAACCCGGTCACGGCCCTGGCCATGGAGCTGAAGTACACGGAGATCGACCGGGATCCAGACGACGCCTCCCTGTACGATCTCGATTCGGGCGGGACAACGGCATCCGTGGGCATCAGGTTCAGATTCTGACGCAGGTGCCGGACGAAAGACTGTCCACCTTCTCTTCGCCCTCACATGATTCATTCCTGCACATGCATCCTGCCCTTGTGTAGACAATCCAGGCGCCCCGTACGTCATAGGAGTCAAAAGAACAGGGTTGGAGGAGATATGAGAAAGCTGCTCGCGGGCACAATCCTTTCGGCATTGGTCCTCGGCGTTCCTGTCCCGGCACATGCGGATGCACACGTAAGCATCGGCATCTCCCTGCCGCCCCCCATCGTTTTTCAGGCGCCACCGGAGGTCGTCGTGGTCCCCGACACCGATGACGTGTACGTCGTCCCCGATATCGACGTGGAGCTGTTCTTCTGGAACGGGTGGTGGTGGCGCCCCTGGGGAGGCCACTGGTTCTGTTCGCGGTATTATGACCGGGGATGGGCCTTCTACGGCTATGTCCCGTTCTTCTACTACGACGTGGATCCGTGCTGGAGAACATACTACAGAGACCGCGTATGGCACGGGCACCGATGGAACTATGTGAGGATCCCCCACCAGCACCTTCGGCGGCACTGGCAGGAGTGGCACAGGGAGCGTCAGTGGGAGGGGCAGGGCCCATGGGGCGTGCACGGCTATCACCCGCGACCACCCGAGCAGAGGCAGGACCTGAGACAGCAGCGGCAGGAGCAGTACCAGCACAGGCCTGAAGTCCGGCGATATCTACAGTCGAGACAACCCCAGGGCCCCCCGCCGCAGCACGGGCAGATGCCGCTGCGGCAGCCACGTCAGCACCGGTGACGCCCTGGAGGAGACCATGGAACACGTGCACACGGATGGAAGGGAAAGGAGCATGTCATGGTGAAGCACGTCGGCATCGCCGCATCCATGCTATCTTGGATGCTCCTGGTGGGCTGGTTCCCGGCCATGACCCCTGACCGGAAAATCGAGATGCAGTCATACTGGGGATGGTCCCAGGTGGAGACGGACCTGGGCAGCGACGGCATCGTGGATGAGATCCTGTACTGCTCGTACGACCGCCATGGCAGGCTTGTCAGGGAACTCTGGGAAACCCCCTCCTTCCTGGACAGCATAGAGTATTATTACGATGCGTATGGGATACTGGAATACGAGGAATGGGACTACGACGACGATGGAACGATCGATGAGGCGTACTGTTACGACTACGACCCGTCGGGAATGCTGTTCCGTCTGCGCATGGACTATGACGCCGACGGCAGGGACGATGCCGCCACGTACTATTATTATGATACGGCGGGCAGGCTCGCGCAGAAGGACAGCGACTATGAGCTCGATGGAACTATCGATGAAGTCACTGAGTATATATACGATCGCCACGGCAAGGTGATCCAGGCGAACCACTCCTCCACCAGATCGATCTGGAACGACCAGACAACCCACTACTACTACAACGCCTCCGGGGACATACAGCGCCAGGAAGAGGACTACGAAGACGACGGCCTGATCGATTACATAAGCCTCTACACCTATGATGGGCAAGGCAGGCCGTACCGCGAGATCGATGACGACGTGAACGATTACCCGGAAACCTTCTACGAGGACGCCACGCGGTCCTTCTTCTACGAGGTCGGCTCAGACGGCAACCATGGCGATAGCGGTGAATGCTGGGACTGCGACGGCGGCTGTTTCATCTCGGCCGCCGCGTCGGACCGTGCGCTCCCGCTGTCGGCGAGCCTCCTGATCGTTTCGGGCATTGTGCTCCTGCAGTGCAGGAAAGCCCTCGTGAGATCGCGCGGCTGAGTCCGTGGCATCCTACGCCAGCTGCTCGGCGCACCGCGCGCAGATCTCCGGGTGCTTCTCGCTCTTCCCGATGTCCTCCCGGTAGTGCCAGCACCGCGGGCACTTGGCGCCCGGTGCCTTGGCGGCCACAATGCCGAGCTTGGCGAAGCTCTCACTGTCGATGTAGGGCCCGTCCCCCCTGGAAACCTCCACTTTGGAGCAGATGAACACATCCTCCAGGAAGGGTTCCACGGTCCTGAGGAAGTCGTACGTCTCACCGTCAGCAGAAAGCTTCACGTCGGCGTCCAGGGGGTGGCCGATGACCTTGTCCCTGCGGGCCCCTTCCAGCACCTTTGACACCTCCTGCCTGAGCGCCAGGATGCGGCCCCACTTCTCCTTCAGCGCCTCGTCCCTGAGCGATGCGTCGGAGACGGGCATGGCGCTCAGGTGGACGCTTGACTCCTTGCCGGCAAAGGCCGGGATGAAGTCCCAGATCTCCTCTGCCGTGAAGGCCAGGATGGGGGCCAGGAGCCTGGTGAGGTCCTTCACGATCCTGAACAGTGCGCTCTGGGCCGATTTCCGCTCCCGGGAATGGGCCTTGTAGACGTAGAGCCGGTCCTTGAGCACGTCCAGGTAGAAGGCGCTCATGTCCACCACGCAGAAGTTGTGCACGAGCTGGTAGATGACATAGGGCTCGAACTCCTCGTAGGCCCTGCGCACCTTATCGATGAGGTCCTGGGTGACGTGCAGGGCGTAGCGGTCCATCTCCAGCATGTCTTCGTAGGCCACCATGTCCGTGTCCGGGTTGAAGCCCGAGAGGTTTCCCAGCATGAAGCGGGCCGTGTTGCGGATGCGGCGGTAGGTCTCCACCAGGCGCTCCACGATTTCGTTCGAGATGCGGATGTCGTTCCGGAAGTCCTGGGCGCTCACCCACAGCCTCAGGATCTCTGCGCCGTACTTGTCGATGATCTCCTGGGGCGCGATGGTGTTGCCCAGCGACTTGGACATCTTGCGGCCCTCGCCGTCCACCACGAACCCGTGGGTGAGCACGGTTTTATAAGGTGCCCGGCCCCTCGTGCCCACGGATGCCAGAAGGGTGCTGTGGAACCATCCCCGGTGCTGGTCCGAGCCCTCCAGGTACATGTCCACGGGAACGCCGAGGCGCGGGTCGTGCTCGCACACGGCCGCGTAGCTCACGCCCGAGTCGAACCACACGTCCACGATGTCCTCCTCCTTCACGAGGTTCGTGCCCGAGCAGCCCGGGCACTTCGTGCCCTCGGGGAGCAGGTCCTTTTCCGGGTGGGTGAACCACGCATCCGCCCCCTCCTGCTCGAAGAGCTTGGCCACGTGCTCTGCCACGGCCTGGCTCGCCAGGACCTCCCCGCAGTCTCGGCAGTTGAAGACCGGGATGGGCACGCCCCAGGCCCTCTGGCGCGAGATGCACCAGTCCGGCCGGTTCTCCACCATGCCGTAGATGCGCTCCCTGCCCCACGAGGGTATCCAGCGCACGTTCTGGATGGACTGCAGGGCCTTCTTCCTGAGGTCCGCGTGCTCCATGGATATGAACCACTGGTTGGTGGATCGGAAAATGATGGCCTGCTTGCACCGCCAGCAGTAGGGGTATGAATGCTCATACCTGTCCGCAGCGAGCAGGGCGCCTTCCCTTTTCAGCGCCCTGTTCACGTCCTCGTTGGCGTCGAACACGAACTTTCCCGCGAATTCTGCCACGTCGTTGGTGAACCTGCCCTCGTTGTCCACGGGCGCGTAGATGTCGAGCCCGTAGACCTTGCCGATCTCGTAGTCCTCCTCGCCGTGGCCCGGCGCGATGTGCACGCAGCCAGAGCCCGCGTCCAGGGTGACGAACGGCGCCAGGATGAGGAGAGACTCGCGGTCGTACAGGGGATGACGCGCCTTGAGGCGCTCCATGACGGAGCCCTTGAAGACGGCCACGACCTCGTGGTCCTTGACCCCGATCTGGGGCAAGACCGCGTACACCAGGTCCTTGGCCATGACGAGCACGCCATAGGCGTCCGTCTTTACGGCCGCGTATTCGAGGTCCGGATGAAAGGCCACGGCCAGGTTGGCGGGTATGGTCCAGGGCGTGGTGGTCCAGATGACCACGTATGCGTCGTCCCTGTACGCCTTGAGCTCCGGCACCCGCTCGGAGATGTCGGAGATCATCCTGAACC
Organism: Deltaproteobacteria bacterium; assembly: GCA_029547045.1. Lineage (GTDB taxonomy): Bacteria > Desulfobacterota > Desulfomonilia > UBA1062 > UBA1062 > MWEI01. Next base: position 6,870 of record JAKPQL010000041.1, on the reverse strand, counting down.
GCACGAAGATGGCGGGCGTGGTCTGGTCGTTGTACTCCACCTCGGCCTCGGCCAGAGCGGTCTGGCACGTGGCGCACCAGTATACCGGCTTGCGGGCCTTGTAGAGCGAGCCGTTGCCGATGAAGGCGCCCAGCTCGCGCACGATGGTGGCCTCGTACCCGTAGGACATGGTGATGTACGGATCCTCCCACAGGCCAAGTACGCCCAGGCGCTTGAACTCGCTGCGCTGGATGTCCAGGAACTTCTCCGCGTACTTCCTGCAGTGCCTGCGGATCTCGACCTTGCTCATACCCCCGATCTTCTCGCCCATGGAGATCTCCACCTGGTGTTCGATGGGCAGCCCGTGGCAGTCCCACCCGGGGAGGTAGCAGGTGTCGTAACCCATCATGAAGAGCGACTTCACTATAATATCCTTCAGTATCTTGTTCAGCGCGGTGCCAAGGTGGATGTGGCCGTTGGCGTACGGCGGCCCGTCATGGAGAATGAACTTGTCCCTGCCGGCGGATGCCTCGATGATTTTATGGTAGAGCCGCTCGGACTCCCAGCGCTGCAGGGTCTCGGGCTCCTTCTGGACGAGCTTGGCCTTCATGGGGAAGTCGGTTTTCGGCAGACATAGCGTTTCCTTGTAATCCATGCATTCCTCCTGACATTTTCAAGTCACAGACTCTATCCCACAAGCTCTTCACCTGTCAATGGCCCCGCAGGAACAAGAATCAGGGGCCCGCATCCTGCACCATGCCATCGAACCCCATTTATCTATTTGTACCAATTCATGAATGATAGTATACAGGGCTGGTATGAACAGACCGCACAGACCCTCCCCCACGAGCATGCTGTACAACGCCCTGCTCGTACTGGCCCTGATGCTCCCCGGCCTGAGCGCGGGCGCAGACACCGTGACGCTGAACGGCTACCAGTTTTCCAACGACATCGTGGCGCCCCCCGATATCCAGCACAGCGCCCTGCTCTCCTCGAACCGTTACTTCAGCACCTACGCCCGGGTGCAGGACTTCCACTCGGAAGCCTATGGGTACGGGGCCTTTGCAGGCTACGACGTGTCCCGGGTCTACAAGCAGCAGGACCTGGTGGGCGGCGTGGCATGCTCGGTGATCTTCGAACAGGGGGACCTCCCCACCTTCCTGGACGCCGACGGGGTGACACTGTTCCAGTTCGAGCTCTACTCGGCCTATTACTGCTATGCCCGGGACATCGACGACAACATCCACCTCCTCAGGGTGGACATCGTTCCGGTCAATCCATCCATCCCGCCCATGTCGTGGAGCTATGAGGACCTGCCTGCGGGCACCACCACCCTTATCTACCCGGACGAGCCCGAAGACGGTCAGGAGGTCTTCGGCGGGCACATCGTTGACGCCGAGGGAACCATCGGCAACGTGAGCAACTCCGCCCTCATCATCCTCTTCGACGATCTGCCCTACGACTACCCGGGCCCGGTGACCGAGTACCTGCTGCCGGGGTCCGGCCGCTTCGCCCTGGCCCATGACTGGGATGACGGCGTCAACGGCTTCTCCGTGGACCGCAAGCCCCCGCAGCGATCCGACGAGGACAAGGATGCATGGGAGGAGTGGCGGGACGAGCACTGCTTCATCTCCGCGTGCAGGCGCTAAACGGGGTACAGGGGCTGCATGGCGTCCCGTGGCTCCCTCCGGAAGGTACGTGCCGACAGAACCCCCTTGACATCGCAGAGCAGAACCATACAATTCAACTGACACACGTTATGGAGAGGCAACCCAGCCCATAGGGAGCAGACAGGCATGACAGCGTACCAACTGACCGTACCGGTGGAAAACAAGCCGGGCAGGCTTGCCCAGGTCTCGGGGATCCTCTCCCGGGAGAAGATCAACATCCGCGCCATCACCATCTCCTCCTTCGGGGAGAAGGGCTTCCTCAACATCCTGGTGGATGATCCGAAGCTGGCCCTGAAGTTCCTGGACAAAGAGGGCATCCAGGCAAGCCTGAAGGAGATCATCGCCGTGGTCATCGACGACAGGCCGGGCGGCATGGACAGGCTCGTACAGCTCCTGGCCAGGGAGCGGATCAACATTGAGAACGCCTACGGTTTCGTCCTGGAGAGCAACAAGACCGCAGTCTTCGTGGTGGACGTCTCGGACATCGAGGGCACCCAGAAGATCCTCAGGGAGCACAAGTTCAAGACGCTCACCCCAGAGGCCCTGGCCACCATCGAGCCCTTCCACTACATGAAGTACTGACCTTCCCGACTCACCTTGTCGGTTCGCCCGTTCCGGCATGTCGGTTTCATCGCCGGGAAACGCTGTGTTCCTACCTGATCAGGCCCGGCAGGAATGTGGCCAGCCCAGGGAACGGGACGAGCAGGAAGGTGAGGATGATCATGGCGACGATGAACGGCACGCACCCCTTGAAGATCACGTGGAGCGGAACGTCGCGGGCCACCCCGTTCACCACGTAGCAGTTCACCCCCACGGGCGGCGTCACCACCCCGATCTGGGTCACGATGACGATGACGACCCCGAACCAGATGGGGTCGAAGCCCAACTTCATGACCACCGGGAAGAAGATTGGGGTGGTGAGCATGATGAGCGCCAGGGCGTCCAGGAAGCACCCCCCCACGATGTACCCGAGGATGATGAAGCTCATGATGACCCAGGCCGGCAGGTCGAAGCCGGAGATCCACCCCGCGATGTCGTAGGGGATGCGCGAGACCGCAAGGAAGTGGCCGAAAACGGTGGCGCCCGCCACGATGACCATGATCATGCAGGTGATGCGCGTGGTCTCGGACAGTGCCTGCAGAAAGCCCTTCCAGCTGAGCTGCCTGCGGATCAGCGCGAGGAGGATGGTAAAGAAGGCCCCCATGGCGCCGGCCTCGGTGGGCGTGAAGAAACCGACGAAGAGCCCCCCCATGACGAGCACGAAGATGATGAGCGTCTCGGACACGCCACTGAGGGAGACCATCTTCTCCTGGAACGTGAACCGCGGCCCCTTGGGTCCGAGCTCGGGCCGAAGCGTCACCCAGATGAGCACGGCGGCGATGAAGAGCATGGCCATCACGATGCCCGGCAGGATCCCCGCAATGAAGAGCTTGCCGATGGACTGCTCGGTGAGGATACCATACACGATGAAGATCACGCTGGGCGGGATGAGGATCCCCAGGCTACCGGCAGAGGCCACCACGCCGGTGGCCAGCTCCGGGTGGTAGTTGTACCGCTTCATCTCGGGCAGGGTGGCGGAGCCCATGGTGGCTGCCGTGGCGTTGGTGGACCCGCAGATGGAGGCGAAGAAGGCGCACGCGCCCACGGTGGCGATGGCCAGCCCGCCTGGCAGGTGCCCCATGAACTTGTAGGCCGTGTCGAAGAGCCGGGTGCTGATGCCCGAATGGAATGCCACCTGGCCCATGAGCACGAAGAGGGGGATCACGGTGAGGCTGTATGAGGCAAAGGTGGCGAAGGTGTCCTTGGCCAGCAGGTTCAGCGCCGCATCCGGTGACACGATGGCGGCGAACCCGAAGAACCCCACCAGGGCCATGATGAACCCCACGGGCATGCGGGAGAAGAGCAGGACGACCAGGGCCGCAAGGCCGATGAGCCCGATCTCGGTGGGTGTCATTCCGCCTCAGCCCCCCTCAGCTGCCTGATGAACTCGACGAACAGGACCAGGCTGAGCAGCGCACAGCCCGCCGCGATGCCGTACACGAAGGGGTACACGGGCATCTGGAGCGTCAGCGATACCTCGTTGCTCTGCCTCATGCTCTGGGCGAACTTCACGCACTGCCACGATATGACGCCGAACAGCGCCATGGACACCAGGGCGTTGATCGCATTGATGACGGCCCGCGCCAGCCAGGGCAGCCGCTCAACCAGGATATCCACAGCGATGTGCCCCTTCTCCACGCTCGTGTACGGCAGCGCGAACGCGATCACAGCGGCCCCGGTGAACCCGACGATCTCGAAGGTCCCCGGGATGGGCGACTTGAAGAGCCTACCGATGACATCTGCCACGGTGAGCAGCATCATGAACACCAGGACGGCCGCGCCGATCCAGTTCATCTTCTCCGAGAGCCGCGCAACGAATCTCTCCACACGAAGAAATGAGATCATGGAACCTCTGCCTTGAGAAAATCCGGCGTGCGGCCGCCCTCAAAGGGACAGGCCGCAGCCGGCGGTCTGCCAGAACACCTTACTGAGCGTTTTTCTGAATGAGTTCCTTGAGGAGGGCCACAGCCTTGGCGCCGTCGATGTTCTTTGCCTTGACCTCTTCCTCATACCCCTTGATCACTGCCTGTACGGCCTTTTCCCACTTCTTGGCCTCGTCCGGGCTCAGCTCGATGTACTTGTTCCCGAGACTCTCGATATAGGTCTTGGCCTCGGCGTCGGCATCGTCCCAGGCCTTGCCGTGCACCGCGATCCACTCGCTGCTCACGTCCGTGAACACCTTCTGGACTTCGGGTGAGAGCTGGTCCCACTTGGCCTTGTTCATGACCACGAACATGGCCGTGGTGTAGCCGATGGTCCTGCAGTCCGTGGTGGACTTCACCACCTCGCCCTGCTTCCAGCCCTTCATGGTTTCCATGGGTGCGAAGGTGCCATCCACCACGCCCTTCTGGAGGGCCTCATAGGTGCCGGGCTGGGGCATGGCCACCGCCACGCCGCCCAGGGCCTCCACCACCTTGGAGCTCAGCCCCGTGGACCGGATCTTCATGCCCTTGAGGTCCTCCATGCTCTTCACCTCTTTCTTCGTGTGCAGCAGGCCGGGTCCGTGGGCATGGATGTAGAGCAGGTGGACATCGTCGAGCTCGGCGGGCTTCATCTGCTGGTAGAACTCATTGGCCGTCTTCGTGGCGTTCATGCCCGTGGGATAGCCCAGCGGCAGGTCCACCGCCTCCATCACCGGGAAGCGGCCGCGGGAATAGGCGAAGCAGGACAGGCCCAGGTCGGAGATGCCCTTGACCACGCCGTCGTAGCAGTCGTTGGCGCTGGTGAGCGTACCGCCCGGGAAGACCTCGATCTTCACCGCGCCGTTCGAACGGGTCTCCACCTCCTTGGCCCAGTCCTCCGCCGCCTTGCACTGCGGATGAGTGGGCGGGAAGAAGATGCTGAAGGACAGCTTGACCGGTTCGGCCTTGGCAGTCTCAGGGGCTGCAGGCTGCGCAGCCTGTTCCTCAGCCTTCTTGCCGCAGGCGATACAGATGAACAGCACCAGAACGACACACAGAACACCCAGTACGTACCTTTTCATGGAACCTCCCCTTTTTCAGATATGTCTTGTATTTCAGATACTGCTTCCTTCTTCGCATCCGGCCCGTCAAAGGCCTCGCCGCACTTGAGGCACTTTTCGCTCGTGGCGTACACCATGCACCCGCACTCGGAACACAGGAAGACCTCCCCCGATGCCGTGCCGGAGGGTTGAGCGCTGCAGGGAAGCCCGCAGAGCCGTTTCAGCAGGATGATGATCTCACTGAGCGCGCCGAAGACCACATGGAAGGCTGCGCCGAAGACGAGGCAGGCGAGTCCGCCGAAGATCCAGGCGAACCGCCCCGTGGCGGCGGCGAGACCGATGCCGCCCAGGGCCGCCACGATGCCGGACGCGAGGAAAGCCCTGCCCGTCACGGCAAGCCCTGCCTCCTTGCCGAGGGTGTCCTGCACGGTCTGTCTGACGATCGTGGCCATGGGTCGAATGCCCGAACCTTCTCTCTGACCGCAGCAGCTCAGAGACTGTAGACCTGCTCGCCCTTGAGCACGGTGAACCCGCCGCTGAGCAGCACCTCGATGGCCTGGTCGATGTTGTCGAAGCGGAAGATGATGACCGCGTTCTCGCCGCTGCGCTCCACAAAGGCGTACATGTACTCCACGTTGATGCCGTTCTTCGTAAGCAGGTCCAGGATGCTGTGCAGCCCGCCCGGCCTGTCCGGCACCTCCACGGCGATGACATGGGTCCGGCCCACGGCGAAGCCGTTGTCATTGAGCACCTTCTTGGCCCTGGTCACATCGTCCACGATGAGCCTCAGGATACCGAAGTCGCTCGTGTCGGCCAGCGACAGGGCCCGTATGTTGATGCCCGCATCCTTGAGGACCCTGGTCACGCCCGACAGACCGCCCGGCTTGTTCTCCAGAAAGATCGATATCTGTTCCACCTTCATGAAAAGGCCTCCCTACATGTTTCTCTTGTCGATGACCCGCTGGGCCTTGCCCTCGGTACGCTGCAGGCTCTTGGGCTCCACGAGCTTCACCTTGGCCGTGATGCCGATGTAGTCCTTGATGTCCTTGGCGATGCGGCGCTCCAGGTTCTGGAGCTGCCGGATCTCGTCAGAGAAGATCTTCTCGCTCACCTCCACCTGGATCTCCAGGGTATCGAGCGGCCCTTCCCGGTCAAGGATGAGCCGGTAGTGGGGCTCCAGGCCCTCGATCTCCATGATCACGCTCTCGATCTGGGACGGAAACACGTTCACGCCCCGTATGATGAACATGTCGTCGCTCCGGCCCGAAATGCGCTCCATGCGGACAAAGGTCCTGCCGCAGCGGCACACCTCGCGCATGAGCCGGGAGATGTCCTTGGTGCGGTAGCGGATGAGGGGGAAGGCCTCCTTGGTGAGCGTGGTGAACACGAGCTCGCCTTTCTGGCCGTTGGTCACCTGCTCGCCCGTGGCCGGGTCGATGACCTCCACGATGAAGTTGTCCTCGAAGATGTGCAGCCCGTTCTTACCCTCCAGGCACTCCATGGCCACGCCCGGGCCCATGACCTCAGACAGGCCATAGATGTCGAGCGCCGTGATGTCGAGCCTGTTTTCGATCTCGGTGCGCAGGCGTTCGCTCCAGGGCTCGGCCCCCAGGATACCCACGCGGAGCCTCAGCGACTTCATGTCGACGCCCATCTCCT
>JAKPQL010000009.1 GCA_029547045.1 Deltaproteobacteria bacterium | reverse complement strand
CACCTGCAGGACTCTTTGTGCGCGGTCTTCTTCGAGTAGCCCAGCTCCACCTCCTTGAAGGTGATCCGCCGCTCGGACTTCTTGAGCTCGGGCATCTTGCCCCTGGGCGTCTCGACGACCTCCTCGTCCACCTCGAAGGGGATCTCGATCTCTTCCTCGGGTGGTCTCCGGTACGCAGGCTCGTTGTTCTGGGCCCGGATGAAGCTGTCCACATCGTCCGCTGTCCTGTGCCCCATGGCGATGGCCTCGACCACCGTGGCCGGGCCGCTGGCCGCGTCGCCTGCTATGAACACGTTCTCTGCCGTGGTCTTGTTCTTGGCCTTGCCCGTGGTCTGGATGCCGCCCCACTTGTTGATGGCCACATCGGAACCGGCCGGGATGAACGTGGCATCGGTGTTCTGGGAGATGGCCGGGACAATGGTGTCGATGGCCAGGGTGAATTCGCTGCCGGGAATCGGGACGGGCTTGCGGCGGCCCGAACGGTCGAACTCGCCGAGTCTCATGCGCTGGCATTCGACTCCCACGAGCTTGCCGTTCTTGCCGATGAGCTTGGTCGGGGCAGCCAGGTACACGATCTTGACGCCTTCATGCTCGGCAGCCACGATCTCGTTTTCCCAGGCGGGCATGTCCTTGCGCTCGCGCCGGTAGATGATGGTGACGTCCTTGGCTCCCAGTCGCACGGCCGTACGGGCAGCGTCGATGGCTGAGTTGCCGCCGCCCACGATGGCGACCTTGGTCCCCACGTTCACCTTCTTGCCCAGGTTGACTTCGCGGAGGAACTCCACAGCCCCCCAGACACCGGAGAGGTCCTCGCCCTCGATGTCGAGCTTCCAGCTCTTGTGGGCACCGACTGCAAGGACGACCACGTCGAAGTCCTTGCGGAGCTGCTCGAAACTGATGTCTTTGCCGACCCTGGTATTGGTCCTGATCTCAACACCCAGTGCCCGGATGTCGCCGACCTCCTGCTCCACGATGTCCCTGGGCATGCGGTACTCGGGGATGGCGTAGCGCATCATGCCGCCCGCATAGGGGAGTTCCTCGAACACGGTGACCTTGTAGCCCCGCAGGCACAGGTCCTGGGCCGCGGTGAGGCCGGCCGGGCCGCCGCCGATGACCGCGATCTTCTGCTTCCGGGTCACGGGCACCTGGTCGATCTTGGGCCGCTTGGCGTTGTCCGCGATGTACCGCTTGATCCATGCGATGGCCATGGGTTCGTCGAGCTGGCCCCTGCGGCACTTGTTGGTGCAGAACTGGGGGCAGACCCTGCCGCACACGCCCGGGAACGGGTTGGTCCGCTTCATGACCTTGAAGGCGTCGGTGAGCCTGTTCGCCCGCACCAGTGCCATGTAGGAAGGCACGTCCATCTCGATGGGGCATGCGTGCTGGCAGGGGGACTTGAAGAGCTTGGAACAGACCACCGCCGGGCACTTCTTGTCGTAGATGTGCGCCTCGTACTCGTGCCTGAAGTAACGGATGGTGGAAAGCACCGGGTTGGGTGCCGTCTGACCGAGACCGCACAGGGCGGAGTCCTTGATGATGGCCGCCAGGTCCTCCAGCAGCTCGATATCGCCATCTCTGCCCTCTCCGTTGCAGATCCGCTTGAGGATCTCGAGCATGCGCTTGGTGCCTTCACGGCACGGGGTGCACTTGCCGCACGACTCTTCCTGGCAGAACTCCATGAAGAACTTGGCCGTGTCCACCATGCAGGTGTCCTCGTCCATGGCGATCAGCCCGCCCGAGCCCATGATGGCGCCGAGCTTGATGATCTCTTCGTAGTCGGTGGGGGTGTTGAGCGCCTCTGCCGGGATGCAGCCGCCGGACGGGCCGCCCAGCTGGGCCGCCTTGTACTGCTTTCCGTTGCGGATGCCGCCGCCGATGTCGAAGATGATGTCGCCGATGGAGGTGCCCATGGGGACTTCCACCAGGCCCACATTGTTGACCGCACCGGTGAGCGCGAACACCTTGGTGCCCTTGGAGCGCTCGGTGCCCATGGAGGCGTACCACTCGCCGCCATGGAGGATGATCTGTGCGATGTTGGCATAGGTCTCGACGTTGTTGAGCACCGAGGGCTTCTGCCACAGGCCCTTGCTGGCCGGGAACGGCGGGCGTGGTCGCGGCATGCCGCGCTTGCCCTCGATGGAGTTCATGAGCGCCGTCTCCTCACCGCACACGAAGGCGCCGGCGCCCTGGTAGACGTTGATGTCCAGGCTGTAGTCCGTGCCCAGGATGTTCTTGCCGAGCAGGCCGTATTCCCTGGCCTGCTCGATGGCTATGTTGAGCCGTTTGATGGCCAGCGGATACTCGGCGCGGCAGTAGATGTAGCCCTCGTTGGCACCGATGGAGTACCCGCCGATGATCATGCCTTCGAGCACGGCATGGGGATCGGCCTCGAGGATGGAGCGGTCCATGAACGCTCCGGGGTCGCCCTCGTCGGCGTTGCAGAGGATGTACTTGACGTCGCCGACCGACTTGCGGGCAAAGGACCACTTCATACCGGTGGGAAACCCTCCGCCCCCACGGCCGCGGAGACCGGACTTCTTCACCTCTTCGATGACCTCGTCAGGACTCATCTGTGTCAAGGCCTTGGCTGCCGCCATGTATCCTTCGCGGGCGATATACTCGTCGATCTTTTCCGCATCGATGAGGCCCCTGTTCTTGAGCGCGATGAGCTTCTGCTTGCCGAAGAAGGGAATGTCGAGCATGTGGGGAATGGGCTCTGCCGTGGTGGGCTCCTTGTACATGAGCCTCTTGACCGGGCGCCCCTTGACGATATGTTCCTCGATGATCTCCGGCACGTCCTCGGCCTTCACGTACTGGTAGAAGGTGCCTTCCGGATAGATGACCATGATGGGCCCTGCGGCGCAGAACCCGTTACAGCCGGTCTCCACCACGCAGACCTCTTCGTTGAGATTCTTGGCGATCAGCTCCTGGACCACGGCCCTGTGAACGGCGTCGCCCCCGCTGGCGCGGCAGCCCGTGCCGCCACAGACAAGTATATGTGCGCGAAAGACGTTCATTTGCCAACCCCCTTCTTGTCGTGCTCAGAGCCCCTGGCCATGACGAAGTCCGTCTGCACCTCGCCGTTCATGACGTGGCGCTTGAAGATCTGCCTGGCCTTGTTGGGGTTCAGGTATTCGTAGACGATCGGGTCCTTGCCCTGCTCCTCGACGGTCGCCAGCGGCTCCCTGCTGCAGATGCCTATGCAGCCCGAGGTGGTGACGAGCACGTCGTTCACGTTGTTCTCGCTGATCTCGCTCATGAAGGTATCCAGGATCTCCTTGGCGCCGGAGGCGATGCCGCAGGTGCCCATGTGCACGGTGAGCTTCATGCGCTTGGTGCCAGCCCTGAACTGGTCCTCTTTCTCAACCCGTTCCTTGATCTTTTTCAGGTCGTCAATGGTCAGCTTAGCCATGGAATCCTCCTAGTTGTACTTCGCGAGCACCTGCTCGAGTTTAGCCGCTTTCACCTGCCCGTGGGTGTCGCTGTCGACGACCACCACCGGGGCGAGCCCGCACGCACCGAGACAACGAACCGTCTCCAGCGAAAAATTCCGGTCCTCCGTGCACCCCCCCGGCTCGATGCC
>JAKPQL010000135.1 GCA_029547045.1 Deltaproteobacteria bacterium | reverse complement strand
CCGAGACCACGGTGTGGAACTGCGTGGGCGACCCGGTGCAGTACGTCCTCAACCACGTGCACGCGACCATCGGACCCCGGGCCGACTTCTCGCACCTGCCCATCCGCACGGTCATCAGCACGGGCACCAACGCCCCGAACCGTGCCGCCTTCACCCGCATGTTCGGGCTCGACATCTTCACCGAGGTCTACGGCTCCACCGAGGCGGGCGCCATCACGGCCGTGGACGCGTCCACCCCTGACTACAGCGTGGGCAGGCTGCTCAAGGACGTCCGCATCGTGGACGAGGCCACGGGGTCCGAGTGCGCCCTTGCCCGCGTGGACGCCTCGGGCAGGATCCTCAACCTCAACGAGGCCGCGGGCGAGATCGTGGTGAGCCAGGAGTCGCTCGGAGCCTCGGCCTTCACGGGCTACTACCGCCTGCCCGCCGAGAGCGCGAAGAAGATCATGCGCCTGGACGGCAAAGACTTCTACCGTATGGGCGACCTGGGCGCAGTGGTGGAACAGGACGGCGCGAAGTACCTCGTGTTCCTGGGCCGCACGGGCGACTGGATCCGCTTCAAGGGCGAGAACTGGACCCCGGTGGACGCGGAGAAGGTCGTCGGCAGGTACGAGGGCGTCACGAACGCGGGCGTCATCGGCGTGCCCCAGGCAAGGGGCCGCGAGGATGACCCCATGTACGTCATCGAGGTGGAGGACCCGGCTGCCTTCGACCCTGCGCCCTTCCTTTCCCACTGCAGGGAGCACCTGCCCCACTACATGCAGCCACGCTTCATCCGCGTGGTCTGCTCCGTGCCCCTCACCGAGACCATGAAGCTGAAGAAGTCCGTGCTCAAGGCCGAGTTCTACGAGCGCACGGCGGGTCACGACGCGTCAACCGACGACATCGTGTACGTGGTGGAGAACGGCCGGGCCCGGAGGTTCCTCCACGCGGACTACCTCTCCGAGCTCGCCCTTTTCACGGACCCTACGAACCGGGACACGCTGCAGGCCTACACCAAGCGGGCCGACCTCTTTTCCGGCAGGGGTGGACGGGCATGAGCACGGTGAGCGCCCTGCAGAAGCGCATCATGGGGCACCACTACTCCCGGGCCGCCCAGGCGAAGCTCGAGGGCAGGCCCGTGGTGTACGTCACCGCGGTCTTCCCGGTGGAGTTGGCCCGGGCCTTCGAACCCGAGCTCGCCGTGGTCTACCCGGAGAACCACGCAGTGAACATCATCGTGAACGGCCTTGCCGAGGAGCTCGCAGGCCTGGCCGTGGGCAAAAACCACCTGGACGCCATGGGGTGTTCCTACGAGCTGGCAAACACGGGCTATCTCCTGGCCCTCCAGGGTCAGGGGTCACCGGAGCTCAGGGAGAGGCTCGCCTCGCTGCCGCCCCTCCCCGCACCGGACCTGCTGCTCGCCTGCAACAACCAGTGCGACGTGGTGGCCGAGTGGTACCAGAACCTGAGCACGCTCTGCGGGGGCGTGCCCTACCGGGTCATCAACGTGGGCAACCGCTACGACGGCGTCATCGACTCCGTGCGCGTGGGGTACGTGAAGGAGCAGCTCCTGGACGTGATCCGCGCGCTGGAGGAGGCGAGCGGTACCCGGTTCGACCCGGGCCGGCTGCTGGCGGCCTCAGACCGGTCGAACCAGGCGCTGCGGCTCTGGAAGCGCTATCTGGCCTTCGGCAGGCTGAAACCCTCTCCCATGACCGCCTTTGACGGGTTTTTCCACATGGCGCTCATCGTTGCCGAGCGCGGCACCGAGGACGCCGTCACCTACTACCGGGCCCTGGTGGAGGAGACCGAGGGCCGCATCGCCTCGAACGAGCCCGCGGTGAGCCCTGAGCGGCACCGGGTCCTCTGGGACAACCTGGCAACCTGGTTCAACTTCGGCCAGCTCAAGCGCCAGCTGGCTGCCAGGGGCGTGGCCGTCGTGGGATCCACCTACCTGGACGTGTGGAAGCGGGAGTTCGACACCTCGAGCCTCGACGCCCTGCTCGAGAGCATGGCCGAGTCCTACTGCACCATGTACACGAACTTCACGCTCACAGAGCGCATCGGGCTGTGGAAGCAGCTCGTGCGCGACTACCGGGCGGACGGCGTGCTCTTCCACAATAACCGGAGCTGCCACACCTTCTCGCGCCTCCAGGGCCAGATCGCCTCCGCACTGAAGGAGGAGTTCGGCCCCGATTTCAAGACCGTGGTGTTCGACGGGGACATGGGCCTTGCTGAGCGCTTCCAGAAGCACCGGTTCTTCACGGCCATCGAGACGTACTTCTGAGGCGCTCGTATCCGTTGACAAGCCGGGGTCGATGTGGTTCACTGACCGTATACATCCAGTGTCATTGACCTTCTTGAAATACGTGCGAGGTTGCCCATGAAACAGCGAAACACGGTTCTGCTCATCGGGTTCTTCCTTCTCTTCACGGTCCCCACCATCCATGCCGGCGAGGTCATCACCGACGGCGAGCGACTGTGGGCGAAGCAGGCCATCGAACAGGAACAGGCCCTGGAGGGAGCCCCGGCATCGAACACGGTGGCGGTGCTGACCTTCGGCAACCCGTCCGCAGATCCCGGGCTCGTGCCGCTCCAGAAGGGCTTCGCCTACCTGCTCATGACCGACCTGTCCCAGGTCCAGGGCCTCACGGTGGTGGAGCGCGTCAGGATCCAGGCCCTCCTGGAGGAGCTGAAGCTCGGCGCCTCGGGCCTGGTGGACGAGGCCTCGGCCCCCCGGGTGGGAAGGCTCTCAGGGGCCGGCTACCTGGTGGGGGGAGATCTCTCCGGGAAGGACCGGGCAGGCCTTTCGGTCAGCTCGGACGTGCTCCAGGTGAAGGACCAGAGCAGCCTGGGCAGGCCGTCTGCCGACGGGGCGCTGGAGCAGGTCTTCGAGCTGGAGAAAAAGATCCTCTTCGAGGTGGTGGACCTGCTCAAGATCAAGCTCTCCAAGAAGGAGCGGGAGAGCCTCAAGCGGCCGCTCACCACCAGCTATCAGGCCCTGATCTATCTCTCCATGGGGCTCGACGCCAGCGACCGGGGCAACTACACCCGGGCCGACCTCTTCTACCGCAAGGCCCTGGCCCTCGACCCCCAGTTCAGCCCTGCGGCCAGGGCCAGGGAAGAGCTCCAGGCCCTGAGGCTTGTGCCGGTGAACCCCCAGGCCTTTGCCATCCTGGCGAGGCAGGAGGAGCAGAACTCGTCCACCGATTCACTGAGCAAGGACGATTCGACCTTCCGCGAGTTCAAGCCTGCCACGACCGGGCAGATCCGCGTGACGTGGTGAAGGAGGGTGGACACCATGAAGAGACCGCTTTCTTCCAGGAGCCTTTCCGGCAATGCGGCACGGTTGTGCGCCCTGCTCATCCCTGCCCTTTGTGCACTGTGCCTCTGCGCATGTTCCAGAGAGACGCAGGGCTCGGGGACCGGGTCCATCGCGTTCACCCTGGAGCTGCCCCGGGCCGAGGCCCGGTACAAGGTCCCTGACGGGTGGTGCGAGGAGAACGGCGTGGTCAATGTCGTCGCCGAGGTGTCAGACGCGTCCGAGAACCTCGTCGCCACTGGCGGCCCCTGGCCGTGCACCGCGGGTGAGGGTTCCATCACCAACGTGGAGGAGGGAACGGGGTACACGATAACCGTCTCGCTGCGGAACAGCGAGAACGTGGTTGTCTACCACGGGAGCAGGAGCGGGATCGCCGTGGTTGCGGGCATGACCACGGAAGTCCTCGACATCACGCTGACCCCCACCAACAACCCGCCGGCCTTCGACACCGATGTTCCGAACCAGCAGGTGAACGAGACCGGGACCCTCACCTTCACCGTCAGCAGCGCCACGGACCCTGACGGCGACATCCTGACCTACAGCGCCGTTTCGCTCCCCACGGGGGCGACCTTCACCCCTGCGACCCGGCTGTTCTCCTGGACACCGGGCTATGACCAGGCAGGGACCCATACGGCGACCTTCCAGGTCACGGACGACGGCACGCCCCCCATGAGCGACACGCTGTCCGTCACCATCACGGTGGGCGACGTGAACCAGCCCCCGGTGCTCACGGTGCCCACAGCCATCCAGCACGTCACCGAAACCGGAACGCTCACGTTCACGGTCTCGGCCACGGACCCGGATGGAGACGCGCTGACGTACGAGTTCGCCCACAGCCCCTATGACCCCTTCTCCTACAGCTACCTGCCCGGGGTCACCTTCAATCCCGCCACGCGCACCTTCCGGTGGGTGGTCCCCGACTCTGCCCCCTACGACCCCACCGGGGAACACAGGGTGCTCTTCAGGGTCACCGATGACGGGACGCCCAGGATGAGCGATTACAAGTGGGTCACCATACAGGTATACGATACCATCGAGGACATCACGCACCGGCGGCTGCCGATCATGAGCACCGTCGGACCGCAGCGGGCGAACCCTGGCGAACTCCTCCAGTTCACGGTGAGCGCCACCGACCCGGACGGGGGCACCCTCACCTATTACGATGCCCCCATATCCGGGAAGAACCCGCCGGAGAACTACATCTTCGGCGATGACCATGTCTTTTCCTGGACCCCCAGTGCCACGGGAAACTTCTGGATGCGCTTCGCGGTGCGGGACATGAGCGACTATGCAGGCTACGCGCACATCGATCCCGTCCAGGAGGACGTCGTGATCACCGTGGGCGACGTGAACAGGCCGCCGTTTTTGAACCCCATCGGCCGCAGGCTCGCCCAGAACGGCCAGACAGTGCGCTTCGTGGTCACGGCCACGGACCCGGACAACGACACCCTTACCTATTCCATGAGTTCACCCGGCGCCGGAGCAGGTCTGCCCGCCAATGCCACCTTCGACGAGGCTACGCAGACCTTCTCCTGGCCGCTCGTCGACGTGGGGACGGGAACGTACACGATCCGGTTCACGGTGACCGACAACGGGACCCCCGCAGAGAGTGACTATGAAGACGTCTCCATCCGGGTGCAGTAACTGCCCGCATACGAAAGAGGTGCTGACATGAGACACTACTTCCCATTCCTCGCGGTTGCCATCACCCTTGTGCTGAACGGGCCTGCCCTAGCCCTGGAAAGGCAGGTCGCGGGCGGCGCGCTGTTCTCCTGGTGGCAGGACGACAACGACGACTCGGGCACCCAGATCGCCATCCCCATCCGGGCCGGGCTCACCTACGGCCAGGTCAGGGCGCAGATCCTGAACGCCTACGTGTCCACCTCCGTGGACATGGACAAGGGCGGTTCCGTGTCGCTGAGCGGGTTCGTGGACACCAAGGTGAACGCGTCCTACACCCTGGAGAGGACCATGGGCATGGACGTCCTGGCGGGGCTCGGCCTCAACCTGCCCACCGGACAGACCGACTTCACAGCCGACGAACTCGTCCTCACCGCCCTGCCCCCCGAGCTGCTGCCCATCACCTCCTACGGCGAGGGGTTCAACGTGAATCCCTACCTGGCCGTATCCAGGGAATGGGAACGTGCCGCTGCCGGATGCGGCATCGGCTACCTCTGGCGGGGGGAGTACGACTACAGCGAGCTCATGCCCGAGTTCGACCCGGGGGACGTGATCACGCTCACCGCAGAGGGCCGCTACAGCCATACCGATTTCTTCCAGTCGCGCCTGTTCGCCCAGTATGCCACCTACGGGAAGGACAGCATCGATGGCGAAGACTACTCCAAGGAGGGCTATCTCATACTCTTCGGCGCGGGCGGCACCTGCTCCAGGCCCGCATGGCAGCTCGATGCGGACCTGTACGGGATATTCAGGGGCAAGACCAGGTACTACGTGGAGACCGCCACGCCCATGGACGACGAGAAGAACTACGGCGACGAGTTCCGCGCCAACTTTTTGTACCGGTACTTCCTCACCTCCACCCTCACGCTGAAGTCCTCCCTGGGCTTCCTCACCATGGGCGAGAACGGCTATGACAAGGACTCCGGCTTCTACGCCGGCGGAAGGCAGAAGATCTCCCTGGGGTTCGGCGCGGAAAAGGAGTTTCTCGATGGACTGAAGGCGAACCTCGACCTGACCCTCTTCACTCTGAAGGAAAAGGAGAACTTTTATCACCCTGATGATGATCTGACTTTTACCGGCATCCTCATAGGAGGGGGCTTGCAAAAGACCTTCTAATATGATATAATATGTATTCATACTCCGTTGCTCGTCTTGCGGGAACTACCGGGGCCCGGAGCACGTGACCTGCCAAGGCCGCACCATGACACTACGAGGATGAGTGATGGGAACAAGAGGAAAGCCGACATCCGGACATGAAGGCGACCATGCACCGCGTTGCCTTGTAATATTGCGCCTCTGGGCTGCACTCCTGATCCTGCTCCTCCTCGGCGCCTGCAGCCAGCGCAACGAGTCGTCCGGCACCGGGGGCATCACCTTCACCATCAACCCGCCTGCGGATTACGTCCCCACCAAGGCCGCGGCCTTTCCCTGCGACGAACTGCACATCGTCACGGTCCAGGCCGAGCTCTTTGACTCGGCAGACAACCTCATCGTCTCCAGCGCACCCTGGGAGTGCGACTCGGGCCAGGGCATGCTCCCAGACATCAGGCCGGGAGAGGGGTATACCCTGGTCATCTCCCTCCTGAACGAGATGGGTGCGGTGCGCTACCGGGGCATCAAGACCGGCCTGCGGGTCCGCATGGGCAGGGTCACCAATGCCGGAGGCATCGACCTGGAGAGGCTCAACATGGTCCCGGTCTTTGAGGAGATCGAGGCCAAGGAGGTCAGGGCCGGGCAGACCCTGGAATTCAGGGTGAGCGCTGTCGATCCGGACGGAGACCCCGTCACCTACACTGTTCTTTCCCTGCCCGAAGGCGCATCCTTCACCCCTGAGACCGGGCGCTTCTCCTGGACCCCGCTGAACGGCCAGTCGGGCGTATACCTGGCCAGCTTCCGGGTAAACGACGAGTTCGAGGAGCCTGACGCAGACATCCTGGAGGTGTACATCGTGGTCACCGGCCCCAACCTGCCGCCCGAGTTTGACACCCCCGGGACGCAGCGGGTCCAGGAGGGTAAGACCCTGAGGTTCGCAGTGCATGCATCCGACCCGGATGGCGATGCCGTGACCTACCAGGCCATGTCGTTGCCCCCGGGGGCCACCTTCAACGCATCCACGGGCCTGTTCACCTGGAGGCCCACCTACAACCAGGCCGGTACGTACGTCATACGGTTCGAGGCAACGGACGACAGCAACCCGCCGCAGACCTCCTCCGTGGACGTGACCTTCGTGGTCGCGAACACCAACCGATCACCTGTGGTGGAAGTCCCCGAGGGGGTCCAGCAGGTGGGCATCGCCGGGACCCTGCAGTTCACCGTCTCGGCAACGGACCCCGACGGGAACGCCCTGACCTATGCAGCGGCGAACTTGCCCAGGGATCCGGGCGGCACCTATTTCCCGGGCGTCACCTTCGACGATGCCACCGGGTCCTTCCGGTGGGTCGCGCCGGGTCCGGCCGCAGTGGGCGAGTACCACGTCCTGTTCATCGTCACCGACTCGGGCAAGCCGGCCCAGCGCGTCTACCGGACGGTCACCATCCTTGTCTACGACGACGTCCTCCCCCGTCGGTACCCTGTCCTGTCGTCCGTCGGACCCAAGCGGGCCGTGCCCGGCCAAGAGCTGCGCTTCACCCTCAGCGCCTCCGACCCTGACTACCCTGACGGCGGCCTGGATTCCCTGAACTTCGGCATGGAACCCATCCCGGGGTATGACTTCCCGGATGGGGCGTCGCTGGACGGCCTCACCCGCGCGTTCAGCTGGGAGCCCCTGGAAGCAGGCAACTACCGTGTGCGCTTCGTGGTGAGAGACCCCGGTGACCCCGCATACATGTCCGACCACGAGGACGTGGTGATCACCGTGGGCAGCGTGAACCGGCCCCCGGCGCTGGAACCCATCGGCAACCGGGTGGTGTGGAACAAGGAGACCATCGAGTTCACCGTCTTCGCCACAGACCCCGACACCGGGGACACCCTCACCTACAGTGCGGAGGGCCTTCCTCAGGGCGCAACCTTCGATGCTGCCACGCATACGTTCTCCTGGACCCCCTGGTACGAGAAAGACAAACCCCTGGGGACAAAGTGCATCCCGCCCCTGACCGCGACCGTGCGGTTCTGGGTCCATGACAGCGGCTCACCCCGGGAGAGCGACTACGAGGACGTCCAGATCACGGTGTTCCTTGAATGAGAGAAGGGGCCCTGCGGTAGTGCGCAGGGCCCCTTCGCCTTCAGTTCACACGGTGATTCGTTTCGCCTTTCGGGGTGTACCCGCTGCAGGGCCTCCTATTCCGGGAACAGCTCGGTGCCCGCCTGGCGGGCCGCATCCAGCCACCCGGCAAGGTCCGATGACCCGGCGGTCTTTTTCACCGCACCCGTGATCCTGCCAGTCTCCACGTCCACCCGCCTCAGGTCGATGCGCATGGCGGAGCCCACCACCATGTATCCGCCGAAGACCATCTCCCTGGCGCCGAGCATCCTGCCCACCCGCAGCCGCGTCTCTTCGTCCGCGAGCTCCGAGCTGCCGAGCCTGAGCTCCTCCATGACCGCGATGAGCCTGTCCCGCTCCACCACGGTGATGTCCTGCCTCGCCTGGATGACCCGGATGATCTCACCGGAAAGGACCTGGCCGAGGTCAGGCCGCGCACCCAGGGCCGGGCTCAGGTCCTCCAGGTCCCACACCGCCACGGCGCGGACCTCCTCATGGCCCGCCCCGGTGGTGGCACACCCGGTCACGCACAGGAGGCATGCCAGTGCACAGGCTGCAATGGCAAGGCGGCAGCGCACCGTGCTACTCCCTGAGGGCCTGCTCATCGAGCTTCTCGATGATCTTGTCATCCCGGGTGATGGGCCTCGCCTGCTCCACGATGCGGCAGTAGGCAAGCCCGGGCTCGGTCTTGGTCACCTCGAGGAGTCCCACATTGGTGGGGGCGGACTTGAGCTTCCTGCTCTTGTACTCCACCTCCCTGCCCTCCTCGATGACCTCGAACTTGGTTCCCGCCACCACCCCCTGATCGGAGCCGAGGTTGATCATGACGCGGCCGTCCTTGACCTCCACCACGTAGGCCTTCAGGGGATGCTCCCTGATGACGGAGCCCAGGATCTGCCGGTTGATCTTGTACAGGTCTGCGCTCTGGGGCCCGCCGGGCGCCATCTGCAGGGTGATCACCTTGTCCACCGCGGTGGTCTCGGTGTCGATGAGCCGCATGCTCAGCAGGGACCCTTCGGCCATGGTGAACAGGGTCCCGGTGCCCAGCACCCTGGCGGCGAGCACCCTGCCGAGCTTCAGGGCGGTCTCGGGGTCGGCGAGCTCCGAGGAGCCGAGGTTCAGCTCCTCCAGGAGCCTGTCCAACAGGACGCGGTCCACCACCTTGACCCGGCCCGAGGCCTTGAGCTGTTCGGAGAGCTGGGAGGTGAGCACGGTGGCCATGCCGTCACGCTCGGACAGACCGCCCTGCTCCTGGAAATCCACAAAGGAGAGGACCACGGCCGGAGAAGTCCAGGTGTCCTCGGGCCTCGGCCGTTTCTGCTGCTCACGGAACCGCTGCGCCAGCTCCTTCACCAGCTTGTCCACGCGCTCCCTGCGGGCGGTGTCCTGCTGGTATTTGAGCCTCTCGAGCGCCCTGCCCGCGAGGACCGCGGAGAACTCGTCCTGCCTGTTCACGGTCTGGCCCTGCTGGTACATCTCCAGGGCCTTGTCCCACTTGCCTTCCTTCTCAAAGGTGACGCCCTTGTTTGCCATTGCCTCCACGTTGTACGGGTCCAGGGCCACTGCCTGGTCGTAGAGGCTCCGGGACGACTGGTAGTCCTTCACGCTTGCATAGAGGCGGCCCAGCTTGTTGTAGGCCACGGTCTTCTGGTAGGGCTCGGCCTCGTCCTTCTTGGTGGCCGCCTCGTACTCGGCCTGGGCCTCCTTCTTCCTGTTCTGGGCGTAGAGGATGTCCGCCTTCACCACGTGGGCATAGGAGCGGTTCGGGGCCTTCTTCTGTACTTCATCGGCCAGGGCCAGGGCCTTCTCGGCCTTTCCCTGCCGGGCATACACCGCTGCCAGCCCTTCCTTGCCGAGGATCTCTGCCTTGCCGGAGCCCTTGGCGAGCTTCGTGAAGGTCTTCTCCGCATCGCCCACCTTGCCTGCCTTCAGGGCCGC
This sequence comes from Deltaproteobacteria bacterium, assembly GCA_029547045.1. Taxonomy (GTDB): domain Bacteria; phylum Desulfobacterota; class Desulfomonilia; order UBA1062; family UBA1062; genus MWEI01. The sequence continues at coordinate 36,758 of JAKPQL010000135.1, read as the reverse complement.
GTACCCGCTCACCACCCGTGCCTGGTTGTTGTCCGGGCTCTTCCTGGCCGCCTCATCGCTGATGGCCATGGCAAGCGCGGTGTCCTTCTGCTGGAGCTTGCGCTCGGCGAGGCGTACGAGCATGACGTTCGTGGTCTTGCCGCCTCCCTGGAACACGTCCATCACCTTCAGGTTCGGCCCCACGATGCAGACCGTGGGGAGGATGGTTCCCGCGTTGTACAGATCGCTCACCGACCCGGTATCGAGAAGCACGGGGAAGGTGGGCTTGGCCGTGGAGGCAAAGGCACCGGCATACTCCCTGGGTGACCGGGTGATGCCCCACACGGAGAGGTTCGAGCCCTTGTACTTCTTGGCGATCTGGTCAAGACCCAGCAGCCCCTCCTGGGACGGCCGGGACGCGGCGTCGAAGAAGTAAAGCACCAGCATGGGGCTGGCCTTCATGGCGGCCAGGTCGTGCTTCTTGCCGGAGAGGTCCTGCAGCGAAAAGACGGGCGCCGACTGCCCCTCTTTCAGCGCATGGGCCGGCAGTGCTCCCACCGCTGCGATCGCCAGGGCCAGTGCCAGGCTCAGGGCAATGCGTGTGATATGGTTCATGGTCTTCCTCCCTCCTTGATTTCCCTTCTCTAGTATTACGAAATCTCCTGCCAATGGCAAGATGCTCTTCCCTTTCAGCCCATTCCCTTCATTTCCCATTCAGCAGCGCATCCCGGCGCACCCGAAGGATCTGCACATCGGCCGTCCACTCCCCCAGTTCAGGGAGGGTCCTTGCACGGTAATCGGAAAGTTCATCTCAGCAGTGCTTGGGGAAGCCCCGGCACGAGGGGTCACCGATGAGCACGGTCTGCCCCGAAGCTGCGGCGCTCGGGAGCCACCGGTGGTCCAGGCCATGACAGAATGTGTCTGCAGCCATTTGCGCTGTGAGCATGAACCCGGGGAGCACCCTTTGCCCTGTGTCTTCCCTACTTCATGTCCCGGAACTTCACCTCGATGGCGCCGATGTCATCGATGCGCACCAGGGCATCGTAGAACTCCCTCCCGGCGAGCTTCTCCAGGTGAACAAGGCCGTCGCCCACGGACTTCACATAGCCCTGCAGGGTCTTTCCGGACCGCAGGTGGACGATGACGTCCTTGCCGACGAGCGGCTTGAGGTTGTCGGCCATGGAGGCCGAGGTGTTGTAGCCCACCCCCTCGAGAGCGGTGACGGACCTGGCCTGGGCCTGTGAAACCATGGGCGCGCCCCAGCACAGGAGGACGGCCGCCACTGCCGCGACGATGTATCCGATCGTACCCTTCATACGCTCTCCTTTCTCCTCAACATTGTCTTGGAACGCATTCACACAGACGGGAACAGGACCTGTCACAGGGAGAACCATGGCAGCCGGGGCCCCGGGGATCGATCACCGGGCAGTGAAACGGACCGAAACCGGGCCCGTCACGTGCCCGCGTACAGACACCCCCCGCTCCAGGGAAGACACCTCACCAGGAAGAGGAACACGACCGTGCGAAATCTCATGGAAACGCACCCCCGCTGCATGGATCTTGTAATGCGGAGTCCCTGAAAGGACCGCGGGGCGGGAACTCGCTGGGCAGGATCACTCCTCCACCGGTATCAGCTCCACCGTGAGGGGTTCACCGCCTTCCTTGTCCACCTGCACCCGGGCCTCCCACTCGTAGTGCCCGGGCATGCTCAGGCGCACCTCGTGGCCCCCCACGGGCAGCTCCAGGGCCATGGGGGCCGTGCCCTTGAGGTTCCCGTCCACGTAGACCTGTGCACCCGCAGGATTGCTGCTGACCTGCAGGCTGCCCATGTCCACGGGCGGCTCCTTTTTCCCCGTGGCCATGAAGAAGACCACGGCGGCGATGACGCAGGCGGCAGCCAGGGCGGCCAGGATCATGACCAGGAGACCTTTCCGTTTCCCGGCCCCGGCCTTTTTCACCTCTTCGCCTGTGCTGAGGATGGCCCGCAGGGCCTCGGACAGCTCGCGGCCGGTCCTGAAACGCTCCTCCGGGTTCTTCTCCAGGCACCTGAGGATCACGCCGGACAGTCCCTTTGGCACTTGCGGGTTCAGCGCCTCGGGCCGTGCCGGGGTCTCGCTGGTGATGGCATGGAAGATGGCGGCCAGGTTCTCCCCCTTGAAGGGGCGGGACCCGGTGGCCAGCTCGTAGAGGATCACACCCAGGGAGTAGAGGTCGGAGCGGCCGTCCACCTTTTTTCCCATGACCTGCTCCGGGGACATGTAGTTGGGCGTGCCCAGGATCTCTCCCGCCTGGGTCTGGTGGCTCGCCTCGGGGTCCTCCACGTGGGCGATACCGAAGTCCGTGAGCTTCACCACCCCGGTGGGCGCCACCATGATGTTCTGCGGCTTGATGTCCCGGTGCACGATGCCCCGGGTGTGGGCATAGTCGAGACTGTCCGCCACCTGGATGCCGATGTCAATGATCTGCTCCATGGTGAGCGTCCGGTCCCGGGCATAGGCGTTGAGCGCCTCCCCCTCGAGGAACTCCATGGCGATGTACACCGTTGACTGGTCCTGACCCACGTCGTACACCGTGACGATGTTCTGGTGCGACATGCGTCCGATGGCACGCGCCTCCTTGAGGAAACGCTGCACGAAGTCCTCGCTGCTCACCCGGTCGGGTCTCAGCACCTTCAGCGCGATGGTCCTGCCGATCTGGGGGTCATGGGCCTGGTAGACCACGCCCATGGAGCCCTTGCCCAGTTCCCTGACGATCTCGTAGCGGCCGTAGTTCATGGGTTATCGTTCCTTCACGAAGTCGATGACGGTCTGGAGCGGCACCAGCAGGCCCGAGCGGTGGTCGGTCTTCATCCTGCCCTGCACCACGCCCACGAGGTCCCCCTGTTCGTCGAAGACCGGGCTCCCGCTGCTCCCGGGCTCCACCTCCATGCGAACCTGGATGAGCGGCTGGCCCTCGACGAGCCGCGGCGGTCCGCTCACCACGCCGGATATCACGGTGCCGGCATGGCCCCGGGGGCACCCGATGGTGAACACCTTCACCCCGGTGCCGGGCGCGGGCTTGTGGTTGTTCAGGCTCACCGCGTCTGTGAAGGTCCTGGAGCAGTCGATGAGCGCCAGGTCCTTTTTGAAGTCGATCTTCACGATGGCGCCGCCCACACTCCCGCCCGCAGGGGGGATGATGGTGATCTGTGCGGGGTTCTTCAGCATGTGCGCGGTGCACAGGATCAGTCCCGAGGTGTCCACCACGAAGCCTGAGAGCTGGAGGGGCCGGTCCTTCACCACGGCCCGGATGCACACCGCGGAGCCCCTGCGGCGCTGCACCTCTGCCGGTACCTCCCGGGGCGGGAACCCCCGGGCCGAGTAGGTTCCGTCCTGGTAGTCCCCGAGGAACCTCCACAGGTCATCCGTCCTGCCCTTGAGGGTCTCGCCTGATTCCACCACCGTGGCCAGCGGGGAATGGTAGCGGAGCGTGATCTCCCATGGTGCGTTCTGCCTGAGGGCCTTGAGGACCACCTTGTCCGCCGGGTTCTCGGCAGTGACCGAGTAGCCCGCCTTGACCAGCCAGTCCGTGATCACCTGCTCGGCCTCGTACCGGGGGATGTCGAAGACCCGCTGCCGGCTGTCGTCGGCGGCAGAGACGATCCGCGCTCCCGGCAGGACGACGAGCAGCGCCAGCGCCATCAGCCGCACGGCCGTTGCCCTCACCGGGGGAGACCGCCGGGCAGGAGGGTCGGGACGGATCGTCCGTTGCCGGTCGTTCATTGTCATGCGATCCTCGCCAGTACCACCGTGACGTTGTCCTTTCCCCCGGCCGCCTTGGCGGCGTCGATAAGACGGCCCGTCATGTCCTGGAGCGTGAGGCCTTGCGCCATGCACCGGATGATCATGCCGTCATCGATCATATCGGACAGACCGTCCGAGCACAAAAGGAAGATGTCCCCCGGCTGGCACCTGCCCCTGAGGATGTCGAGCTCCACGTGGTCCTTGGATCCCACGGCGCGGAGGATCACGTGGCGCATGGCATGGGTGCGGGCCTCCTGGGCGCTGATGATCCCCCTGTTCACCTGGTCCTGCACCAGGGAGTGGTCCACGGTGAGCTGTTTGAGCTCGCCGCCCCGGAGCCGGTAGGTGCGGCTGTCGCCCACGTGGCCGATGACCACCTCGCCGCCCCGGGCCGCGAGGATCTCGGCGGTGCATCCCATGCCCGCATGGTCCGGGTTCGCTGCCACATGCTGGAGCATACGGGTGTTCGCCAGGGTGAAGGCGCGCTTCACCCTCTCCTCCAGGCCGGCCGCATCATCCTGATCGGCGAAGACCTCCACGGAGGTGGCCACGAAGATGCCGCTCGCGATCTCGCCGGCAGCAGCTCCCCCCATGCCGTCGGCCACGGTACAGAAGCCGAGGTCCGGCCTCGCCGCAAAGGCGTCCTCGTTGTTCGTGCGTTTCAGTCCCACATCGCTCGCGCCGAAGTATTCCACCTTCATGTTCGTGACCTTCCTCTCATCTCAACCCGGTTCATTGTCTGAACGGTCACCCTGGACCATTGCCCGGAAACTCCAGCGGCCTTCTCCTTCGCATGGCTGCTTCCATCCGCTCAGATGGGGTCGAAATCGAAGCCGAACATCCGGGGGTTCTCGCAGATCACCGCTGCGGAGAAGATGTAGTACACGTAGTCATAGGTCTCCTTCGGGATCCTGGCCTTCTTCATGAGGGACCAGAAATTCCGTTCCCTGGGATTCTCGGGCATGCTCCTCAGGATCTCCCTGATGTTGCTCTCGCCCCAGTTGTACGAGGCCATGACCAGGAGCCCGGACGCCTGGGCCTCGGTGTTGTTGATGTCCCTGAGGTACCGGGCCGCGGCCCTGGTCGCCTTGGCGGCATGGAACCGTTCGTCGAAGGGGTCGAACACCGGCTCTCCGTACCTCGGGCCGATCTTCAGCCCGTAATGCTCCGCGGTCTCGGGGATGAACTGCCACATGCCCTTGGCATAGCCGTACCGGGTGGCCCTGCCCACCGCATTCGGCAGAAACTCGCTCTCCCTGAGCGCCAGGAAGAGGAACTGCCTGGGCAGGCTGTTCTCCTGGAGGGCCTGTTCGATCATGGCGATGTACCCGTAGGTCTGCGCCCTCTCGACGGCGGTCTGGAGTCTTCCCGTGGACTTCCACATGGCGATGTAGCGCATCACCTCGTTCACGAAACCCTCGGGCACGTTCACGTCGCACTCGCCGAAGGTTCGTGCCATCCGGAAGATGACCTGCTTCTCCAGGGGCGCCTTCTGGTACACCCCTATCTCGGAGACGAAGTTGTCGTACTGCCTGGACAGCTCGCCCAGCTGTCTGCGCTTTTCGAGCAGGTCCTCGATCTGCGCGCTGTCGGCGTTCAGCAGGACGATGTCCTCGAGCTGCCCGATCTGGAGCTCCAGGGCCTTCATGGCGTAGAAGATCTTCTCCGCCGTGACTCGCATGGCCTCGATCTTGGTCTTCTGGCGGGCGATGACCTGCCTCTGATGGTAGATGACGCCGCTGGTGATCCCTGCAACGAGAACGGCCACGCCGAGCACCGCGCCGATGACATACAGGTACTTTTTCGACTTCTTCTTGTGCACCCGCTCGAAGGCGCGCCGGAACATGAGGGTCTGCTCGCCCGCTTCCCCGGCATCCTTCTGTTCGAAGTAGTGCCTGATGATCTGGGTCTCTGAGCCGAACCCGGGGGGTGCTTCCGGTGCTTTTTCCACCATGAGCGGAGCCGGACGCTCGATGGTGAGCTCCAGCAGGGGCCCGCCTCGTCCGAGCTCGATCCGGGAGCTGTCCGGCAGTATTGCCTCGGTGACCCGCTCGCCGTTCACGAAGGTGCCGTTGGTGCTCCCCAGGTCCCTGACAAGCCACTGTTCACCGTCGAGGACCACCTGCAGGTGGTTGCGGCTGATGCAGTCGTCCTCGATCCGGAGGTCGCAGGTGCTCCCCCGGCCCACCAGGAAGGTCGTCTCGAAACGCTTCCCGGTCTGGGCGGTTTTACCCTTCTTCACCTCCACATGCACGGGGCATGAGGTGGCCGCGGGCGAACCTCTGTCTTCGTCCACCATCCGGGTCCGGTTTCTTTCGTGCGGTCCTCTACCGCCTGCGCGGGCTGCCGGGGCTGCCCGCCTGGGCTGCTATCCTGCGGAGCCTCTCCCGCGTGGGTTCGGGAGATGACGGGGAAGTCCTGGGCCTGCGCGCCGGGGCCATGGTCGGAGGTCGAGGCGAAGGTTGCACAACCTGCCGGGATATCCTGGCCCGCGCAACCATTTCCTGTTCCACGATCTGTGCGGCACGCGTCTGATGGTAATCGCGCGGCCGCCCGGTAGTGCCGGACAGGGCACGATGGGTGGCCAGAACCCCCCTGCGGGAGGACATGGTCACGAGCTGGACAACCTGCCCCACCGCCCTGCCCCGGTTCATGGCGGTGCGGGAGTCCACCCCCCTGCTCCGCTCAACCACGTAGGTCATGGCGCAGAACGGATCGCTCCGCAGGCTGTCGAGGTCGGCAAGGATCTGCCTGGCCTGTTCCTCCAGAGGGTCCGTGGTTGCGAACCTGTCCTGGGGCGTGCCTGCAGTCAATGTCGGGCCCTGCCGGCGGCGCTCCTGCGGGATGGCCATCCGCCACTCCTCGGGAATATACCGCTCGCGGATCGTCTCGTAGGCGGGCGGGGGGACCACCCCCTCCACATCGGGGAACTCCCGCCTGAGCAGATCGTGCATGACCTGCGGGTCATCCAGGTTATACCGTGTGCCGCGGTATTGCTCCCTTATCTGGTGGAGCATGTCCAGAAAATCCTCAGCCGATACGAACATGGGACCCCCCCTGTCCTCTCATCGAGCCCTGTCCGAGCCTCCCTGCTCCGCCCTGCTATGGGCTTGACACATCCTGCCCGAGCCTGTAATTTCTCCAGACGTATGAAGGAACTGCCGGTCATCCTCGTCCAGCTCGTGCACATCCAGGGTCCGCTCATGGGCCAGATCCAGGAGTTCACCGAGGAGAAGATCACCATAGGCAGGCACCCGTCGTGCAGCGTGCAGTTTCCCACTGACCTCACCACCATCTCCCGCACCCATGCCGAACTCGTGCGGGAGGGCAACCGCTACAAGGTCACTGACCGCAGCACCAACGGCACCTTCGTGAACGGCAAGCGCGTCACCGAGGCCTTCCTCAAGGACGGCGACGTGATCATGTTCACCGAGGGCGGCCCCAAGGTGAGCTTCCTGGCGAAGATCACGGATGCCGTCATGAAGGAGCCCGTTCCTGAGCCGGCCGCACCGAAGCCGCCTCATGCCGGGCCTCCTGCGACACCTGCCGCACAGACCGCGGATGCGGCGGAGCAGGCTGTTCCGGTGAAGCCCGCACGGCCGGAACCGGTCGTCCCCCCTGCCCCCGTGGCGTCCAGACCCGCCCAGCCGCAACCTTCGGCCCCCGGGCAGGGGCATCCCAGGCCCGCCGCCGCCCGGCAGCAGGTCCAGAAGGTACAGGCACCGCTCATGGTCCAGTTCGGGCCCATGCTGAAGTCGTACAAGGAACTGCCCATCGTCATCGGGTCGAAAGCGGATGCCGATTTCGTGCTCGCGCACCCCGCCATCGCCGACGCCCACGCCCAGATCTTCTTCAGCCAGGACACGTACTGGATCAAGGACCTCACGGGCAGGAACCTCATCACCGTAGGCGGGAAGGCCATCGGCTTCGAGGCGCCGCTCAAGGCCCAGGACATCATATCGCTGGTGCCCGGGGGGCCGTGCCTGCGGTTCCTGGGCGAAGGGAGGCTCGCCGAATACGAGCAGGCCACGTCCGAAGAGGCGCCGAAGCCGTCGAGGCCCGCCCAAGGCGAGCCTGCAAAAAAGGCCAAGGCAGCGAAATCCATCTTCGACATCTTCAAGAAATAAGACACCTGCGTCTCTAGCAGTTCATCAGAATCCGTTCGCCGTCTATCCTCACGTCGTCGTTGGCCTGGACATTCACGTTCCCGAGCTCCGCCGTGATGTTCTGGATGCGTGCCTTGGAGGTCAGATCCCCCTGTACGGTGATATGCGCGTCGCCCCCGCTGGTAAGCGCGATGCCGTCGCGGCCGTGGATGGCGAGGGTCTTCGCGCTGATGGCCAGGTCTCCGTCGGTCGTGATCATGAGTCCCGCGCCCTCCAGGTGCAGCACAGGGCCGGAATCGGTGACGGTGATGGTGAGGCTCACCCTGCCGTCCGCACCCGTGATCACGAGGCGGTCCTCCTGCGGGCCCTGGTCGATGAGGAGTTGCCGGTCTCCCTGGAGATCCACCACCTGGACCGCTGTTGTCGTGATATGGTCTTCCATGTCCTGTCGCTCCTTCAGCAGTTGTTCTGGATCAGCGTGCCCCTCAACTGGAGTATGCCGGCCGTTTCGAGGGTTATTCCGCTCGGCGCGATGAGAATGGACGATCCACCGGCATCCAGGGTTATCGTCCCGCCCGGATCCATGGAGATGGTGCCCGCGCCGCAGGTTATCTGGATCGAAGAGGTTCCTGAAATGATGACCTGATCCGCCGATGCGTCCATGACACCGAACGTCTTCAGGTTGAGGTTCGTGTCAGTCCGTATGAACCTGTTCCCGATGGCCTGTTCGTTGAAGTCGGTCTCCACAACGGTGTTCTTGCACCCGGTGACCCTGGTGTTGTCGTCACCGCCGATCTCGCATTGGCGCAGGGCCGAGACCGTCAGCCGGTCATCGCCATCGATCTCGACACCCCTGCCGCCCTGGATGTTCTGTGCCTCCCCGTCCGTCACGGCCACGTTTCTTCCCTGCTCCACCCGGAGGGTCTCGCCGGCGTGGATGGTCCGGGTGCAGCTGCCGGTGACCTCGATGGTCTCGTTCCCGGACACGGAGAGACTCCTGTCGCCGCCCACACCCACGGAATCATTGGCGCCCACCGTGGCGCTCCGGTTGTTCTCCACCACGATGTTGTGGTCCTTCTGGGCGTGGATGAACACCTCCTCCTCGCCCTTCTTGTCCTCGAAGCGGATCTCGTTGAACCCGCCCCCGCCGATGGTCGACTCCGACTTGATGGTGCTCTTGGTCTTCTCGTCCGGCAGGGTGTACGGCGGCGTGTGGGTGCCGTTGTACACGCTGCCGATGATGATGGGCCGGTCAGGGTCGCCCTCGATGAAGGTCACGATGACCTCCTGGCCGATCCGCGGCAGCCACACCGCGCCCCACCCCATACCCGCCCAGATCTGCCCGACCCGGATGAAGCACGTGGTGTTCTCGTCGTATTGGCCCTCCCGGTCCCAATGGAACTGCACCTTCACCCGGGCGTGCTCGTCGGTGTAGATCTCCTCGCCCTCGGGTCCGGTGACCAGGGCGGTCTGCACACCCACGATGACGGGTTTTGGCGTGAGGAGCGGCGGCCTGAACGGGATGCTGTGCGGTATGCACACGAAGGTGTTCGTGTATGAGGCCTCGGTATCGCCGCCGCTGCCCGAGATGGGCTCGCTGGCGGAGTGGTTCAGCGCGGTGAGCACGTAGGGGCGGTCGTTCATGTCGTCGCGGTGGTACTCGGCCAGGGTGAAGCGGAACCCGCTGATGAACGCGCGGCAGTTGCTCGTGCCGGAGAGCACCGTGATCTGGGCCTCCTCGGCCTGCATTCGGAGGTTGGCGTACCGCTCGCCCTCGGACACGGTGAGGTACTCGCCGGGGTAGTCGTACAGCTCTCTGTCGCCCTGGCCCACGGTGATGCTCGTGGGCACCTCCCATCTGAGGTCGGTGAGCGGCATGAGGAAGTTGAAGTCCTTGATGGTGTACTTGCCGAACCTGATCTCCTCCCCCCAGCCGATGTTCTTGATCACGTCCTCGGTCTCGAGCGTGGTCTCGCCGGTGAGCTGGCAGCGTACTCTGTCCTGGTGGGGGCAGTCCCGGTGCGCGTCGGCGGAGTCGGCCAGGACCAGCACGTGGCGGCCGTCCTCGTGCTCGAAGAAGTAGAAGATGCCCTCCTGCTCCAGGAGTCGGCTGATGAAGTTGAAGTCGCTCTCGTGGTACTGGACGCAGTACTCCCTGGCCTCGTAGGAGCCGGAGAGCCGGAACTCGTAGTCCGCGAACCCCCTGTCGGCAAAGATCTGCTCTATGATCTGCTGCACGCTCTTTTCCTGGAAGATCCGGGAGTTCACGGTACGGGTGAGCAGCCAGAACCAGGGCACCATGGTGGCGGAGTACGTGGCGATGTGCAGGTACTGCTCCTGGTCGGACCCCTCGCCGAGGCGCTCCTGGGAGAAGCGGCAGATGATGCCGTTGATGTACCTGTGCTCGTCGTCCGCCATGCTGAGGCATATCGTGACGCCCTGGCCGATAATGTCACGGGGATTGATGTCCGTGTCCTCGGATGCCAGCGTCAGCTCGAAGCTGAAGGGCTGGGAGATCCCTTCAGATCCCGTGAACCCGGTGAGCATGAGCACGTTCTCGCCCAGCGGGGTGGTGATGGAGAGAAGACGGTTCTCCTGCGTCAGTGTCATGGCCTGTCTCCTTCTGTACGGTCTATCTTATAGCGTTCATCCGCAGCGGTTTCTTCGGGGTCTTCCGGTCACGGCCACTCGGCCCGCAGCGGCATGGCAGCGAGTTCGTCCGGCAGGTAGGGACGCAGCGCCGGCGCCGAGCCCCGCCAGAGGATGCTCAGGCGGTCCTCGTCCGGTTCGATGAGCACGGTGTGCATGACCGGTTCGGTGGGGTTCATCCTTCCCTTCCTGCCGTCCGTCCAGAGCCGGGGTGCCTTGGGGGGAAGCTTGATGCGGAGCGTCTCCAGCCTCGGGTGCATGTTGCCGAGCAGGACCTCCTCCCCCCCCCTCAGGTACGGTACGGTCAGTCCGGGCGAGGCGCCGTTGGTCATGAGGAAGGCGCCCCTGGCGTCCGGGAGATGCTCAGCGGTGATCCACTCCGGGGCCAGACCACGCCGGACCTCGGCCGGCACTGCGTCCTGAGGTTCGAAGTAGGGTACGATCCCGGAGTACGAGATGCGGGGGAACCAGCCGTAGTCATACCAGTCCGTGGCCTGGGGCAGCGGCATGCGGATCCACTGCTGGTGGTCGAGCACGGCCAGCCGCTCCGGGATGAGCGGGTCCTGCGGGTCTTCGAGGTTCGGAAGCTCAACTGCCTCGACGGCCTCTCTCTCCGGCTCGATGAGATACCCCCTGCCGCAGGGATTGCGCGGATAGAGGAACGGGCTCGCCATGTCCATATCGCAATATCGCTTGTCCACGTTCGGGTGCAGCTCCATGAACGGGTTCCCGTACTTCTCTTCAGCCGCCCTGTCGCGGCCCCCGTACGCATGCGTATATCGAAGCGGCACCGTGTCAACGGGCTCCGGATCGGAGAAGGCGACGCCCCGGCCCCGCCTGAGGGTGCAGCGCCTGTTCCCGATGACGAGGATCCGCTTCTCGTTCCTGTGCACGCGCACGCCGGCCTCAAAGATGGTCCTGCCCTTCCCGTAGGCATGTCCCTTGATCACGATGTCCGTGGCCGGCTTGAACGGAAAGATGTCTATGTCCCGGACCAGGAGGCCCTTGATCTCAGAATGGGGCTCGGGTGCCGTCACCAGGGGGACCTGGCCGGGCGACGGCTCGCACCGGCCGTCGGGCATGATGGCGTACGTGATCTTGAGGAGGACTGACAGGATGCTCCTGCCCTCGGGGTCCCTGCCGGAAAACTGCATGAGCGTCTTTGACGGTGTTGTCTGCACTGGCATGGTTCTTCCCTTCCCCCGGCAGTATCCGGCCTATCCGCCGCCCCCGTGATTCTCGGGGCCCGGTCCATTCAGGTAATTCTGGGCAGCATTTCCCAAGGCGCCGCCGGGTGTCGGCATCCCCAGGGTTCCGGCATCCGCGCCCATGGGTCCTCCCCCGAAGAACCCGATGATGGCATTCGCAGCGTTCCCCGTCCGTGCGGGGAGTGCAGTGAAGAAATCCGCAGCTGCCTGATTCCGTGAGCGGGCCAGGTTCCTGGCCGCCTGGTTGATTATGTTTTCCGGCACACCCCCCCGGCTTCTGAGCAGGGCCTTGGCAGCCGCCTTGGTCATCATCCGGGGCGCGAACCGTCCGAACATGTACCCGAGATACGGCCCCATGGCATTGCCCATCTGGTTGCCCAGGGCATTGAGAATGGACTGCACGCAGAAGTCGATGGCCATGGCATTGAATCCGAACATGACGTCCGCGAGGGTCATGTTGGTATACACAGTGGTCAGGGCAAGGACCATGCCGGTGGGTGTGGGGATGGGCAAGCCGCAGTCGAGGTTCGGGTTCAGGTGGCCTGCCAGAGCCGCCGCGATGCGCTCGTTCTGGCTCTCTGTGCTCGTCGGGCCGAAATACGACTTCGACGAACTGAAGGCGATGTCGATGGGCAGGGTCTGGGAAGGCGGCCCCATATGCGGGATCATGGGCCCCACGTCGGTGGGCACCTGCATGGTCAGACCGAAGCCCTGCTGGTTATGGGTGGTGGCCATTTTCGAGGTAAGGCCTGTGCCGGCCATGATGGAAGCCGTCTTGTACGGAGCCGGGGTCGGGGCCGGAGCCGGTGAGCCGGGTGGCCAGGGGATGTGGAAGTCCACGCCCATGACCGGGTGCCAGTGTTTCAATACCGCGCACAGCATCTCGTCTCCTCCTCGATGCGTCTATCCCTCTGCAAAGAGCTCGCACGAGCGCTTCACCAGCGGCACGAGCACGTAGCGGAACGGGTAGCGGTAGGTGATGAAGGCCCTTCTCCTGTCCACCTCGACCCCGATCTGGTCGACGGCGGGTTCCCGGAACACGATGTCCTCCCCAAAGCCCAGCTTCACCATGAGTCCCGAGGGTGGCAGGACAAACTCAACGGGGCCTGCTGCGCTCATGCCGGTGATCCGCATCCTGTCGCCCGTCTTTGCGGACGGGGCCACCATGTCCGGAAAGGCGGCGTTGAACAGGGTGGGCTTCAGCTCGAGCAGGTCACCGGTCTTCTCATCAAAGACCACCGAACGTTGCAGCCGGGGCCCGAAGGCCATGCCGCAGGGGGTGAGGCCCACGGGATCGGGCCGGTCGTCCCATCGGCGGATGAGGTTCTTCGGGTCCTCGATGTTCGGCAGCTCCTTGCCCACGGCATTGGCTTCCTCCAGATAGAACCCCTTGCCTGCAGGGTTCGAGGGGAACGGCACGGGCAGGCCGTCCCAGTCGTCCTTGCCGCCGTAGGCATACGCCAGGGTGAGCGGGATCTCTCGGAAGGGGTACGGAGGGCTCGGCACAAGCCCCCGCGACTCCTTCCGCCAGAGCCTGGGCCCGAAGACCTTGAGCGAGGCCCGGAAGGTATCCCCGAGCTCCACGGTCACGTCCATGCTGGTGGCCTCGCCGCGCTCGGGCCGGGCCGAGCCGAAGGCGAAAAGATCCACCCCGCCCCGGTAGAACACCTCGTCCGAGTCCATGGGGCCGTACTCGCACTCCCAGGGCGGCGGGGAGACCTTCCAGGTCTGCTCGGTGGAAACCTTCAGTTCGGTGCCTGCAATGTCGTAGGTCACCCTGCAGATCACTGCGCCGAAGAGCCGGTTCCCTTCAATGCCGCCCCGAAATATCATGGCCGGGAACGGCGTGTGGTTCACAAGTTGCATGGCTGATCCTCACTGGGCGGCATGGGCGCCGTCACTGTCGTTCTCCTTGGACAATACGCGCAAAGTCCGATACAACACTCCCATGAAGGTGCTGAGTTCCGAGAAAATGGCCGGAATCAGAAAGGCCTTCCACCGGGCGGGCTATACGAGGACAGGCATTCTCGAGAGGCTCAGGGCCCGCGACTTTCCCTCGCTGAGAAGCAGCGACATCCCGATCCTCCTCCACCGCACCGCCAGCGGGGACGCCCTGGATACCCTGATCCGCCTGTTCCTCGTGGAAGCGCCGTGCGACACGGACGCCGTGAGCGAGGCGGCCTCCCTGCCCGTCCTCGACTGGGTCGAGGCGGGCCTCGTCACCGTGGATGGGGATCGGTTGCGGCCGGCAGTGAAGATCCTGCCGTACGGGGATTCCATATACGCCTTCGACCTCACCGGCGCGTACGGCAGGGAGGGCTCCGCCGACTTCGTCATGGGCATTGGCGCCAGCACGATCACCCTGGCCAACCTCACGATCCGCAGGCCCTCGCGCCTCACCCTGGACCTGGGCACCGGCTGCGGGTTCCAGGCGCTGTGTGCGGCGCAGCACAGCGAAAAGATCGTGGCCACGGACATCAACGCGCGAGCCATCGCCTATGCCCGGTTCAACGCGGCGCTCAACGGGGTCGGCGCCGTGGAGTTCCGCCAGGGCGACCTCTTCGAGCCGGTAAGCGGCCTCGCCTTCGATCTCATTGTCTCCAACCCGCCCTTCGTCATCTCGCCGGAAACGCTGTTCACCTACTGCGACGGCGGCATGGAGGGCGACGCGCTGTGCAGGAGGCTCGTCCGGGAGGCGCCCTCCTTCCTCGCCGAGGGCGGTTTCTGCCAGATCCTGTGCAACTGGGCCGAGTACGACGCTCGTGACTGGAGGGAGGGACTGAAGAACTGGGTCGAGGGCAGCGGCTGCGATGCCTGGGTCATGCGGTCCCAGTCGCGCGACATCGTCTCGTACGCCTCCACCTGGATCCGCCAGAAATCCCCGGACCCGCAGGGCATCCCGAACGATCGCTTCGAGCAGTGGATGCGCTACTACGACCACCTGGGCATCTCCTCTGTCGGCTCCGGCATCATCACCCTGCGCCGCCGGACGGACGGCCATTCCTGGTACCGAGCGGACGACGCGCCGGAAAAGATGCTGGGCCCCTGCGGGGATGACATCCTCAGGGGCTTTGCCCTGCGGGACGTCCTGGAGTCCGCGAGCGACGCCGACCTGCTCGAGACAAGGCTCGTCCTCTCCCCTGACGCCAGGCTCGAGAGGATCTGCACGCCCTCCGAGGGAGGCTGGAGGGATACGTCGCTGTCGCTGAGCCTGGCCTGCGGGCTTCCGTACACCGGTTCCATCGACCCCGTGATGGCAAATTTCCTCGTCGCCTGCAACGGCACCAGGAGGCTCAGACAGGTCCTGCAGGACAGCGTCCCGGGCATGGACCCCCCTTCCGATGCCGTAATCGAGGCGTTCATGAATATTGTCCGGTCGCTCATGGAGCGGGAGTTCCTCCTGCCCGCAGCAGGCGGGGAGTGCCGCAGCTAGCGTCCTTCTCACGTCCCTGCACCCGTCGTCCCGCCCCCATCTTGCACCACCGTCAGGAACCCCTTCTGCATGAGCATGCCCATGACCTCGACACACGGCTTCACGATCCTGTCAGGGTCCATGCGCAGGCCAGCAGCGAGGTCTCGTATCAGCTCGTCGAGGGTCCGCTCCCCGTTGCAGCCCGCGAGCATGGTGGCCATGAGCTTGTCCACGTTTCCGGTGAACGGGAAACCCTTGACCTGCCTGATCCGGGCATTGCTGACCTTCCAGATACCCTCCTCGGCCTGCAGGGTCTGCATCAGCTCGTGGTCAGGGGTGAGGAGGAACCTCAGGGAGAGTAGGTCAAGGCCCTTCTGGAGGATGTCCTGGGCTGCGAAGATCCGCAGGATCTGGTCGCTGCAGGGCCCCTGGGCCCGGTACTCAGGCGCGCGGTCCGTGAACACCCAGTTCCGTGAGCAGGTCCTGCGCCTGATGATCACGGCGCCAAAGCTTATCTTGCCGATGCCGAGGTCATCGTAGTACGCAAGCCACCGGTCCAGGGTTTCGGGGAAGCGTTCCTGCTCCACGGCGGCGTCCCGCGCGAGCCATGACGACGCATAGGCGATGGGGTCCTCGGTCTCCGAGCACACGAGCATGATGTCGCACCCGCTCGAGTCGAGCCATGACAGCGGCCTCGCGGCCCAGTCGTTCTCGTCCTTGTGGTGCCAGTTGACCAGCACCGTGCAGAACCCGCCCTCGGCGAGGAGCCCGGGGGCTCCCCGTATGATGCGCTCACAGAGCGTATCCCCCTCCATGCCGCTGTCGCGGTACTGGTAGCGCCCCTTGGGCGATATGACAAAGGGCGGGTTGCAGACGACCAGGTCAAAGGTGCGCCCCCTGACCGGTTCGTAGAGGCTTCCCCGGACGAACTCGATGTTGTCCCTGCCGCTGAGCCGGGCGTTCAGTGCCCCGAAGTTCAGGGCCCGGGCATTGATGTCCGTTGCCGTGATCCGCTCGGCGTGGTCGGAGGCCCTGATGGACTGGAATCCCGCTCCGGCGCCCAGATCGAGCACGTTCCGGGCCTTTTTCCGCACCGTCATGTTGGCCAGGGCGATGGTGGAGGGACCGATGCCGAGCACGAAATCGTCCGGCGCCTGCCCGCCCAGAACCTGGGGCAGGAAATCGCAGAGGAGGTAGAGGTCTTCGTACGCCAGCAGGGCGGCCTCGGCCCGGACTCCTCCGCCATCTTTCCTGAGGAGGCCCACTGCCAGGAGATCCTCGAGCACAACGGGTTCCAGAGCCTCCCTGGCCGCATCCTCTGGCATGACCCTGCCGAGGATGAAGAGTCTTACCAGGGTGTTGTAGGGCGAGGGCTTCTCCGTGCGCCTGAGGATGGCATAGACGTCCGATTTCCTGGCCAGCGGCCCCTCCGGTGCATCGAGGTTCATGGTCTCGGCAAGGGCGCTCTGGACGTAGCCCCTTCCCACGAGCGTCTTCCGCAGGAGGTCCACGTCGAAGGGATGGTCGAGGTTGAAGGGGGTGTGCTGTTCGTTCATTGCATGCTGTGGAAAGACCGTGGTCTGTCTATTCAGGGATTACCAGGTGCGCCCTGATCCGCTCCCACGCGGCAGGGTCCGACACGCCCTGTCCCGCCATGATCCTCCTGATCTCCCCGGGGTCGATCTCCAGGCTGCGTGCGATATCGTCTTCCGTCAGGCCACCAGCCTGCGCATCTTCCATGGCCGGGGCCACCAGGGATCGCTGGTCCTGTGCCGAGGGGGTGGGTTCCGCCCTGTCCCTGCACTCGCGGCAGATGTGCAATTCGGTGCACTCGACGCCGTTGCAGCTGGTGACGATGCAACATGCCTCCCGGAGTCCGCACCTGTCGCAGCGCATTCATCGTCCCTGTCGCGACGGCTCGGCTGACAGGCACTCCGGGACGGAGCTCTCGCAGACCACCTTCCGGCCGCCATCGGCATTCCTCTTCCACTGCGCATAGGCGTCGTCATAGGATTCCGGGTACACGGCGCCTCTCTCCAGCGGCTTCACGACGCTCCTCTTCAGGGCGTCTTTCGTGACGGCCATGTGGGCACGGATGCGCCTGACGTCCCAGACGGGTCTTGAGTGTTCCCGTCCTATGACCTCGATGTGGAAGACACCGGTGCCCCTGGCCTCGGCGAGGTTGTGGATCACGATCCATCGGGACAGGGTCCCCTCAGGCGCGATCTCCCAGATACCGGGCTTGTGGTCGAACAGGGCCTGATCGTCCACGGCAGAGGCAGGCGTCCCTGCCGCTATCCCCGCAATGACCGCGATTGCCAGAAAGATGCGGGCTTTCAGATCCATGGTCCTCATCTCCTAATACCGGTCCCATCTGCCCGGAAGGGCCGTGGCGGGATCCGACAGCGACTGGAACCGCACGAGCCGGGCCGTGTCCGTGTCCCTTATGGTGGCAAGCGGCATGATGCCCGCGTCCAGAATGGCATCCGCGGCTGCCTCGGTAAGCGTAATCTCGGCGCAGGGTTTGAGCACGGAGGAACCCTGCTCCCGGTACACGTGCATGGGCAGGCTGTCCACCTCGAGAACCGATCCGGGATGCATGTCCCACCCGTCGAGCACGAAGGACCGTGCCAGGAGATACGCGCAGGCATAGGCTGGGTTTCCCCAGAGGTAGTGTCCGTGTACAGGGGGTTCCGCCATCTCCTCGAAGTCGAATGTCTCGGCCGCATCTGTCTCCCGCCCGAAGGGCAGGCGCAGGAGGAACCGCGGCATGGCAAGCCCCACGTATGCGGCCTCCCTCAGGTGTCTGAGGCCATCCCAGGCGGCGAGCGTCTCGTGATCAGGGAAGCTCTTCCAGGATGCAGGATCCGGGTTGCCCTCCAGGGATGCACACCCCACCAGGCGCGGCTCGGCCCGGGCGATGAATGGCGCGCCGGCGGCGGCGGCCACCCTGGCCATGCGGCCCAGGGTGGATGCATCGCCGAATCCGAACGCATAGTCGCCGATGAGAACGGCCCATGGTCTGTCCCGGGCATCCTCCACGAGCAGGCGGTACATGCCGGTGCGGCTCAGGTCCTCGTGCGCTGCAAGGTCGGAGCCGAGCTCCTGTGCGGAGATGTCGAGGAGGCAGATCTGCAGGGTCTCGTCGGTCTCGATACGGGAGCAGAGGAACTGCACGCCCCGCCAGGACGCCTCCAGGGTCTGGAACGAGGGGTGGTGCATGACCTCGGCCATGAGGTCCGATACGGTCCTGTCCAGGACAGCGGTGAGCCGGGCCTGCTCCGGGTCTTCCCGGGCCACGAGGTGGGGTCTGACCACGGCGGCGAGGAATGCGTCCAAGTCCGGGGTCGCGGCCCCCTTCTCTCCACCCCCGGCCGGTGCCTCGCCCATCATGAGATCCAGCAGGCTGCCGGACGGAGACGGCTGAGGTTCACGGTGCTGCACGGCAGCCTGAGCTGTTTCACCGGTGATCCCCTGCAGCACCTTCAGGGCGGACTGGAAGGTCCTGGTGTCCTGGAGCCTGTCCCTCACGTCCCTGAGGGCCTTGAAGACCCCGATTCTCCTGAACAGGTGATCCGGGTGAAAGTCGTCGAGCACTGCAAAGGCCACATCGAGGCCTTCTCCCGCAGATTCGAGCCTCACGCGCACCTTCATCCGGGCGAGCACCTCGTCCACGGTGTCCCGGTCGACGGGGACAGGCGCGCGTCCCTTCAGGGATTCGACGACACCCCGGGACGTCCGGCCGCTGAAATCGCCCAGAATGCAGATCCTGAACGGGGCGTCCCGAGCAGGACGGGCCCGCGCATCGTCCATGGACGACACCACCTCCACGCCAAGGGACCCGAACGATATGGGTTTCTTCATGCCCTCACCTCTCCGCGTCCGTCATGGCAGAAGCCGTGCAGGTCATGGGAAAAGGCCCGGGACCCTTTCATCCGAAGACCTCCTCGAGCGCCGTCAAATCCTGGACCGGAACCCATCCCTCGGTTGTGAGCGCTTCGATGTGGCGCGGCCGTATCGGTATCTTGATCCTCCAGCAGTTCCTTGGATCATCAGGGTCTCTTTCCACCTGTGCCGCCGGCACGACACCCTTGGGGAAGCGCAGGATGAGCGACATCCTGCCGAACCGTTCGAGATCCGTCTTGTCCTTGAGCAGCGCGTAGAAGACCGCCGTATGACTGTCCGGAGATCCGTGGACCACCCCCACGGACCGCGCATTGAACCGTGCACCGGCCCTGCCCCCGAGTGCATCCCCCGCGCCACCCCTTCCGCCATGGGATGGCTGGAGTCCCTTCCTGATAATGCCATCCTTGCCGACAAGATTGTCGTACTGGGCAGCATGATAGTAGTAAAACGGACTTACCTGGTTGGGGCCGAGGGGCTGTCTGTCCTGGTCCGCCAGGAACGGCCGAGCCGCCTGGGCGTCCGTCCCGAGAAAGGTCAACCCCCATCTCGTATACTCCTCATCGAACTCCTTGCGGAGGGACAATTCTATGGGCTTCCCGCGGTCCTTGAATTCCTTCGGGTCCTTCACCTTCCAGTCGAGGAAGCGGTCGTACACAACCCGTATGTTCTGGGGTGTCTGGTTGCCCCAGTAGTCCCTCATGGCATCGATGAACAGCTTGAGCTCCTTGCTGCGGTGACTCCAAGCGCCGCGACTGACCGCGTTATCAAAGACAAAGGGATTCAGATAATGCATCGGTTTCTCCCTGATGAAGATTCTCTCAGCTGATACTGAACCTGAACCCTGCCCCGTCGATGGCCACCTTCACGGACCTGATCGCCTCGCCTTTCGCCATGCGGGAGAGGATCTCCTTCGACATGTCGGGCAGGAGCGTGTTGGTGAGGATGTGGTCCACGTTGCGCGCCCCGCTGTCCACCTCGGTGCACCGTCTGGCGATCGATTCCACGATCTCGTCGCCGAACTCGAAGGCGACCTTGCTGTTCGCCATCATGCGCTTCCTGATGCGGTTCAGCTTGAGCTTCGTGATGAGCCGCATGATCTCGTCCGTGATGGGATAGAAAGGCACCACCTTGAGCCTGCCGAGGAACGCCGGCTTGAAGACCTTGACGAGCTCCGGCCTGATCAGGTCCACAAGGGCCTCCGGGCCTGGCCTTGTCTCCTCGTCGGCGCAGGCCTTCATGATGGTGTCCGTGCCCACATTCGAGGTGAGGATGATGAGCGTGTTGCGGAAGTCGATCTCGCGGCCCTCCCCATCCTCCATCCTGCCCTTGTCGAAGACCTGGTAGAAGAGCTCCAGCACGTCCGGGTGGGCCTTCTCCACCTCGTCGAGGAGCACCACGCTGTAAGGCCTGCGCCTCACCGCCTCGGTGAGCACCCCGCCCTCGCCGTAGCCCACGTAGCCCGGGGGCGAGCCCTTGAGGCTGGAGACCGTGTGGGCCTCCTGGTACTCGGACATGTTGATGGTGATCACGTTCTCCTCGCCGCCGTAGAGCAGCTCGGACAGTGCGAGCGCGGTCTCGGTCTTGCCCACGCCGCTCGTGCCCACGAACATGAAGACCGCGGTGGGTTTCGAGGGGTCCTCGATGCCGGCGTGCGCGGTCTGGATCATCTGGGCCACCGCGGCGAGCGCGTGATCCTGGCCGATGATGCGCTCCTTGAGCAGGTTCTCCATGTTGAGCACGGTAGCGATCTCGTCCGCCATCATGCGCCCGACCGGGATGCCGGTCCAGCCGGAGATCACCTCGGAGATGGTCTGGCCTGTCACAGCCACGGACACCAGGGGTTCGTCTCCCTGGACCTTGGCGAGCTGCCTCTCTAAGTCCTTGAGCTCCTTCTGCTTCTTCGCAAGGTCCTTGCTCTTGGGGTCCTTCTCATGGAGGTCATGGATCTCCCTGCGGGTATCCAGGATCCTGGTTGCCACCTCGAGCTCGGCCTTCCACTTCTTGTCCAGTGCCTCCAGCCGCTTCTCGGTATCCTTGAGCTCCTTTTCCAGGGTCTTGATCTTTTCCCCATGGTCGATGCCCACCATGGTCTCCTTCTCCAGGGCCTTGAGCTCGCTCCGTATGTGGTTGATGCGGCGCGTCGCCTCCTCCACGGCGCCAGGGCTCGTGGTGAGCCCGATGGCCACCCGGGCGCAGGCCGTGTCCAGAACGCTCACTGCCTTGTCCGGCAGCTGCCTGCCGGATATGTAGCGGTGTGACAGCCGCACCGTGCTCTCGAGGGCCTCGTCCGTGATCATGACCTTGTGGTGGTTCTCCAGGAAGGGCGCCACACCCCGCATCATGACCAGGGCTTTCTCCTCGTCGGGCTCCTCCACCTTCACCACCTGGAAGCGCCGGGCCAGCGCCGCATCCTTCTCGAAGTACTTCTTGTACTCGGCCCAGGTGGTGGCCGCGATGGTGCGGAGCTCGCCCCGTGCGAGCGCCGGCTTGAGCAGGTTGGCCGCATCGCCCATTCCCGCCGAGCCGCCCGCGCCGATGAGCGTGTGCGCCTCGTCGATGAACAGGATGATGGGTGTCGGAGAGCCCTTCACCTCGTTGATGACCGACTTCAGCCGGTTCTCGAACTCACCCTTCACACCCGCCCCTGCCTGGAGCAGGCCAAGGTCGAGCGAGCGGATCTCCACGCCCTGCAGCGCCGGCGGTACGTCGCCCTCGGCCACCCGCATGGCGAAGCCCTCCACCACGGCGGTCTTTCCCACCCCGGCCTCGCCCGTGAGGATGGGGTTGTTCTGGCGGCGCCGGATGAGGATGTCCACCATCTGGCGCACCTCGAAGTCGCGGCCAAGCACCGGGTCGATCTTGCCGGCCTTGGCCTGCGCCGTGAGGTTGATGGTGAACTGGTCCAGGGCCTTGGTGCCCGCGGGCTTGCCCTTTTCGGGTGCGCCCGGAACAGCGGCCGCCTGGGCCGCCTCCCTGTCCTCTGCAGAGCCCCTGACGATGTCCATGAGGGACTCCCGAAGGGTCTCCACCTTGATCTTTCTCAGCAGATCGGAGTCCGAGACGAGCAGCCTGGCGGTCTGCTCGTTCTCGAGCAGCGCCAGCACGATGTGGCCCGAGCGGACCACGTCGTCCGCAAACTCGATGGAGGCGAGCATCCATGCTTCCTGAATCATCTTCGGGATCTGGGGCGAAAAGACCGGCGTCCGGGCATTGCCCGTCTTGAAGCCCTCCAGGGCACGGGCGAAGTCTGCGGTGAGACGGTCGGCATTGACCTCGAAGTGTCTCAGTATCTTGTGAAAGTCCGTGTCCTTGAGGTCAAGGAGCTTGAGGAGGAAGTGCTCCAGGTCCACTTCATAATGGGTATGGGACATGCACAGACCCGCTGCCGACTCCAGGGTACCCCTGCAGGTGGCGTTCAGCTTCCCGATCAATGTCTTCAGATTGGACACTGCCATGGCCTCTCCTTTCGATCACAGATAAAAAACTGAAACCGGCGAACCGAATGGGTCATGCCTCTTCTGGCATGCAGATTCTCCCATGCCAGGGGCCTGACCCGTTCAAACCTCCGGTCTAGGTCTTTTTCCCTCAACACCCCATCCACCCCGCATTACCTGGTCTTCGCCGATGGTTATGAACACGTCCCGATCCGGAACGCTTCCGGGCCTGAGCAGCCAGCTCGTCATTCCCAGCCTGCTGTCCCCTCCCAGCGTGCAGGGAGGCACCTCGTCCCTGTTCAGAACCACCTTCAGGTCGAACTCGTATTCCATACCCACCCGGTACCTGACCAGCGAGAAGATGGGCTTCAGCATGGCCCCGCCCGGAAGGAACCGCATGAAGTCGTCAAACCCCATGGGTCCGAGCTCCACGAGGAACTTGGTCTCGCGGTCCCACACGTAGCTGCCACACAGGGCGTCCTCGCCGAGACGTGCATTCGCAGCACCGAGACGGGTGTGGTCCTCGTCGCTCAGGGGGATGATACGCTCGATGAACTCCACAACCTCTGCACGGACACCGGAGAGGTAGGAAACGGCTGCCTCTATGCCTGCGGCCGTCGGAGGCCGCGTGGAGAAGAGCCCGGTGTAGAACGCCAGGGATTCGGCGGGAAGGCCGATCTTGTCGGACATGCCTTCGGTGCCCAGCCCGCACAGGCTCAGGAGATAGCCCGTGAGCCTGTCGTGTCCCCCCGGCACATAGTTCTCGGGGAAGCGCTGTTTCTTCCATGCCAGGTAGAACAGGGTCACCAGGCGGTGATGGAAGATATCGAGAAAGGCGGACAGAGAGCTGTCCTTCTGCTTCTGGCGCTCCAGGGCGAGTTCGGTGTACCAGTAGGGCAGCACGCCGGAAGGACCGATGAGCCCGAGGAAGGTCACTGCCATGTCCGCGGGCGTGTCAGCCCCGTTGTCCACGAGCCCGGCAATCTCCGCGGCAGGGAAGGCAAGTCCGGGCTTCACTGAGAAGCGCACCGCCTCACGGTCCGGCGTCAGACCGGTGCCGAGAGGCTCCTTCTCCGGAGAAAGGCTCTCCAGCAGATGCACCGCATGGAAGAAGGAAAACCTGTGGAACTCCCGGAAGAGCCGGTCCCTCAGGGAAATGGTTCCTACAGGAGGATTCGCTTGCCGTTTCTTGGCGGCCACTTCTTCAGAGCCTCTTTCCTCTGCAGGGTCTTCACCTCGAGCTGGGTGAAGGAGTTCACCGAAACGTACTGGGCCAGGAACCGTTCCAGCACCGAGGCGAACAGGTACAGCCCGGCACCCACGAACTTGTCCTCGTCGAGGGTGAGGGTGACGTGCATGCCCCTGCAGAAGGACCGCCCCATCCGGCGCGTCACGTGTTCGGAAGAGATGGAGGTGATGCCTGCGATCTGCTGGGCGGTGGACGGGCTGTTCTCGAAGTCATAGAGCCTCAGGAGCTCCTGGAGGGCCCCCTCCCCGCCCTCCACCAAGGAGAGATAGTTCAGGCTCAGGTGCGAGATCAGCCGCCACTGGAGCGCCCCCTTCAGGCCCGGCCTGCGCGTGGGGGTCGGCTTGATGAGGCAGGTGATCTTCGCCACCGGCATGGCGGTGTCCAGGCTGAAGTCGCCGGCCGCGTCGCCGAAGGGCAGCCTGGCGGGGAGGTCGCGGTTCGTACACACGGTATGCACCGTGATAACCTCGAAGCCCGGGTCCATCGAGTTGAAGGCCGCATCCGCGAAGCTCAGGTATATCTCGGTGCCGCTGTCACCCTTCCTCCCGGACAGCGTCCTCCTCATGTGCCAGAAGGATGCCCCCTTCTGGCCCTCCTCCAGGTGATGCCTCGTGGAGTAGAAGGGCCTAATGTCAATGGTCCTGCCGGGCTGCGAAGGCGAGGTCGAGACCACCCGGTCGATGTAGTAGACCTCCAATGCATCCTGCCTGCGCAGGTCGGGGATGACCCGGTACTCGGAGAGCTGTCGCTCCACCCGGATGGGTTCGGCGGTCTTCCTGAACAGGTTCACCGCCGGTGCTGCATTCAGGCAGAAGGTGTCCTCATTCACGACGAGGCCGTGCCTGGCGGGCCGGTCCAGGTAGATGAATACGTCCACCGTGTCTGTTGAGGCCAGTTCCCTGATCGCCTCGAAGCCAGCAAGGTCGAAGAACAGGAACTTCTCCGGGAAGCAGAAGTACTCGAAGAGCGTGAGGTAGCCCGGAAACGATCGGGGGGACGCGGGGATGAGCACCTCGTCCGGATCAAACCCCACCTGCCGGATAGCATCGGGACCGGATGAAACGATCTTCTTCGTGCCGTCCCTGCCTGTCGTCTCGAACTCGATGGCTACCACGTTGTTGAAGAGCAGCTCGTAGAGCGCGAACATGTTCTGGTGTGAACCGTTCAGGTAGAACCTGAGTGTATCGAACCCCACCTGGGGCATGGTCAGGTTGTTGAAGCACCTGAGCTGTATCCACAGCGTCTGCTGGGCCCCTTCCCTCAACCTCTTCATGTCCCGGAAGCCTGCCCCGGTGAGGTCCACGGGCCAGAGCACGGTCGGGTATGCCGTGGAGAACTGGCAGGCGGTCCCACCCACGGGCTTCGAGTAGAGCTGCGTCCCCTTCTCTATGGTGAGGCCCGAGGCCGGGAGAGTCTGCCTCACGGGATCGAACCTGACCACGGTCATGGAGGGGATGGGGCTGATGTAGTGGGGATAGATGATCTGGAACAGGCTTTCGGTGATCTCGGGGAAATCGTCGTCGATCTTGTGGCGGATGCGCCCGCACAGCAGGGCAAAGGCCTCGATGAGCCGCTCGGTGTGCGGATCCTCGCACTTGTCCGCCTCGAGCTGGAGCCTTCCCGCGATCTTGGGGTACTTCTTCGCGAACTCGGCCCCCATCTCGCGGATGTAGGTCAGCTCTCGCTCGTAGTACTGGAGCAGGGTGTCGTCCATTCCTCGTGGTCCCCTATCGTGTTATGAGGTATTCCCCCCTGTTGATGTCGAAGAAGGTGTCGAACTGCACCGGCTCCTTCTCGGGCTCGATGATGAGGACCGCGTTGATCCTGAAGCGGAGGCTGTGGGTCTTCTGGTCCTGCTCGAGCTGCACCTTTACGTTCCTGAGCCTCGGTTCCCAGCGGGCGATGGACCGCTCGATGTCCTGTCGGAGGAGCTTGCGCACCGAGGCGCTCCGCGGGTTGAGCGAGGTGTAGTCCTTGATGCCGTATGCGTACACGGAGCGGTTGAGCTCGGCGAATTCCGCCGGGGGCTGCTCGATGATGCGCCTCGTGTTGAGGAGCTTCTCAAGGTCGCGGATAACGCAGGCCTTGATCTGCCGCATGCTGAGGAGACGGAGCTGGACGGGTTCCGATGATGCCTCTGGCTCGTCGTCGATGAGCCTGTCGAGGATGGATGCCTGGAGGTTCTCGTGGGTCAATGGTTGTGTGAGGCTCGGGAGGACAGCCTGTTTTCAGGGGACGGGTTGCACGGGGCACATGTGCCCCGCGAACCCGGCCCACAGTTCATGGTCATGGTGTGGTGCTGACCGTTCTGAAGGCCGCCTCCCTCGGTGCGCCGGCCTTACGCGCCCTTGTTCGCCGTGAGGTCCCAGTTCGACTTCACGTCGCCCGAGGCCTTTCCGGTCTTCGGGTCGGTGGCGGTGTACGTCCACTCGATCTTGCCGTAGCTGAAGGAGACCTCCTCCAGCGGCAGGGTCTCGCCGCCCTGGGCGGACCCGCCGGGCCTCACCGAGGTGACGATGGCGTCCGAGAGCTTGTACTCCATGTACTTGGTCTTGTCGCCGGCGGCCCTGCAGAGCTCGAGCTTCACCTCCTTGATGTGGGTGCCGTTGCAGCACGCCAGGGCCAGCTTGGGCGACGCCTTGTCCAGGGCCTTCACGATGGAGAAGTCCTGGTGGTTGCACCGTTCGGCCGTCCTGCCGCCCGCCGTGCTCGCAGAACCGGATGCTGGCTGGGACACCCCGTGGCTGTAGGAGAGGACCTCGATCCAGTCCTTGTGCTTGTCGTCGGAGCTCTCGCCCGGGATACCGTCTACCTTCAAGAATGCATCAAAAGCCATATATTCTTCCCTCCTTTTTCTCTGTTCGGATACTCGAATTCGTCCGTTCAGCCCGATCCGGCAAAGCAGCGTCTGATATCACGCAAGGCCTAGCCCTTGGCTGGAGGCGGGAGGTCCGCCACCAGGCGCAGGGACACGGAGAGCTCGTCGAGCTGGTAGTGCGGCTTGAGGAAGGCGACCGCCCGGTAGCAGCCCGGCTTGCCGGGTATCTCGGCAACGTCCACCCGGGCCTCGCGGAGCGGGTAGCTGGCCTTTATCTCCTGGCCCGCGCTGTCGTCGAGCAGGACGTACTTGCTGATCCACCGGTTCAGGAAGTCCTCTGCGTCCTTGCGGGTCATGAAGCTCCCGATCTTGTCGCGCATGATGGACTTCAGGTAGTGGGCGAACCGGCTGATGGCGAGGATGTACTGGAGCTGCGCCGAGAGCCTTGCGTTGGCATTGGCCGCGTCCGTGTCGTAGGTCTTGGGCTTGTTCGCGGTCTGGGTGCTAAAGAAGGCCGCGTAGTCCGTGCCCTTGCAGTGCACGAGCGGCACGAAACCGAGGTCAGCGAGCTCCTTTTCCCGGCGGTCCGTGATGGCGATCTCGGTGGGGCACTTGAGCGCCACGTCGCCCTCGTCGGTCTTGAAGGTGTGGACCGGCAGGCCCTGCACCAGGCCGCCTCCCTCCACGCCCCGGATTGCCGCGGTCCAGTGGAACTTGGCGAAGGCGTCGGTGAGCCTCGTGCCCAGGGCATAGGCCGCGTTGCCCCAGAGGTACTTGTCGTGCTCGGTGCCCGTGACGTCCTCCTCGAAGTTGAAGGCCTCCACGGGCACGTTGGCTGCGCCGTAGGGAAGCCGGGACAGCACGTGCGGCAGAACCAGGGCCACATAGCGGGAGTCCTCGGAGTCGCGGAACGACTTCCACTTGGCGTAATCAACGCTCTGGAAGATCTTGGCCAGGTCTCGGGGCTGGCCCAGCTCGGTATAGGTGTCCAGGTTGAACATCTTGGGTGAGGCCGCGGAGATGAAGGGCGCGTGGGCCGCAGCCGCCACCTGGGAGATCTTCTCGAGGAGCGAGAGGTCCTGCGGATGGTTGCCGAACTCGTAGTCGCCGATGAGGGCCCCGTAGGAGGCGCCGCCGAACATGCCGAACTCCTCCTCGTAAATCTTCTTGAAGAGCGTCGACTGGTCGAACTCGGTGGCCTTCTCCATGTCCTTGAGGAGCTCGCTCTTGGTGGCGTTCATCACCCGGATCTTGAGCTTCTCTCCCGTCTCGCTCTGGCTCACCAGGTAGAACAGCCCGCGCCAGGAGGCCTCGAGCTTCTGGAAGTCCTCGTGGTGCATGACCTCGTTGAGCTGGTCGGAGAGGAGTTTGTCGATCTGGGCGATGCGCGCGTTGATCATGGCCTCGGTGTCCTTGGACACCACCATGGCGCCCTCCATGACCTGGCTCACGAACTCGCCGATAAGGTCCTTGGCGCGGGCGCGCTGGCTCTCGTCACGGGCCATGCGGCCCTGGTCGATGATCTGATCCAGGAGGCTCTTCTCCTCCTGGACGGTTTGTGTCTGTGCCTGTTCCTTCTGCTGATCCTTCTCAGCCATAGGCCTTCCCCCCTACTCTTTCTTGTCTTCCGGCTTGGCCACCCCTGCCTCTTCCCCGAGTTTCTTCAGGGAATCGGTGCTGGTGATGACGTCCTGGAGGAGCTCCTCGAGCTTTTCGTTCCCGTCGAGCTTGCTCAGGAGATCGGAGAGCCTCTTGCGTGCCTCCACCAGCTTCCGCAGCGGCGGTATCTGCTCTGCCACGTGCTCTGGGTGGAAATCGTCCATGGACTTGAAGCGCAGGTCCACGGCGATCTGCGTCCCGTCATTTGTGAGCTTGTTGTCCACGCGGTAGGCCACCCTCGGTTTCATGCCTTCGAGCACCTTGTTGAAGTTGTCGCGGTCTATCTCGATGAATTTCCTGTCCTTCAGCTTCGGCAGCGGCTCGTCCGGCTTGCCGGAAAAATCGCCCAGCACACCCACCACGAACGGGATCTCCTTCATCTCGATGGAGTCGCCGATCTCCACGTCATAGGTGATCTGGACCCGGGGGGCCCTCACCCTGTCGAGGGTATGCTGCAAACTCTCCTTTTTTGCCATATGTCACCCTCCTTTCTTATACGCAAGCGCCTTGGTGATATCCAATGAACACAGCTTCGGGAACAGCTCGTTTTCCGCCTTCACCCTGTCCTCCTCCGATGCCCCCCCGGAGATGAGGCACTGGTAGTACGCCTCGATCACCTCAGCGATCCACAGGGGCGATTCCCACCTCTCGAGGTTGAGCTCGCCGATGAGCGCATAGAGCTCCTCCACGATGGGCCGGGCGATGTCCGGCCGTTCGGCCATGAGCGCGAGCCTGGCCATCATGAGCCGGTACCGGTTCTTCTGCCTTATGGAAGGAGCGCTCCCCGAGGCGGCCAGGAGCTGGGACAGCGCGATATTTATGCCCAGGGATGTCAGGGTGTCCTGGGCCTTCTGCCAGACTCCGTCCTCCTCGGTTGCCGGGCTGATCGTCTGCACCGGCGCGGCCGCCGGCCCCCCTGCCTCCGCAGGGACGGCCTGGATCGGTTCGGCCGACGCACCCTCCTTCAAGGCGGCCTTCGCTGCCTTGCCCTTCTTCGGCTTTTCAGGCTCCGGCACCGCCGCGGGCTCCGTCGTCGGCTGCGGCGGGGGCGCCTCGCGTCCCCCACGGTCCTTCACGATGGAGTTCACCACGCGCTGGCAGTCCTCGATGGCCTTCTTCACGTCCGAGAGCCTGGGGGCGTCTCGGCCGAACTTTTCATCCACCACGGCGTCGAGCCGCTCGTAGACCTGCAGGCATGCGTCAATCTCGTCCGCGAGCCTCAGGTAGAATTCCTTGGAAGAGCTTGCCACGGCCGCGTCGAAGGTCTCGGCAGGGATCCTGCCCTCGGCCATGGCCTCCTGCCGGATGCGCACCTTGGTGTCGTCCGCGTCGCCCCACTGGTTCTTGGTGTCCTTCTCGTATCCCACCTGGCGTGACTCTTGCCATTTGTTCCATGAATATCCCTCGGAGGCCTTTTCGTCGGTGAGCGGGATGTCCCGTATGGACAGGCTCACCTTGTCGTTGAGGAACTCCAGCGGGCCGCTCCGGTACTCCAGGTCGCCGTCTTCCGCCAGGGGATAGACATGCTCCCAGAAATCACGGATGAACGTATCGAGGATGGTGAGCCCGGCATTCAGCCCGGCAAAGCCCTGCTTCCTGATGAGCGCCTCGATGAGCCAGACCGCGATCTGGATGTCCTTGGTCCTTGTGGAAAGCGCCGATGACGCCACCTCGACGACGGCACCCCAGTCGGACCGCTTGACCTCGCGCTGCCAGTCGCCCTGATCCAGCATGTCGTCGGCGCGCCGTGCCTCCTTGATGCGCTCGTACACGTCGGTGTAGCGCAGGTCCTCGCCCGAGGGGTTCTCCCCTGGCAGCGGGGCGAGGATGGCATTGATGTCGAACAGGACCTTGGCCATGGTCATGCGTCCATGAGTTCAAACGTGAGGGAGCGGATATCGAGGATTGCCGTGTCCTCTCCTCCGATGGCGTACACGTGCTGCCCCACGCCCCTGGACAGCCCTCCTCCGAGAGATGCCCAGTCCGTGAGCCTGCCCATCATGGCCTGCTCGTCTGACCCGAGAGAGGTCTCCGGATACACCACGGGCATGCAGCAGTTCATGGACAGGCCCTCCCAGGTGGTGATACTGGCACTCACCCAGATGAGGTCAAAGGAATCCTTGGGTTCGTGGATGATGATCTCCCGTACGGCCTCGAAGGGTATCCACACCGAGCGGTCGTGGGCGAAGACCTCGAAGAAGGCGTAGAGTCGCGCATCGGTCTCGCTGATGCCCTCAAAGGGCTTCCCGTTGAGGCTTCCCCTGATTGAGGGTCGCTCCTTGTCGATGCGGCCCAGCAAGGCACGCGCCTTTTCGTACTCTCCTGCGCGGATGGCCTCGAGATAGGCAAGGTAATCGGCAAAGTACGGGGGCTGCTCCGGCATGACCGACGGCGTTGCCTTCCCCTGGATCACCCTGAGGCGCTCCTGCTCCGCCTTCACAATGTCGAGATACACATGCACGCCCATGACCCGGTCCGGATCCTGAGTGGAAATCATGTCGAGATGGCGTACGGCCTTGTCCCACTCGCCGAGCATGCTGAGCACCTGGAACAGAAGTGTCCTCCTTCCCGCGTCCGACGGTGCCGCCTTTACCTCCTCGATCAGGACCCTGCGGGCTTCAGAAAGACGGCCTGCCTTCATGAGATCTTTTGCCGTCATAACAAATAACCTCTGAGTTTCTCTATCATAATCATTTTTCAAAAGATAGGGGTGAGTTGTCTACATTCCGTTTCCCTGTTCCATGCTCCACAACCTCGCGAAGTCATCCGCCACCAGTGGCCGGGAAAAAACCGCCACATACGATGACTCGGGCGACCCTCCCATGAACACGGCTTCGGGCTCCGCGGTTCCCGGCTTGTCCATGCGCAGCAGCAGCCCCACGATCTCGTCCAGGGGGTCCGCCGTGCCCGGCAGACGTGCAGCGGCCATGCCGCCACGCTGCGGGATGTCGTCACATGAGGGGGATCCGCCCTGCCTGCTCTGGTCAGCCACCGGTGACGGACCACCCAGACGCAGGACCTCTCTTTTCAGCTCTTCCAGGTCGAAGACCCTCCTGCTGCACACGAACTCGATACGCTCCCAGAGGGCGTCAAGGGTGTACGGGAGATGCACCCAGTCTTTCTCCCATCCCGCAAGAACGCCCCAGCCCATGATGAGCAGGGGGTACGGCCTGTCCGCCCCGTCGCGGCTGTCGCGGATGAGTCCGCACGACAGCTCGCCCTTCCTGCGACCCCGGGCGAAAAAGCGCCACGAGTGCAAGACGGCAGCCGGTCTCACCCTGAGATATCCCTCTTCCATCCATTTCGAGAAGTCATCCATGAGCGGAGAACCCTGTCCGATACGGATATAATCCTTCACCACGGGATGCTTGCCAGCAAGGGCCCACACCCACCGCGCATCGCTCGTCATCCGGCCGTGCACCTGACGATGGTTGTCGGAACGGCCGTGGGTTGACTCATGGCAGGCTTCGCCTGGTTGATCACGGCTTCGTGGCCGCTGAACCGATACTGCACCCGTATGTACCTGATGCCCATCTTGTTCAGAAGCGCAGCCTCCTTGGGAAAGTCCGACGGCGAGAAGGTGCGCGTACCGTTCCTGAACTCCATGAGGAACCTGGCAAAGGCCTCTGGGCCTGAGTACGTCTTCGTGAGGACGAGATTGCCGACCTCGATGGCGAAGGTGACCCCGCCGCACCGCTGGGACGACCACACGAGTGACTTGCTGACGGGGTAGTTCATGTTCACGAGGACCTGCTGTGAGTCCATGCACTGCAGGGTCAGCCTGGTGGCATGGGGCTGCACCCTGGCGTTGTCGTTGGCCTCGGTTGGCAGCCCGCTGATGGTCACCGTGTTGTCCGACGACGCGGCCATGGCGGCGGCCGGAAGCCCCACTTTTGCGCTTGAGAAGAATCTGAGGAAGGCATCTTCGAAGGGGAGCGATCTTCCGAGGGCCTCCTTGGCGTAGTACCCCCTCCTCAGGTCCCTGCCCACGAAGGGTGCGGCCGGTCCCTTGATGAACTTGGTGGCAAGGCCGTCCGGTGAAAACAGGATCTGGCTGAGCTGCGTCGGGTCGGTGATGCCCTGGATATCCACCAGGACATCCTTCTCCCAGACGGCCTGGAGGTGGCAAGCGCTCTCCTGGCAGGCACAGGCCCACAGGAGGTCCAGGGGGCCGCTGACGATCTTGAACATCCCGTCGTCCTGCACGCCCGATGCGCTTCGGTAACGCATGAGGGCCCTGTGGGCCGCCATGAAGGGCGATGCCGAGGGGTCCTCGCCGAACATGACGCCCGCGGCCTGGAATGCCGAGGCCCCGGACTTGCTCACCATCCCTGCGGCCTTGGCCAGCGATCCCTCATAGTCGGCCAAGGCCCGTGCGGCATCGAAATCGATCCCTGCCAGGTCCTGGGTCTTCTCCTTCCCGATCTTCTCCTGGATCTTCTCCTTGAGCCGTGATGCCGTCTCCGTGGCCTTTGCGATGGTGCCGTTCTGCAGCTGTGCGGCCACGTCCTGGTTCTTCTCGAACTCGGCGACGAACCGGGCCCATTCCTTCTGCTGTTCCGACCGGAATGGCTTCAGCTCCGATGAGATGCGCCGGAGCAGGAGGAAATACAAGCCGTTCTTCGAGGCGGCTTTCGCGGCTGCTGCACGCCACTCCGCCAACCCCCTGAGGCGCTCCATCCCCCGGGGAAATCCCAGGCTGAAGGCGTGCCACGCCTCGGCATAGGCATCCGTGTACCAGGCGAGAAACTCGGCCTTGCGCGATGCTATGGAAGCGGGGTTCGCCATCGCCGACTCGAGGTCCAGGAGGAAAGCGTCGATGACGGCCTTCCCGTCGGTGGTAAACGCCGGATCCACCCTGACCTCATCGGCGGCCGGAAGGCTGCCGCCCCAGAACTCGCGGAGCGTGACCGCCTTGTCCTGAAGCCCCGTGTTCACCCAGGCGGGTATCCAGGTGAAGTTCGGAGACCTCGCTATGGCCTCGGTGAGTAGCGCGTCGAGCGTTGTCACCTCCTTCCTCAGGATCTCCTCGTCGGGCTCCCACAGGAGCCTGCTGGCGTACAGTGCCATGAACCTCTTCGCACCGTCCGGGTCCTGCCCGGCGGCGGTGAAGACCACAGTGGGCCTGTCCAGGAGCGCTTCCATGTCCTCGCCTGCAAGCCTGGCCTTGAGCAGGGTCATCCGGTGAACCATGGCCACGATGTACTCACCGATCCTCGCATCCTCTCCGGGGGTGCTCCGGATCTCCACGGCGAGCTGCTTGTCGTGGATGGTGAGGAATCTCGCATCGAACAGCGTGCAGAAGTTCTTCTTCAGCTGCTCCTCCACCTCCCTGCTCTCCCCCAGGCCGAGCCGGGGTATCCACCATGACTCGTTCCTGCCCTGTACCGTGAGTATGGCGGACCGGAAACGATCCATGGTTTTCAGGTCCGAGGCCAGCTCTCCCTGGAGGGCGACAGGGCGGGTGAACTCCGTGGACACCCCCCGGATGATCCCCAGGTTCTTGACAAAGGAGAAGCTCAGCAGGCCGCAGACGGCAACGCCGATGGCCACCCATGCCAGGAGCCCGAGGTTGAGCGTGAGCCTCTCCCATGCCATGGCCCTCTTCGTCGGTGCGAATAGGCCGCGCTCCTTTGGAAGAATCGTGGCGAAGAAGTCGTGCAGGAAGAGGCCCTTGTTCGTGCCCGGGAGCACCTCGCGGTCCTCGATAAGACCCATGGCCTTGAGGAAGTGGGAGTACGGGCTGCCCTCCTGCCGGCCGCTGCTGAAGTAGAGCCCCCGGAGCATGGGGGTCTCCTGGTACGGGTTTGCCTGGAAGGCCCCCTTCATGAAGGCTTCGATACCGCTGTTGAGGCGGGAGAACTCCTCGGGGAACAGCAGGAGAGCGGGGTCGAGGGCCGATGGCGCAAGTTTGTGGAAGATGAGGAGGCGCAGCGTGCCCAGCCGCTCCCGTATGGTGTGCATGGTCTTGGCGACAAAACCTGCGTAGTCGTCCTTGAGCTCGTGGTTGACCGCTCCGAACGCCTGCTGGAGCAGTTCGTCGTCGAGCTGCCCGCAGAACTGCGTCATGCCCTGGATGAGGTCGCACTTGGTCACCAGCAGGTAGACCGGGAACTTGCTGCCGAGGACGCGCATGAGCTCGTCGATGCGGCGCCTGATCTGCCGTGCGTCTTCTTCTATGGCGTCGGGTGAACCCTCGAGGAGCCTGTCCGCGGCCACGGTGACCACCAGGCCGTTGAGCGGCTCCCGTTTGCGGTACTTGGCCAGAAGATTCAGGAACCGCTGCCACTCGTCCCTGTCCCTGCCCTCGTCCACGGGTATGGCATACCTCCCCGCGGTATCGATGATGACGGCCTGTTCGAAAAACCACCAGTCGCAGTTCTTGGTACCGGAGAAACCGGGGACAACGGTCATCTCGGCAAAGGGGCTCGAAAGCCTGGCGCTCTTGATGGCCGTAGTCTTGCCCGATGCGCTCTCGCCGATGACCATGTACCATGGCAGCACATACAAAGGATTGCCGAGCTTCTTCAGGTGGGATGATTTCAGTGCGGCAACCGCCTCGGTGAACCGGTCCTTCAACTCCGTGGCCTGCCGGCGCTCCTCGTCCCTGAGCGACCTAAGGTAGGCCTCGTCCTGCTCGGCGATCTGGCTGACGAAGCGCTGCTCGCGCCTCCTGACGAGTACCTGCCTGAGGAGGTAGGCAGCTACGGCGATGCCCACCAGGAACAGGAGAATGAAGAAACCCACCCACCACGGCCACCCCATGATGAGGGCGAACCCGAACACGAACAGGACGGCCAGGAGGGCCACGAGACCGATGAGTGTGTATTTCAGTATGGTCTTGATCATGGCTGCGTCATGAAAAGCGATCTGCTCACGTTGCCCAGCACGAAGGAATAGATGAGGAACAGCACGCCGAACAGGGCCACCGGGAACGCCGCAAGGAGTATGCTCATGAGGTTCATCCGCGGTGCAAGAGATCTTGGTGTCGAAGCCTGTCTCTCTGCGGGATACGCCTCGGGGAAGAGTTCACCCCTCTTCAGGGAGGGAATGCCCACCGAGGCACCGGTGAGCACCTTGAGGTTGGAGGTCTTGAGGCCTTCCAGCAGGAAGCGGTCCTCCTCCCTGATGAAGCGGCCGGTGAATCCCATGGCAAGGCAGAGGTAGTAGACCTCGCGCACGTCGTTCTGATGCGCTGCGAGGGCATTGAGCCTCTCGAAGAAGAGTTCGCCGGCGTTCGTGGTCTGATAGAACTTCAGCTGCAGTGGTTCCTTCTGCCAGGTGAACCGGTCGGCCCATTCGGAGTTCATGACCGCCTCGTCCACCCAGGCGCACACCGCGAAGCGGGCGGCATCGTAGTCCCCGGGGGGAAACTCGGATGCGGTGTCCGCGCTCGAGGCGAGGAGTTCGAGGATCCTGGACCGCACCTGGTCATAGGGCAGAGGCCTCTTCGCAGCGGTCCTGAGGAAGTATACCACGAAGGCCACCGTGTCCATGAAAGCATCGCTCAAGTGCATGGTTCAGCTCCTTCCCACCACCATGAGTTCGGCCTTGAGGTCTTCCGGGGCCGAGTCCCAGAAGAGGGCGATGTTCTTTCCCTTGGCAACGCCTGACCACTGTTCGCTGTGGTGGTCCACCTGGAAATAGAGAGCGCCCCCCCTCCGGGGAAGCTCCTGAGGGGGACGGTCGAGGTGTGTGATGCCGACCCCGGGCAGAGCCCGCACAATGAGCAGGGGGAGGTTCTCCCGGGAGCTGAGCTTTGCACCCGTGGCCAGCGCGCCCAGCACGTCCTTTGCATCGGAAGCGGTCTGCACCACGAGATAGAAGCGGTTTTTCCCCTCGAAGACCGCGGGTGGAAGGTCAGAGGAGTAGTACGTGCCGTCATACGACAGGGTGAACACATACTCGGGTCCGGCGGTGATCTCGTCGAGCACGGAGGTGATCACGGCCTGGGCCCGAGAGAAGCAGTGCCACAGGTTCAGGTGGTCGTAGACGGGAAGCCCGCCCGAGCCCTGGGCCTCGCCGGTCACGGAATACCGCTCTGAGAAGCTCGAGAGCTCTCCCACGAGCTCCCTGAGAAGCCCATAGGCGGTCCAGGGATGTCCCGTGGCCTCGAGCATATGCGAGAGTTGGGGGATGTATCGGTTGAGCGAGCGCAGGGCCAGGAGAAACACCATGTCCCTGCTCCCGAACTCGGCCGTGTGGATGCCGCGGTCACGCTTGTACCCCTCCAGCTGGTACCCCCTCGATGCCAGCTGATCGCGGATCTCCCGTATGATCTTGGCCAGCCCGGGCGACCCGTGGATGGCAAGGGAAGGCGGGATGAACCCGCTCGAAAGCACCACCTCCTCGCCCTGGCGCTCCAGCCGGACAAGGGGGATGATCTCATAGTCGCCGAAGAAATCCTTCTCGCTCTCCCAGAGAATCCTGAGGGCATACCTGAGCCTCCTGAGGTGAGCCGTTGGACCGTTCTCGTGAAGGTCCCTCACCTCCTCGGCGGCCTCCGGCGAGATGAAACGCGTGTTCACTCCCGCGGGGTTCTCGGGGCCGCTCAGC
>JAKPQL010000117.1 GCA_029547045.1 Deltaproteobacteria bacterium | reverse complement strand
CAGGGACGGCTGCAAAGGCTCGGCCGCAAAGCTGGCCCGCTTCACCGAGAAGTCCCTGGCGAAGTCGTACCCCATCTCTCTCGCCTTCTCGATGATGGCCATGAGGAAGCTC
This sequence comes from Deltaproteobacteria bacterium, assembly GCA_029547045.1. Taxonomy (GTDB): domain Bacteria; phylum Desulfobacterota; class Desulfomonilia; order UBA1062; family UBA1062; genus MWEI01. The sequence continues at coordinate 23,155 of JAKPQL010000117.1, read as the reverse complement.
GGGGTGCCGGTGAACCCCGTGACCTTGAGGTCTTTTATGAGCTGGACCTGCTGCTGGGTGGTGGAGGAGCCGGACGGCACCACGGTGGCGCCCACGCGGTTGAGTCCGCCGTGGAAGGTGAGCCCTGCAGCCACCATGTGGTAGGAGAAGGCGTTCAGCACGATGTCGCCTTCCGAGAACCCGGCGGCCTTGTAGGCCCTGGCCCACAGCGGGTCGTCGGATCCCAGGTGCGGTTCGTAGACCGGGCCTGGCGAGGTGAAGATGCGCTCCACGGGTGCCTTCGGGTCTTCGAGCCCGCCGTAGGGGGGCTCGGTTGTCTCCAGTTCCACGAGCTGCTCCCGGTTGATGACCGGCAGCTTTTCCAGGTCATGTATTGATTGAATATCGCGGGGCGCCAGACCACGCTCGGCAAAGATCGCCTTCACCCGGGAGGAGCGCTCATAGCCCAGGCGCACCATCCCGGCGAGCCTTTTGCCCTGGTATGCCTCCCGTTCTGCGCGGGACATGGTTTCGAGGTCATCGAGAAAATCGCCCATGGGGGTCTCCTTCCTTACAGCCATCTCTTCCTTCTCTTGTACGACTTCACGTCCTTGTACGACCGGGCCAGCCCGCCCGCGCTCACGCCCAGGTAGAACTCCTTCACGTCCGGGTTTTCCCTGAGGGTTGCTGCCTCGCCCTCCATGACGATCTTCCCGTTTTCCATGACATAGCCGTAGTGGGCGATCTGCAGGGCCATGTTCGCGTTCTGCTCCACGAGCACGATGGTGGTGCCCTGCTCCTCGTTGATGCGTCGGATGATCCGGAAGATCTCGCGGACCACGAGCGGCGCGAGTCCGAGCGAGGGCTCGTCCAGGAGGAGGAGTTTGGGGTGGGCCATGAGGGCCCTGCCCATGACGAGCATCTGCATCTCGCCGCCGCTGCAGTAGCCGGCGAGCGTCTTCTTCCGCTTGGTGAGCGGCGGGAAGTAGTCGTACACGAGCTCCAGGTCCTTCTTCCAGGGCTTGAGCCACCTCGTTGCGGTGCCCACCTTCAGGTTCTCCTCGATGGTGAGGTACTTGAAGGGCTGCCTGCCCTCCAGGACCTGGGTGATGCCGAGCCTGGTGATCTCCTCGGGTGACAGGTTCTGCACCCTGCTGCCGTCGTAGACGATCTCGCCGTCCGTGACCTTTCCGTTCTCCGGCTTGAGCAGGCCCGAGATGGCCTTGAGCGTCGTGGTCTTGCCCGCGCCGTTGCTTCCCAGCAGGGACACGATGCGGCCCCGGGGTACCTTCAGGGACACGCCCTTGAGCACCTGGATCACGTCCGAGTACACCACGGATATGTTGTTGAGCTGGAGCAGGGTGTCTTCTGGTCTTTCTTCCATGGTTTCTTCCTCAGTACGAGAACGGCCACAGCCTGAACGTCGAGCGAACGATGCGCCACAGCTCCGCGATCCCCTTTGGCTCGAAGAGGATGAAGAGCACGATGGCAAGGCCGAAGGCGAACTCGCGCAAGCTTGCCATGTTGAGCCCGAACCCGGAAAGGGCGCTCATGTTCATCATGGCGTCCGTCAGGAACCGCAGGATCTCGTTGAGCCCGGTGATGAAGACCGCGCCGAAGATGGAGCCCGGGATGCTGCCCAGCCCGCCGATGATGACCATGGCGATGTACTCCACGGACAGCCCCAGGTTGAAGGGCTCTGTGGAGATGCTCCGCATGTAGTAGGCCCAGAGCGCCCCTGCAAAGCCCGCATAGAACGAGCTCACCGCGAACGAGAGGAGCTTGTAGCCGAAGATGGGTATGCCCATGCCCTCGGCGGCCCGGTCGTTGTCGCGGATGGCGATGAAGGCCCTGCCGTAGCGCGTGCGCATGAGGTTCGAAGCCACGAGCGTCAGGCCCACCAGGCACGCGAAGATCACCAGGAAGAAGCGCCGGTCCGTGTTCACGGCCCATCCGAACAGGCTCGCCGAAGGCAGCATGATGCCCATGGTCCCCTTGGTGAGGCCCTCCCAGTGCACCAGGATGTACTCGATGATGAACTGGCCGGCGAGCGTGGCGATGGTGAGGTAGAGCCCCTTGAGCCTGCCCGAGGGGATGCCGAATATCATGCCCACGCCAGCGGTGACGAGCCCTGCCGCCGGCACGGACAGCCAGAAGGGCAGACCGAGCCGGGTAGCGAGGATGGCCCCGGCGTACGCGCCCACCCCGAAGAAGGCGCCGTGGCCGAGCGAGATCTGGCCCGTGAACCCGACGAGGATGTTGAGCCCCAGCGCCGCGATGGCAGCGATGCCCGTCATGTTGATGACGTAGAGCAGGTAGGGTGAGCTGGCGAGCGGGACCACGCCAAAGAGCGCGATGAGCCCGATGATCGCCCACATGCGGCCGAAGTCGGTCTCGAAGAGGCAGAGGTGCTCCGCGTAGCGCTCCTTGTAATTCCCGCAGGGGTGGAAGTGCAGCCGTCTCATCGCCTTGCCCCTACACCCGCTCGATTTCCACGAGCCCGAAGAGCCCGTAGGGCTTGATGAGGAGGATCACGACGAGCACGATGTACGGGATGACGTCGCGCAGCGACGGGGATATGTACCCGCTCGTGAAGGTCTCGAGCAACCCGATGATGATGCCTCCGATGATGGCCCCGCCGATGCTGTCAAGCCCGCCCAGAATCACCACCGGGAAGACCTTGAGCCCGATGGAGGAGATCTCGTGGACATTGATGCCGTTGATGATGCCCAGCACGATGCCGCTCATGCCCGCCACCAGGGCCGCGATGGCCCAGGACAGGGCGAACACCTTCTTCACGTGCACGCCCAGCGACATGGCGGCTGTCTGGTTGTCCGCCACGGACCGCATGAAGATGCCCTGTGGCGAGTACTTGAAGAAGAGCCCGAAAAGGAGCAGGAACACCCCGCCTAAAAGAGATGAAGCCACATACACGGGCGGCACGTAGATGGTGCCAATCTGCAGGGCAAGGCCCGCGGGCAGGAAGTCGGGGTATGTCTGCAGGTTGCCGCCGAAGAAGAAGAGGAGCAGGCCCTTGAACATGGAGGCGAGCCCCACGGTGAGCATGATGACGAAGATGAGCGACTCGCCGATCAAGGGCCGCAGAAAGATGCGCTCCACCGCGAACCCCAGCACGAAGGAGCCGGCAAGCGTGATGAGGAAGGCCACGACGATGGGGATCTTGAGCCAGGAGACGAGCACGAGGAAGAAGAAGGCGCCCATGGCCAGGAGCTGGCCGTGGGCGAAGTTCAGCACCGAGGATGCCTTGAAGATCATGACGAAGCCGAGCGCAGAGAGCCCGTAGAGGAGCCCGATGCTCAGGCCGTTGATGAGAAGCTGGAGGAAGAATTCCATAACGTGTTCTCCTGGTCCCTCGTGTTCCTTAATACACGGTGATGACGTTCGCCGTGGTCTCGATCATGCCCACCTGGCCGTCCCTGTAGCGGACCTTGCCCTTCACCGGCAGCGAGTCCAGGCCCTGGTACATGGCCTCGATCATGGGCAGGTACAGGCCGTACACGAAGCGCCTCCGCACCTTACCCGTGCGGGTGAGCTCCTCGTCGTCGGCGTCCAGCAGCTTGTAGAGCAGAATGAACCGCTTGATCTTCATGCGCTGGGGCAATTGGTCGTTCACCTTCCTCACCTCCTCGAGGATGAGCTGCTCCACCTCGGGACGCTGGGACAGGTCGGTGTATGTGGTGTACGGGATCATGCGGTCCTCGGCCCAGTTGCCAGTGTTGCCCATGTCGATGTTGATGAGCGCCGTGATGAAGGGCCTGCCCTCGCCGAAGATGACCGCCTCCTTGATGAACAGCGAGAACTTGAGCCTGGTCTCGATGAAGTCCGGAGAGAAGGCGTTGCCCTCCTTGTCCCGTATGATGTCCTGCTTTCTCCCGATGATGACCAGGTGGCCGTCGTCGTCGAAGTACCCGGCGTCGCCGGTGAGGAACCAGCCGTGCTCGAAAGCGGCCTCGGTGGCCTCGTAGTCGTTGTAGTAGCCCGTGAAGACCGAGGCGCTCAGCACCATGACCTCCTGGTCGGAGGAGATCTTCACCTGCGTGTCCGGCAGGGCCGTGCCCACGGTCTCGGGCTTCACCTCGTCGTCGGGCTGCACCTGGAAGATGCCGCAGGTCTCGGTGAGGCCGTAGCACTGCTTCAGGTTGAGCCCGCAGGCCCGGAAGAACCGGATCACGTCCGGGCTGATGGGGTGGCCCCCGGTGTAGGCGCTCTCGAAGCCCGAACACCCCACCCGGTCGAGCAGCGGGTTGAAGACCAGGAGCCGTGCCAGCCAATGGAGCCCCCGCAGGCCCGGACCCACCGGACGGCGCTTCTCGGCACGCTCGATGCACGCCATGCCGATCCGCTCTGCCAGTCCGAAGGCTGCCCGGTGGACGGGGCCGGCGTCGTCGACCTTGACCCTGATCCTGGAAGCCAGGTCCTCCCAGAATCTCGATGATGAGATGAGGAGCGACGGCCCGATGTCGCGGAAGTCCGCGGTCACGGTCTCGGGGGTCTCGGGAAAGTTCATGGTCATGCCGCCCAGGAGCGACACGCCGAAGGCCCACATCTGGTCCACGATCCACGCGGGCGGCGTCATGGAGAGCCAGTTGGCGCCGATGGTGACAGGGGCGGACGCGATCCACTTCCTTCCCATGGCCGCGTAATTCCGGTGGGACAGCATGGCGAGCTTGGACACGCCCGTGGTGCCCGAGGTCATGATCATGTGCGCCGTTTCGTCGGCCTTGCCCTTGGCGAGCTCGTCCAGGAACAGGCCCGGGTGCCTGGCCTCGTGTATTTTCCCCAGTTCCAGCAGGTCCTTGAAGCTCATGAGGAGCCTGTTGCCCGCATAGCCGCGCATGCCCGTGGGGTCGATGTAGATGATGGCCTTGAGGTGGGGCAGGTTCGCGGTCTGCTCCAGAAGCTTGTCCACCTGCTCCTGGTCCTGCACGATGACGAAGCCCGCCTGGATGCGGGCCAGGGCTCCGGCCAGCTCCGGGGCCACGGCCGAGGTGAAGAGGTTCAGCGTGACCGCCCCGAACGCCTGGGCGCCAAGCTGGGTGAAGAGCCACTCGGGGTGGTTGTTCACGATCATGGCCACGTGGTCGTGGCGCGTGAGCCCCAGGGCCTTGAGCCCGAGGCCTGTGTACCTGGCGTAGCGCAGGTAGTCTTCCCAGGTATGGGCCTGCCAGATGCCGTAGGCCTTTTCCCTGATGGCGATGTGCTCCCTTCCGAAGAGCTCGGCCTGCATGGCCAGAATCTGGGGCAGGGTGCGGCCTTCCATCTTCTCGAGATGGTCGGTCGGGATCTTCCGTCCGGAGGGTGCGTGCCGGGCCATGGTCCTGTCCTATGCCCCCTCGGAAGCGCCGAGCCCCAGGTCCATGGTGTCGCCCAGGTAGGCCCTGATGACGTCCGGGTGGTCCTGGATCTCCTCCGGCAGCCCCTCGGCGAGCTTCTCCCCGAAGTTGAGCACGATGACGCGCTCCGAGATGCTCATGACGATGGACATGTCGTGCTCCACCAGGATCATGGTCTGGCCCCAGCCATCGTGGAGCTCGAGCAGGAAGCGCACCATGTCCTCTTTCTCCTCCAGCGTCATGCCGGCAAAGGGCTCGTCCAGCACGAGCAGGCTGGGCTCGGACGCAAGGGCGCGACCCAGCTCCACGCGCTTGCGCATGCCGTAGGGGAGCGATCCCACGAGCTCCTTGCGGATGGACTGCATCTCCAGGAAGTCGATGATCTCCTCCAGGATCTCGTGGTGGCGCACCTCTTCGCGCTTCACTGCGGGTGCGTAGAGGCAGGCCAGACCGAAGTTGTACTTGGAGCGGGTGTGCCGGGCGAGCAGCATGTTCTGCAGCACGGTCATGCCGGGGAAGAGCTCGATGTTCTGGAAGGTGCGGCCGATCCCTAAGGAGGTGAGTTTGTGGGTGTGCATGTTCACGATGCTCTTCCCGTTGAAGGTGATGTCGCCCGAGGTGGCGCGGTAGAAGCCGGTGATGCAGTTGAGCAGGCTTGTCTTGCCCGCGCCGTTGGGTCCGATGACGGCCACGAGCTCGCCCGTGTGCACGGACAGGCTCACGTCCTTGATGGCCTGGATGCCACCGAAGGCGAGCGACAGGCCTCTGACTTCGAGCTCGGCCTGCCTGCCCGCCATCTTCTCGGCGGTGAATATTCGTGGTTGCCCTCTGAATGCCCTCACAAAAAAGCCTTATGCGGTTTATTTCACCTTCAGGAGCCTGATCTTCTCCTTGCCCGGGGTGAACAGGTTGGTGAGCGGGGTGAAGGTGCCGTTCTCGTGGATCTGTACGATCCTTCCCCTGAAGGAGGCGCTGTGATCCGTGGCGGTGTAGGTGACGTTCGGCATCAGGCCGCCGAAGTCCTCGTTCCGGAAGGACTCCATGGCCTTGTTGACGTTCTCGGGCGTGACGCTCCCGAATTTCTCCGTGGCCCTGATGAACGCGCGCTCCATGATCATACCCACCACCACGCCTTCCCAGTAGGCGGTGTCAAAGGACTCCACGGTCTTGTAGCGCTTCCAGAGCTCTTCCATGACCTTCATGCCCTCGACCTTGTCCGAGGGCAGGCCGCCGCAGAACTGCATCTTCACGCGGTCGCGGATGAGCCCCTGACCGTTCTTGAAGAAGTCAGGGTCAGTGGATGTCCAGGTTCCAATGAACATGGGGTTGTAGCCGATGCGGTCCGCGCTCTTGAGCGTGCTGATGATGGCGGCCGGGAGCATCTGGATGAACACGTACTCCGCGCCCTTCTGCTTGAGCCTGAGGAGTTCTGTGGTGAGGTCCACTGTCTGGGGAGGGAACTCCTCGATGGACACGATGTCGATGTTCTTGGCCCTGGCGTATTCCCTGCTCGGCTCGTGGATGGACTTGCCGTAGGGGTTGTTGTAGGTGAGCAGGCCGATCTTGGGTTTCCCCTTCCCCTTGTGCACGGCAGCGATGTATTCCATGACCACGGCGCAGTCGAGCTTGTAGGTGCCGAACGGCAGGTACATGTAGTCGATGGGCGGCTGCATGAGCTCCCAGGCAGTGGAGTAGTTGATGGCGGGGATCTTGTACTCCTGGAGGAGCGGCTTTGCCTGGAGTCCCTCGCCCGCGCCCCAGGTGGCGATCATGTCCACCTTCTCCTGCATGGCGAACTTCCGCACCGCGGCCACGGCCTCGGCCGGCTTGTACGCGGTGTCCACGGTGATCATGGTGATCTTGTTGCCCTTGACGCCGCCCTTGACCTCGTTGACGTACCTGAAGTAGTCCTGGTGGCCCTTGGCGTGGTACTGGCCCCAGGTGGACGCCGGACCCGTGAGGTTGATGGCCGCGCCCACCTTGATGTCCTTGGCCTGCGCTGCAGGTGCCCATGCGATGCACGCGGCAAGCAGCAGAACCCCCATGATCAGTACACGTGTCATGACTCTCTTCATTGCATCTCCTCCCTTGCCAGTTTGATTTTCATACCCGTCCTTTTCGCACCTCTGTGCATAAAAAAAAGCCGCAGGTAGACGGAACCGGTCTACCTACGGCTTTTTTTGACTAGATCTGAAAAAAAGCTTACACGCAGGTAGACCTAATCAAAAAAGAAAAACCCGAACGATGTGGTCTGCTGCCTTGCTGCCATAGACTCAGGGCTTTAAAGAAATATGCCGGATAAGTCAAGGGAAAACTGCTCAGATCACGGATGGAACGGCCCGGTAGTGCTCCCGGCGGCGCGCCTCGGGCAGGGCGAGGAACGCATCGATCTCCCCGAGCATGGCGTCCTTGTCGTGGTCGATCCTCCCGTGGACCTGGATGTAGTTGTTCGCGTGGTCGCACGTGAACACCATGGGCGAGGGCGTCAGACCAGCGACGAGGTCGCGCAGCTCGATCACTGTGCCCTCGGGGGTCTGCTCGACGAACTCGCCTGTGCGGATCTTGTCCATGAGCCGGGACATGGGGTGGATCCAGAGCCTGCGCACCCTTGCGAAATGCGGCTTCACCTCGTTGAGCACCAGGGCGGATCCCCTCACGTGGTCCTCCCAGAGCGTCTGCCCGCCCAGGCCGAGGAGGAAGTAGTAGGACAGCTCCATGCCGGAGACAACCGTCTTCTTCCCCGCATCGATGAGCTGGGCCTGGCTGGTGCCCTTCTTCTGCAGTCTGAGCACCGCGTCCGAGCCGCTCTCCATGCCCACGTGCACCCGGTCCAGGCCCGCGTCATGGATTGCCTTCAGATCCTCTGCGGTCTTTTTCGCAAGGCTCGACGCCCGGGCGTAGGATGTCACACGCTCCAGCTTGGGAAAGGTCCTCCGCAGGTGAGACAGGACCGTCACCAGGAAGTCGGCGGGCAGGTGCAGGGGATTGGCATCCCCCAGGAAGGCGGTCCTGAAGATGTCCCCGTACATGCCGTGGAGCGCGTCGATGTCCTGGAGCACCTCGTCCAGGCTCCGCTCGGAGAACGGCGTGTCGAAGAAGTCGTAGATCCCGCAGAAGTTGCAGCGGTTCCAGTTGCACCCCCGCACGACCCTCACCAGGAGGCTCCGGGCTTCGGAAGGGGGCCTGATCACGAGGTGTTCAGGTTCGCGCATGGAACTTTTATAGGAGGTGAAACAATCGGGGTCAAGGAGTATACTCTCTCTTGAGGGTTCTCCAGAGAGGACCTGTTCCGTGAAAGGGAGGACCGGCATGGCCCTGCGTATCGTCCGGCTCGGAAGCCCCCGCACCCCGGGAGAGGGTCTGCGCATCGGCACGGTGAGGCGCCCGCCCCGGGGGGTGCCCAGGGGGGAGTTCGCGTCGCGCGACTTCTATGATGTGTGGCTCCCCAACCTGGCGCCCAGCGAAGAACTCGTCAAGGAGGCGCAGGCATCGAAGGACGATGCGGCGTGGCGGTCCTTCGTGAGGAGATACCGCGCCGAGATGAAGAGCCCGGAGAAAAGCCGGGTCCTCGACCTGCTCGCCGCACTGTCCCACCATGCGGACTTATCGGTGGGGTGCTACTGCGCAGACGAGGCGCGCTGCCACCGCTCGGTGCTGCGCGAACTTCTGGCCGAGCGCGGTGCCAGGATCGTCTGATGGCGGAGATATGCCCAGAAGGGAATCGTCTCGTCCTCGCTAATCCCATAGATGGGGAATGCCCGCGGTCACGGACAGCACGGGGTGAACGGATGTCCCATCTCTGTGGTTCTGCACCAGTACAGAATCATCCCCCTGATCATGCAGCTGCACGGTGGCGCTGCCCGCAGACAGGGAACAGACCATGCGGGGCGCCACGGCAAGCGTGGTGTGCGGTCTTTTCCATGACACGGAGAGCTTCGGCGTGATGGTCTTCTCGATGGAGATCTTCACGCCCCCTGTATCCGAGCCTTTCGAAACACCCCGTCGATGCCTCGATCACCGTTGGCCCGGTGCCCAGCCTGGGATCTATGAAGGCGATGTAGTCCTTCAGGATCCCCCCGTAATGCAACGCAATGGGCGTATTCGTTTCCTCCACGAAGGGCTGCCGGGCCAGGCAGACTGCGGGCACCAGCGGTCTGTCCGATGCGATTGTAATCCCTCCCGATCATCAATACAAGGAGGGAGGTCCCCGGCCGCCGGGAAGGGTCTTAGCCTCTGACAGAAGGGCCGTGTTTCCTCGCGGACGGAAATGGGGTACAACATGGCCATGGAGATCACCTTTTCCCCCATCGGGGTCATGCACTGCGAACTGAACGATTCAGAGACGGCGCCCAAGTACTACACCGAGTCGGATGTGGCGGGAGTCATCGAGGTGTTCGACCCCTATGCCGAAGGCCTGGCGAACCTCGAAGAGTACGAATACATCGTGGTGCTGTTCCACTTCCACAGGGCGAAAGGCTATGACCTCAGGCAGAAACGCCGGGGCGTGGGCGAGCTGCGTGGGGTGTTCAGCCTGTGCTCCCCGAACCGGCCCAACGGCATCGGGCTGTCCATCCTGAGGCTCGTTTCGGTCGAGGGCAACCTGCTGCACGTGCACAACGTGGACCTCCTCGACGACACCCCCATCCTGGACATCAAGCCCTACAAACCCCAGGACTATCCCCGGTGAGGCAAGGGCGGGACGTGACCGGTCCCTATTATGCATTGATATTTTTTCCATGATATGGTTTTCTATTGCACTTGGTAAGGATACCGCGCGCTCGAGGTGCGCCTCGGGTCTTCCCGGACCGGCGCATGACCGGAATCCATCTGTGACGAGTCCGCGGGGCATCCCTACAGAGGGAACGGACACCCTGAGAGGCATCTGAAGGAGACGACCCATGGAATACGACATGCCCCTGTTCAGGCCGCCTTCCGAGGCGCGCTCGCTCATCTTCCAGGTGACGCTCGGCTGCTCGTGGAACCGGTGCGTGTTCTGCGCCATGTACAAGACCAAGGACTACCTGGTGCGGCCCTTTGAAGACATCGAACGCGACGTCATGGAGATGTCCCGGCGCTACCCCGACACCCGGAAGATCTTCCTGGCCGATGGCGATCCCCTGGCCGCGCCCACGGACCACCTCCTGCGGGTCCTCGACCTCATGAACCGGAGCTTCCCCGCTCTGGAGCGCATCAGCACCTATGCAGGCCCCACGAACCTCAGGCTCAAGACCCTGCACGAGCTGCAGGAGTTCAGGGCCCGCAAGCTCGACGTGCTCTACCTGGGCATCGAGACGGGCAACGACAGGCTTCTGAAGAAGATCAGGAAGGGCGCCACCGCCGACGGGATCGTCGAGGTGTGCCGCAAGGCCATCGACGCGGGCCTGCGCATGTCCACCTTCATCATCCTGGGTCTGGGCGGCGTGGAGGGCAGCTACGACCACATCAAGGACTCGGCGAAGGTGGCCAACGCCATCGATCCCCATTTCCTGGCCACGCTCACCCTCATGCTGGGCCCCTACGAGAAGCTCTACGAGGAGGAGATCATGGGCGGCGGCTTCAAGCTCATCGACAAGCGCCAGTCGCTCCAGGAGGTGCGGTGGTTCGTGGAGGACCTCACGCTCACGAACTGCAAGTTCGGATCCGAGCACGCATCCAACTACCTGCCCATCAGCGGGACCCTGCCCCGGGACAAGGGGGAGATCCTCAGGCTCATCGACACGGCGCTTGCCGACATGTCCTCGAGGTTGATCAGGCCCGAGTGGGCCCGGGGTCTCTGATGGACATCAAGGCCATCCGCGGCATGAACGACATCCTGCCCAGAGAGGCCGCCAGGTGGCGCCTCGTGGAGGACACCGCGCGCCGGATCTTCTCGCTGTACGGCTTCAGCGAGCTCAGGCCTCCCGTGATGGAGCGCACCGAGCTGTTCCTGCGGGGCATCGGCGACGACACCGACGTGGTGGAGAAGCAGATGTACACCTTCACGGACAAGGGCGGCGACTCGGTGACGTTGCGGCCCGAGGCCACGGCATGCGTGCTTCGGTCCGTCATCGAGCACGGCCTGCTGAACGCGGACCCGGTGCAGAAGCTCTACAGCATAGGGCCCATGTTCCGCTACGAGCGTCCTCAGAAGGGCAGGTACCGCCAGTTCCACCAGATCAATGCCGAGCGACTGGGCGAGGACGGCCCCTTCGCCGACGCCGAGACCCTGGCGCTTGCCTATGACCTGGCGAGCGCCGTCCTGGGCAGGGATGCGCTGCTCATGGAGGTGAACTCGCTCGGCTGCAAGGCCTGCAGGCCCGGCTTCAAGGGGGCCCTGGAGGAGTTCCTCGCGTCGAAGCAGGACGTGCTCTGCGGCGACTGCATGCGCCGCATGCACACGAACCCCCTGCGGGTGCTCGACTGCAAGGTGGAATCGTGCAGACAGGCCGTGCAGGGTGCGCCCTCCATGGAGGCATACCTGTGCGATGCATGCAGGGGGCACTTCGACGGGGTCCTCAAGGGCCTCCATGTCTTCGGCGTCCGGTTCGAGCGGAATCCCAGGTTGGTCAGAGGCCTCGACTACTATACCCGCACCACCTTCGAGATCACGGCCGTCGGCCTCGGGTCGCAGAACGCGGTGGCGGGGGGAGGCAGGTATGACGACCTGCTGAGCATCCTGGGCGGGCCTCCTGTGGGAGGCATAGGCTTCGCCTTCGGCATGGAGCGCCTGATCATGCTCATGGGCGAGGTGCAGGACAGGGTCAGCGGCTGCTTCGTGGTGGCCCAGGCCGACCCCGCGGTGGAGCTCGCGGCCCTCGGCCTCATCGCAGAGCTCCGCGCCGCGGGCATACCGGCCGAGGCGGCCTTCGGCAGGAGCTTCAAGGCACAGATGCGCCGGGCGGACAGGGCCGGATACCCCCTGTGCGCCATCATCGGCGAGGAGGAGCTCGCGAGCGGGACGCTCACCGTCCGCGACATGCAGAGCGCCTCCCAGGCGAAGATCACCAGGAGCGGGGTCATACAGGAGATCACATCCATGCTTGCTGAGAACAAAGGAGAGAGAGCGTGACGAGCGGCGTGCAGAATCTGAAGCGGACACACTACTGCGGCGAGATCAACCATGTCCCAGAGGGGACCGAGGTGACCCTGTTCGGCTGGGTCCAGCGCAGGAGGGACCTGGGGGGCCTCATCTTCATAGACATCCGCGACCGCACCGGCATCGCCCAGGTGGTCTGCAACCCCGAGGACCAGCCCAAGGCCCACGCCGTGGCCCACACCCTGCGGGGCGAATTCTGCATCGGCGTCACCGGTGCGCTGGCCAAGAGGCCCGAAGAGATGCGTAACCCCGCCATGAAGACGGGCGACGTGGAGGTCACGGCCCATGACGTGGTGGTCTTCAACGAGGCCTTGACTCCGCCCTTTGTCATCGAGGACGGGGTGGAGGTGAACGACACCCTCAGGCTCAAGCACCGCTACCTCGACCTCAGGCGGCCGTCCCTGCAGCAGAACATCCTGCTCCGCCACCAGGCCGCTTCCAGCGTGCGCAGGTACCTGGACGGCCACGGGTTCATCGACGTGGAGACCCCGGTGCTCACCAAGAGCACCCCCGAGGGCGCGCGGGACTATCTGGTTCCGAGCAGGATCTTCCCGGGCAAGTGCTACGCCCTTCCCCAGTCGCCCCAGCTCTTCAAGCAGCTCCTCATGGTTTCAGGGTTCGACCGGTACTACCAGATCGTGAAGTGCTTCCGCGACGAGGACCTGCGGGCCGACCGGCAGCCCGAGTTCACCCAGATCGATATCGAGATGTCATTCGTCACCAGGGACGACGTACTGGACGTCACCGAGGGCATGATCGTCACCCTGTTCCGGGAGACCAAGGGCATCGAGCTGAAGAGGCCCTTCCCGAGGCTCAGCTACGCCGAGGCCATGGCGATCTACGGAACGGACAGGCCCGACACCCGCTTCGGCATGCTGCTCTGCGACGTGTCGGACATCGCGGCAACCTCGGACTTCCGCGTGTTCACCCAGGCCGTGGCCGAAGGCGGGGCCGTGAAGGCCATCGCGGTGAAGGCGCCGCACAACCTGAGCAGGAAGGACCTGGACTCCCTCCAGGGAGCCATCGCCGACTACGGCGCCAAGGGGGTGCTCTGGGCAAGACTCGAGGAGGACGGGTGGAAGTCTACGCTCACCAAGTTCTTCAAGGACGGGCAGCTCGCGGGTATCGCCCACCGCCTCGGCATGGACGTGGGCGACGTGGCGCTCTTCGTGGCGGACCGGAAGCCGGTGGTGGACGCGAGCCTGGCGGCGCTGCGCCTCCACCTGGCCGAGCGGCTGGACCTCATCCCCCAGGACACCTTCGCGCCCCTGTGGGTCATCGACTTCCCCCTCATGGACTGGAGCGAGGAGGAGGGCAGGCTGGTGTCGGTACACCACCCCTTCACGTCGCCGGTCCTCGAGGACCTGCCCCTGCTCGGGACCGATCCCGGCAAGGTCAAGGCCCAGGCCTACGACATGGTCATCAACGGCTACGAGGTGGGGGGCGGCAGCATCCGGATCCACAACCAGCAGGTCCAGCAGCAGGTATTCAAGGTGCTGGGGCTGAGCGAGGAGCAGGCGCGGATCAAGTTCGGGTTCCTCCTGGACGCCCTGCAGTACGGCGCCCCGCCCCACGGGGGCATCGCCTTCGGGCTCGACCGGCTCATCATGCTGCTGGCCGGCACCACGAGCATCCGGGACGTCATCGCCTTCCCCAAGACCCAGAAGGCGTACTGCACCATGACGGACGCCCCCTCCGAGGTTGACCCGCGCCAGCTTGCAGAGCTCGGACTGAAGATTGGAGAGGACGACAGATGAAACAGTTCATCGGGGCATGCCTCGCAGCGCTGGTGCTCTTCGGGTGCGCCACGGCCAAGCCAACCGAACAGGCGGGTACGCCCGACCCCCGGCAGGAGGCGCTGAAGCAGGGTGTTGCCGACCTGAGGAAGGGGCTGGACGCCCTTGATGACGAGGATGACGAGGCCGCCGCCCAGGCCTTCGTGAGCGCGCTGAGGCGGTTCGACGAGGCCGACCGGGAGGCGCTCTCCGCGTTGAAGGAGGCCTCCGGACAGCTCGCCAAGGTCGTGGAGATCTCGGGGTTCGAGTATGCCAGGAAGGAGTCCTTTTCCCTGCTCCTGATGTATCTCGACATGCAGAGGGCCTACGCGGACCGCGACACCGCCCAGGTGCGCTCCCTGGCGGAGAGGTTCGGCAACGCCTACAAGGAGGCGGTGCAGAAGACCGCCGAGGAGAAGCAGAAGAAGCTCGAGGAGATCGGCGCGGAGATCGCGGTCAAGCGCGACGAGATCCAGAAGGGCTCGGAGCCGTCCGTCCTGGACGTCTACCCCGTGGTCTACCTGGTGAAGAAGGGCGACACCCTGCCGGGCATCGCCGGCCGCCACGAGATCTACAACGACTCGTTCATGTGGCCGCTCATCTACAAGGCCAACCGCGACCAGATCAAGGACCCCAAGGTGCTCTACGCGGGGCAGGATTTGAAGATCCCCAGGGACATGTCCCTGGAGGAGATCGTTGATGCCCGCAGGGAGGCCGGCGCCCCGGAGCCGGACAGGATCCCCAAGGAATCCTACACGCCCAAGGGAAAGAAGAAATAGCATGGCCAGATGGGACCCCGAAAAGAAGGTGTTCTACTACACCCCGGGCAGGAACTACGCCACCGGCATCCAGGATATCGAGAAGGGCAACTACTACCGGGCCCTGTTCAACTACGGCGAGGTGCCCAAGATCGACTTCGACCTGCGGCTGGTCCCCATGGCGCCCGCAGATGATATCTTCATCACCGACACCACCTTCCGGGACGGCCAGCAGTCCATGACGCCCTTCACGGTGGAGCAGATCGAGCGCATCTACGACTTCCTCCACCGCATCGGGGGCGATTCGGGCCTCATCCGGGCAAGCGAGTTCTTCCTCTACACCAGGAAGGACAAGGCCGCCGTGGAGGCCTGCCTGGCAAAGGGGTACAACTTCCCCAGGGTGACCGCGTGGATCAGGGCCCACAAGGACGACCTCAGGCTCGTCCGGGCCATGGGCATCGAGGAGACCGGCATCCTCACCTCGGTGTCCGACTACCACATCTTCCTCAAACTGGGGCAGTCTCGGCGCAAGGCACTGGACGACTACCTGGGCATCGTCAAGGAGGCCCTCGGCCAGGGCATCACGCCCCGCTGCCACTTCGAGGACGTGACCCGGGCCGACATCTACGGGTTCTGCATCCCGTTCGCCCGGGAGCTCATGAGGCTCCGCGAGGAGTCCGGCATGGACGTGAAGGTGCGGCTCTGCGACACCATGGGCTACGGGGTCACCTTCCCGGGCGCGGCTTTGCCGAGGTCCGTGGACAAGCTCGTGCGGGCCTTCATCGACGACGCGGGCGTGCCGCCGGCCCTGCTGGAGTGGCACGGCCACAACGACTTCCACAAGGTGGTGGTGAACGCCACCACGGCGTGGCTCTACGGGTGCTCGGCGGTCAACTGCGCCATCTTCGGGTTCGGCGAGCGCACGGGCAACACCCCGGTGGAGGCCATGGTCTTTGAGTACCTTTCGCTCCGCGGTCACGACGACGAGAGCATCGACACCCGGGCCATCACCGAGCTGGCCGAGTACGTGGCCACGGACATGGGCTGCCACATACCGGGCAACTACCCCTTCGTGGGCAGGAACTTCAACGTGACCCGGGCGGGTATCCATGCGGACGGGCTGGTGAAGAACGAGGAGATATACAACATCTTCGACACGGCGAAGATCCTGAACCGTCCCATCGAGATCGCCATCACCGACAAGTCCGGCAAGGCCGGACTCGCCCACTGGGTGAACTCGCACTTCAAGCTCAAGGACGCGGAACGCATCGACAAGCGCCACCCGGGCATCAGCCGCATGTACCAGCAGGTGGTGAAGGAGTACGAGGACGGCCGCAACACCTCGCTTTCCGACGAGGAGCTGGAGAAGCTCGCCAGCAGGTTCATGCCGCACCTCTTCCTGTCCGGCTTCGACCTCATCAAGTACGAGGCGCGGGAGTATGCGAGCCAGCTCATCGAGAAGCTCCTGGAGAACGACGACATGAAGGCCATGAACCCGAAGAAGCAGGAGCCGGTCATCACCGAGTTCATCAAGGAGTACCCCTTCATCCAGTTCGCCTATGTCACGGATTTGAAGGGGATCAAGATCACCAGGAACATCACCCAGCCCGAGTTCAGGGGACAGTTCCAGCACAAGATGAAGGAGAACGAGGACTGCTCGGATAGGGACTGGTTCATCAAGACCAGCTCCGACGGGAAGCTCCACGTGGGCGGCCTCACCACCTCGCGCATCACGGGCGCGCTCATCATGACGGTGTCCGCCCCCATCCTGAACGACGACCTCGACATGGTGGGCATCCTGGGGCTCGACATCCGGTTCGAGGACGTGGTCAAGGCCATCCAGAGCATGTACGAGGCCCGCGGCACGAGCATGAGCCCCACGGACCTGCAGAAGTACCAGCGGGTCCTCTGGGAGGAGCTGCACCGGAACCAGGAGTACGGGAAATAATCGATTGCAGGAAAGGAACGACATGGCAGGCACCAGGATCACGTTTGTGAACAATGCGCTGAGCATACCCGACGACCCCGTCATCCCCTACATCGAGGGCGACGGCGTTGGCCCGGACATCTGGGCCGCCTCGCAGGCGGTCTTCGACGCCGCCGTGGCGAAGGCCTACGCCGGGAAGCGGAAGGTCGCCTGGAAGGAGATCTACGCGGGCGAGAAGGCCAACGCCAAGTTCGGCACCTACCTGCCGGAGGCGACCATCGCGGCGTTCAGGGAGTACATCGTGGGCATCAAGGGCCCGCTCACCACCCCCGTGGGCGGAGGCATGAGAAGCCTGAACGTGGCTCTGCGCCAGATCCTGGACCTGTTCGCGTGCATCAGGCCCGTGAAGTACTACGCGGGCACGCCCGCGCCGGTGAAGCGGCCTGAGCTCGTGGACATCACGGTCTTCCGGGAGAACACCGAGGACCTGTACGCGGGCATCGAGTGGTCCCGGGGGAGCACAGAGGTGAAGAAGGTCATCGACTTCCTCAACAACGAGATGGGCACGCACATCCGGGAGGACTCGGGCATCGGCATCAAGCCGATTTCCGCCACAGGAACCAGGCGGCTCGTGCGCATGGCCATCGAGTACGCCATCAAGCACCACAAGAAGACCGTGACGCTCGTGCACAAAGGAAACATCATGAAGTTCACCGAGGGCGCGTTCCGCGACTGGGGCTACGAGCTGGCCAGAGAGGAGTTCGGCGAAGTGATCGTCACGGAGGCCGACCTGAACAAGAACTTTGGGGGGAAGCTTCCCGAGGGGAAGATCCTCGTCAACGACCGGATCGCGGACTCCATGTTCCAGCAGGTGCTGCTGAGGCCCGCGGAGTACGACGTGCTGGCCGTGCCAAACCTCATCGGCGACTTCATCTCGGACGCGCTTGCGGCGCAGGTGGGCGGGCTCGGCATGGCGCCGGGCGCCAACATCGGCATCCCCTTCGCCGTGTTCGAGGCAACCCACGGCACCGCGCCCAAGTACGCGGGCCAGGACAAGATCAACCCGGGTTCGCTGATCCTCTCAGGCGCCATGATGTTTGACTACCTGGGCTGGGACGAGGCCGCAGGGCTCGTGCGCAAGGGCCTGGAGAAGGCCATTGCGGACAAACAGGTCACCTACGACCTGGAGCGCCAGATGGAGGGCGCGACCCTGCTCAAGTGCTCGGAGTTCGGCAGGGCGATCATCGAGAGGATGTAAAAACAGAACAGGCAGGACTGGCTTCATGTCCATCCTGCCTGTTCTGTCATGACAAGAGAACGGAAAATTCCGTTTTTGATCCTGAGAGCATTCCCTGTCTCGTTCTTAAAAAATCAGGACGTTGTCGGATCGCGATGATACCTGTTGATTTTTCCCTTTTCCGCCGATATAGTACATTATGTACAAAAGATACAAAAGGAGCAAGACCATGATCCGCCTTTCAACCAGTGATCTCAGGAAGGATACAGCCGATGCCCTGAACAGGGTGGCCTATGGCGGTGACAGGATAGCCCTGCACCGCAGGGGAAAGGATGTCGCCGTGATTGTCTCCGTGGAGGACTATGAGCTCCTGCGGGCCATAGAAGACAGGGCGGACATGGAAACCATCAGGAAGATCAAGGCCGAACCGGAAGAAGAGGTCCTCTGGGATGACCTCAAGAAGGAACTCGGCTTGTAATGCCCTATGTGATCAAGTTCACCCAGCATGCAGCGCGTGCCTTCCGCAAGCTGCCGCGGGATGTCCAGACGCGCGTGTCACCGGCCATTGATGCATTGAAAGATGACCCGAGGCCGTCCGGTTCCGAGAAACTGAAAGGCGCGGATGATGTCTACCGGGTTCGCGTGGGAGATTACCGCATTCTCTATGAGGTGAGAGACAAGGAACTTGTTGTCTGTATCATTGAGGCCGGGCATCGACGACAAATGTACAGAAGATCAGTATGATCCCTAAGATTGAGATTCAAGAGCAAGGGGCGGACTGACGTCCGCCCCTGAAAGCGCTTCTCTAGGACTTGCGGACGTTGGACGCCTGGGGGCCCTTCGGTCCGTTCGTCACGTCGAACGTGACCCGCTGACCCTCCTCGAGGGTCTTGAAGCCCTCCTGGCTGATGGATGAATAGTGCACGAAGACATCCCCGCCGCCATCAGACGTGATGAAACCGAAACCCTTGGACTCGTTGAACCACTTCACTGTTCCTGCTGCCATGAATAACCTCGTATTCCAGGTGCCCTGCTTGGCAAGCGATGGGCCCTGTGTGTGTATTTCTGAAAGAGGAATGTATCGACGGGAGAATGATTGCTTAGAGAAGTGTATCCGGAAGTGTATCCGAAGGTACCGTTCGCAACGCAAGATTCGTGTCAGATATATTCATATTTCAGATGTGCAGCACTCATATGCCGGGAACGATGAACTGTCAAGCAGGAAGTTGTGCATGGGAAAAAATTGCAGGGCAGTATGGGGGAAGTCCCGGCGTGTCAGCTCTTCTTCTTGCCCATGAGGAAGCCGAAGGCGAAGCCCAGGACGAAGGTGCCCGACACCACAATCCACTTGGGCGCCGAAAAGAGCGTCCAGATGAGGAACTGGAAGGAGGTCTGCTCGAAGTTCTGGAGGATGAAGATGAAGCCGAACACCACGGCAACGCCGATGACGATGAGCTTCGTATTGTCTCCCAGGGCCTTCAGTCCCATGCGCCTCACTCCGGAAAAGCTTGGGAGATAATGGCACGCACGTGGCGCAGGTGTCAACAGCCATGTGCCTTCGGTTGTCACGCAGGAACCCGTGTGGTACCATGTCCCTGCGCCGCATGGACGGCACGTTCTTCTGCAATGACCTGACGCGATGGGAGGCTATATGGCGGAACAGGCTGGACTGATCTTCGATGAGCTCATGCTGAAATGCGAGCAGACCCCGGACTTCCCCCTCATCACCTTCGAGAACGGCCCGGGCTTTTCTGATGAGGTGGTGACCTATGCAGACCTGTTCCTGAACGGGTGCCGCATCGCAAAGGTGCTCCGAGATCATGGCATCGGAAGGGGAGACCGGTTCAGCCTGGTCATGCGGAACCACCCCGAGTTCCTCTACAGCCTCATGGCGGCCGCGCTCATAGGGGCCGTGGCCGTGCCCATCGACCCGAGGTCCAAAGGCGGCAAGCTCTCCTACCAGATCGCCGACTCCCGGTCCAAGGGCATCCTGTTCACCAACGAGTTCGCCCCCGGGGTGGAGGCGGCACTCGCCGGTCTGCCCGGGGTCAGGGTGCTGGGCGTTGCCTACAAGCAGGGGTTCATGGAGCCCCACCGGGACGGGTACCCCTCCCTGAACGAGATCCTCTCGGGCCCCGAGGCCGGGGTGCCGGACGACCGCTGCCTGGACGCGAACGCGCCCTTCGAGGTGATCTACACCTCAGGCACCACGGGCGACCCCAAGGGCGTGGTGGTCAAGGCCAACCGCATGCCCCTGTTCAAGATGCTCGCCCAGTTCATCTGGCAGTACACCAGTGACGACAGGCTCTACACGGGCCTGTCGCTCACCCACGGGAACGCCCAGGCCGTGACCATGGTGCCCTCCATCATGCTCTGTATCCCGTGCGTCATCAGCCGCACCTTCACCAAGAGCCGGCTCTGGGACATCTGCCGCTCCCACGGGTGCACCTCGTTCTCTCTGCTGGGCGGCATGATGATGGGCCTCTACGGCGAGCCGGCCCGGCCCGACGATGCGGACAACCCGGTGCGCGTGGTGCTCAGCTCGGGCACGCCCAGGAGCATCTGGACCGACTTCGAGAGGCGCTTCAACGTGAGGATTCACGAGTGGTACGGAGCGGTGGAAGGGGGGTTCGCCCACAACCCGCCAGGGGTCGGACCGGTGGGCTCTTTCGGCAAGCCCATCGAAGGGGTCATGGAGATGAAGATCCTCCGAGAGGACGACTCGGAGTGCGCCCCCGGCGAGATCGGAGAGCTCGTGGTGGCGCAGAAGCAGGGCCCGGTGGAGGTGGAGTACCTGGGCAGGAAGAAGGCGTCCGAGGAAAAGACACGGGGCGGGCTGCTCCGCACAGGGGACATGTGCCACAAGGACACTGGCGGCTGGCTCTACTTCGATTTCCGCAAGGGCGGGGGCCTCAGGCGGCACGGCGACTTCATCCAGCCCGAGTACGTAGAGAAGGCCCTGGCCGACCTCGCCGAGGTGACGGACGTGTGCGTGTACGGCATCCCCGCCGCCACAGGGGCGCCGGGCGAGAGCGACATCGTGGCCGCGGTGGTGCCCGCGCCGGGGGCGGTCATCGATCCCGGCAGGGTGCTCCGGGCCCTGCAGAAGAGCCTGGACAGGCAGAGCCTGCCCCAGTACCTCCAGGTGGTATCCGAGATACCCAGGACCGCGTCCGAGAAGAACCTCGACCGCGTCCTCAGGGACGAATTCCGGGCATCTGCACCCAACGTGCACCGGCTCGAGGCGTAGCTGCCGAACCCCGGCACCGTCCCATGTAATCAGGGAAAACACCGAACCATTTTGTCCTTCCATTTTCCAGCGGAGTTCGGTAAAAAAACTGCTTTCCCGGGATACGGGGCTCCAGACGTCCGGCCTGCGGTTTTTTTCCGCATAACGGCTGCCTGAGCGGTGAAAGGAACGCTGATGAAAGAGGCCATTCAGAGGGCAAAGGTCCTGGTGGAGGCGCTCCCCTACATCAGGGATTTCCGCGGCAGGAGGATCGTGGTGAAGTACGGGGGCCACGCCATGGTGGACCCCGAGCTGAAGCGGCTCTTCGCCCGGCAGATCATCCTGTTCCAGTACATCGGCATCCAGGTGGTGGTGGTGCACGGCGGCGGGCCTCAGATCAGCTCGGTCCTCGACCAGATGGGCATCAAGTCCACCTTCATCGAAGGCAAGCGCGTTACGGACGCCAGGACCATGGACGTGGTGGAGATGGTGCTGGCGGGCGGCATAAACAAGGAGATCGTGCACCTCATCAACGCTGAGGGCGGCAGGGCCGTGGGCCTGTCCGGCAAGGACGGCGGCCTCATCCGGGCCAAGAAGCTCTACTCCAAGCGCAAACACGAAGACGGCACCGTGACCAACGACCTGGACATGGGGCACGTAGGCGAGGTGCAGGACATAGACCCCGGCATCATCGATGCCGTGGAGAAGGCCGGGTACGTGGCTGTCATCGCGCCGTCGGGCGTGGGCGACGACGGGCTCACCTACAACATCAACGCCGATACCGTGGCCGCGGGCATAGCAGGCACGCTCAGGGTAGAGAAGCTCATCATCCTCACGGACGAGGCCGGCGTGCTCGACAAGGACGGGAAGCTCATATCGAGCATGAAATACAAAGACATCCCGGGTCTCATCAAAAAGGGCGTGGTCACGGGCGGCATGATCCCCAAGCTCGAGTGCTGCATGACAGCGCTGGACGCGGGCGTCATGAAGGCCCACATCGTGGACGGGCGCGTGCCGTACTCCATCATGCTGGAGCTCTTCACGGATTCGGGCATCGGGACTCAAGTCGTCAAGGAGTGAGGCTGTGGAACATGTGATGAAGACATACGCCAGGCAGCCCGTGAAGGTCGTGCGCGGCCAGGGCTGCCTGCTCTGGGACGAAGCGGGCAGACAGTATCTGGACATGGTATCGGGCATCGCCGTGTGCAACCTCGGACATGCCCACCCCGAGGTGGCCTCCGCCCTGAAGGAGCAGGCGGACAGGCTCTTCCACTGCTCCAACCTCTACGAGATCCCCCAGCAGGAGGAGGTGGCCAGGATCCTCTCCGAGCAGGCATTCCCGGCCGAGGTCTTCTTCTGCAACTCCGGGGCCGAGGCCAACGAGGGCGCCATCAAGATCGTGCGGAGGTACGCCAACCTGAACGCCGTGCGGGGGCCGCTCATCATCACGGCGCAGAGTTCGTTCCACGGCAGGACGCTGGCCACGCTGGCAGCCACGGCCCAGGAGAAGCACCGCGTCGGGTTCGACCCCATCCCGGACGGGTTCCTGGCGGTCCCCTTCGGGGACTTCGACGCCCTGGAGAAGGCCGTCACCCCGGAGGTGGGCGGCATCATGCTGGAGCCCATTCAGGGCGAGGGCGGCATCAACGTCCCCCCTGCAGGGTATTTCCGCAACGTGAGGGAGCTCTGCGACAGAACGGGCATCCTCCTCGTGCTGGACGAGATCCAGACCGGCATGGGAAGGACCGGAAAGCTCTTCGGCCACCAGCACGAGGGAATCACCCCCGACATCATGACGCTGGCCAAGGCGCTGGGCAACGG
>JAKPQL010000113.1 GCA_029547045.1 Deltaproteobacteria bacterium | reverse complement strand
ACCGCCGCAGCTTCCACCGGGTTCAGCCCGAGCACCCTGTGGGTGAACCTGATCCCGATCCCTACCATGAACAGTGCGCCGAGAACGATCCATGCTGTCATCATTGTCTTGCCCTCCTGGGGATTGTTTTTCCTTCTGCCTGCCATAAGGCAAGGGCCGTGCCAGGTCGGGCATGTTCATAACGTATTGATATTATTTGTGTCATAGATTTCCCGCCAGCCCTGCCTGTGACAGGATGTCACGGGACCCTGCGAACCGGGTCCGGACAGGTACAGAATGTCACTCCGGACCCCTGTATGGTGCTGCGAGCGTGACAGGATGTCAGAGGACCAGGGAATGCCTCATGGACGGCAATCCTCCACACAGTCGGGTCCGGGCCGGGACACACTGCCCGCGTCATGTTTCTGTGGGGAGAAATGGCAGGTTTTTCCTTGCCTTGAGAGGTCATAGTTGCTAGGATGCCTTTTTGCCCGGAGGGCGCATGGAGAAGTGCGCGCGGGTAAATATGCGATCAAAGGATGCAAAGCTGCAATGTCATCAATG
The DNA here is from genome assembly GCA_029547045.1 of Deltaproteobacteria bacterium. GTDB lineage: Bacteria > Desulfobacterota > Desulfomonilia > UBA1062 > UBA1062 > MWEI01. The sequence continues at coordinate 25,437 of JAKPQL010000113.1, read as the reverse complement.
CATGCCGAACAGGCTCATTTCACCGCAGGGGCGCGCAGGAGGATCAAGGACCGCCCGCTGAACGTCTGTCTCTACACCTACCGGGGCAAGCCCACCTCGGGCGGCCAGGGAGTGTACATCAAGCGGCTCAGCCGTGCGCTGAAGGACATCGGCCACAACGTGGAGGTGGTGTCCGGCCCCCCGTACCCCATCATCGACGCCGACATCCCGCTCCACAGGCTCCCCAGCCTCGACCTCTACAACCCGGACGACCTGTTCCGCGTCCCGAGCCTGAAGGAACTCAGGTCCCCCCTCAACATGCTCGAGTGGCTGGGCGTGTCCAGCGGCGGCTTCCCCGAGCCCTTCACAAACAGCATCCGCTACTACAACTTCATGCGGAAGAACCTGCACCGCTACGACGTGGTGCACGACAACCAGTGTCTGGCCTACGGCATCCTGGGCATCAAGGCCCTGGGGATCCCCACCGTGGCCACCATCCACCACCCCATCACCGTGGACCGCGACCTGGAGGTGGCCTCCGTCACGCCCCTGTGGCGCAAGCTCAAGGTGCGGCGCTGGTACTCCTTCCTGTCCATGCAGGGCCGGGTCTCCCGGAGGCTGTCCCACATCATCACGGTGTCCGAGGCCTCCCGGCACGACATCAGCTCGGCCTTCTCCATCCCCGCCGATCGGTTCCGCGTGGTGGCCAACGGCATCAACACCGACATCTTCCATCCCGTGGCCGGGGTGAAGCGGCATGAGAACCGCATCATGGTCACCAACAGCGCGGACACCCCGCTCAAGGGGCTGCGCTTCCTCATCGAGGCCGTGGCCGCCATCCGCTGTGAGCGCGACGTGCACCTCACGGTCATCGGCGCACCCAAGAAGGACGGCGACATCGACAAGCTCGTGAAGCGACTGAATGCACACCATTTCATCACCTTCACCGGCCGCATCGCGGACGACGAGTTCGCCCGCTACTACGCCGAGACCACCCTGGCCGTGGTCCCCTCCCTCTACGAGGGGTTCGGCCTGCCCGCGGGCGAGGCCATGGCCTGCCGGGTGCCGGTCATCAGCACGACGGGCGGTGCCCTGCCCGAGGTGGTGGGCGACGCCGGCGTGCTCGTGCCGCCGGCCGACACACAGGCGCTCAAGGCCGCCATCGTGGGCCTGCTGGACGACCCCGCCAGGCGCGCGCGACTCGCAGATGCGGGGTTCGAGCGCGTGAAGAGGCACTTCACCTGGCACAACACAGCCACCCAGGTGGCAGAGGTCTACCGGGAGGCCATCGATGCTCACCGTTGACTTCCGCAAGCTCGACCTCAGGCCCGGCATGAAGGTGCTGGACGCCGGCTGCGGCGGTGGGCGCCACCTGAGCGAGGCCTTCCGGGCACAGGGCGTGAGCGTGGTGGGCATCGACCTGAACCGCGACGATGCGCTGAAGGCCCACAACACCACCAAGATCATGCGTCACCACGGCGAGGACGGCGGCGGCGGAGCACTGGTCATGGTGAGCGACGTCACCAGGCTGCCCTTCGCTGACGCGTCCTTCGACATCGTGATCTGCTCCGAGGTGCTCGAGCACATCCCGGACCACAGGCAGGCCGCCTCCGAGATCGTCCGGGTACTCAAGCCGGGAAGGTCGCTCGTGGTGAGCGTGCCGCGCTACCTGCCCGAGCGCATCTGCTGGGCCCTGTCGGAGGCCTACCACAACGAGGAAGGCGGCCACATCCGGATCTACCGGAAAAAGGAACTCATCGCGATGCTGGAGGCGGCGGGCACCCGCTGCGTGGACACGGGCTGGGCCCACTCCCTGCACAGCCCCTACTGGTGGATCAAGTGCATGGTGGGCCACAAGAACGACGACGCCCTTCCCGTGAAGCTCTACCACAAGTTCCTGGTCTGGGACATCATGAGGAAGCCCCTGCTCACGCGGACCCTGGACAGGATGCTGAACCCGCTCATCGCCAAGAGCGTGGTACTCTATCTGAAAAAAGGTGACCACTATGGAACATGAAGCGTCCCGGTCCGCCCCCTGTCTCCCCATCGACATCAAGGCCCTGGCGGCCTCCATCGCGAACGGGCAGCTCGAATCGGGAGAGATCCCCTGGCACAGGGGCGGCAAGACAGACCCGTGGGACCACGTGGAGGCGGCCATCGGGCTCACCATCGGCGGCCACCACGAGCAGGCCCGCAGGGCCTTCGAATGGCTCGCGTCCACCCAGCTTGAAGACGGTTCCTGGTACTCGGCCTACAAGAGCGGCGTACCCGAGGACCTCACGAGAGAGTCCAACATGTCGAGCTACATCGCGGTGGGGGTCTTCCACCACTACCTCATCACCCGCGACCGGGCCTTCCTGGAGTACATCTGGCCCACCGTGCGCGCCGGCATCGACTTCGCGGTGGACCTCCAGGCAATAGGCGGGGAGGTCTACTGGGCCCGGAACCCCCAGGGCGACGTGGACCCCAAGGCCCTGCTCACGGCGTGCAGCTCCATCTTCATGAGCCTCAAGTGCGCCCTGGTCCTGGCCCTGCTCCTAGGCGAGAGCAGGCCGCGCTGGCAGAACGCCCTCCAGCGCCTCGGCGACGCGCTGCGCTACCGGCCCCACCTCTTCGACCGGACCAAGTCGCGCTACTCCATGGACTGGTTCTACCCGGTCCTGAGCGGCGCGGTCACGGGCTTCGAGGCGAAGAAGCGCATCGACCGCTCCTGGAACAAGTTCGTGGTGGAGGGCCTGGGTGTACGCTGCGTGTCAGACAACCCGTGGGTCACCATCGCCGAGAGCTCCGAGCTCATCCTCACGCTCGCGGCCATGGGGGAATACACCAAGGCTGAGAAGGTGCTGGGCTGGATCGGGAACAAGCGGTACGACGACGGCACCTACTGGTGCGGGTTCACCTTCCCGGACATGGTCATCTGGCCCGAGGAGCGCCTCACCTGGACGGACGCGGCTGTGATGATGGCAGCGGACGCGGTGTACCACATCACGCCTGCGTCCCAGCTCTTCAACCACTCCTTCTGGGAGGCGGGACAGGGGGACAAGTCCCGCATGTACCGCTTCCTCAAGCAGCACCACCCGGTCTTCAGCATCAGGAAGGCCTTCTACTCGGACGCGGCGGACATGAGGGCGTAAGGCGTTGAGACGGGATTACCGGCCATTCTACCTCAAGCGGCTCGACCTCCGCTTCCGCGAGTGGTACGTGGAGCACTTCCTGAGGCCCCAGTTCCGCCACCTGGGCACGGGCTGCACCTTCATGAAGCCCTGGCACGTGCAGGTCTTCGGCTGGCCCATCGACCTGGGCGACTACGCGAACGTCATCACCACCACGGACCACAGGGTCCGCCTCACGGTGTGGGGCAGGAAGGAAGGCGACGGGTTCATCCGCATCGGCAGGTACAGCCTCATCTGTCCGGGCGTACGCATGAGCGCGGCCTCGGGCATCACGCTCGGCGACAGCTGCATGATGGCGAGCAGCGTGTATATCACCGACTCGGACTGGCACGGCATCTATGACCGGCTCGACTACATCGGCGGCAGCGAGCCTGTCGTGATCGGGGACAACGTCTGGCTGGGCGACAGCTCCATCGTGTGCAAGGGGGTCACCATCGGCGCCAACAGCATCATCGGTGCCGGCTCGGTGGTGACCAGGGACATACCGGAAAACGTCATTGCGGCCGGCAACCCGGCCAAGGTCATCCGCAAGCTCGACCCGGAGACGCCCATGCAGACCCGGGCCGCGTGGTTCGCCGACCCGGCCAGGCTCGAGGCCGACATCATCGGCATCGACCGTGACATGCTCAAGGGCAACACGCTCCTGGGCTGGCTGAGGACCCTTCTCCTGCCAAGGATCGGAGACTAGAGGACACCCATGAAGATCGCGCTCATCGCCACACCGTACCCCCTGGAGGAGGCCCCCTCCCCGCCCTTGGGCCTGGCATACGCCGCCGCGGCCTGCGAGGCCGCAGGCGCCACGGTTCGCATCTTCGACTTCATCGTGAGCAAGTACTCCCCCGGGAAGCTCGCAGCCATCCTGGACGCCTTCAAGCCCGACGTGGTGGGCGCGAACAGCGTCACCATGAACCAGTTCACGGCCGAGCGCATCATCAGAGACGCCAGGCGGCTCAGGCCGTCCATCGTCACCATGATGGGCGGCCCTCACGTGTCCTTCGCCGTGGAGGAGACCTTCAAAAGCTGCCCGGAGCTCGACCTCATCATCAAGGGAGAAGGAGAGGAGACCCTCCAGGAGCTCATCCCCGTCATAGGCGACCGGAAGGCCTGGAAGGCCGTCAAGGGCATCGCCTTCCGTGAGGACGGGTCCGTGGTCACCACCGGGCCCCGAGATCTCATTCACGACCTGGACGGCCTGCCGCTGCCAGCCCGGCACCTGCTGCCCGTGTCGCGCTACCTGGCGCTGGGCTACCCGGTGAGCATCATCACGAGCAGGGGCTGCCCCAACCGGTGCATCTTCTGCCTGGGCAGGCGCATGGTGGGCTTCAAGGGCCGCTTCCGGAGCCCGAAGCTCGTGCTGGACGAGATCGAGCACATCCTGTCTCTCGGCTTCACGAGGATCAACGTGGCGGACGACCTGTTCACGGCCAACAAGGCGCGCGTGAAGGAGCTCTGCGAAGAGATCAGGCGCCGGGGCATCACCTTCGGCTGGAGCGCCTTCGCCCGGGTGAACACCGTGGACCTGGAGACGCTGAAGATCATGCGCGAGGCCGGATGCGACTGCGTGAGCTTCGGCATCGAGTCGGGCGACCCGGACATGCTCAAGCGCATCCGCAAGGGCATCACCCTGGACCAGGCCAGGGCAGCCGTCGCCTGCTGCAGGGAGGCCGACGTCCTGCCGCACGCCTCCTTCATGGTGGGCCTGCCGGGCGAGACGAAGGAGACCCTGCGCCGGACACAGGAGTTCGCCAACGAGCTGAACATAGCCTACGGCTACCACTTCTTCGCGCCGTTCCCGGGAACCACCGTCCGAGAGGAGCTCGAGAGCTACGACATCGAGATCCTCACCGACGACTGGAGCAGGTACGACGCCAACGCGCCGGTGGTACGCACCTCCGGGGTTTCGCCGCAGGAGATGACCGACTTCGTGGCAGAGTACGACCGATACAACGCCGCCATCTGGGAGGAGACGGAAAGGCACGTGCGGGAAGGCTGCTGCACGGACCGCGAGTTTCTGATCGTGGAGGGCAACCGCAAGCTCAAGCTCGTGTTCCGCATCCTCTCCGAGGACCTCCTCGAGGAGAGCCCCTGCGCGGTCCGTGACGGGGCCGACCCGGTGGGCCTTCTATCTGCCGCCATTGCGGAGAAGACCTCGACGGACGAGGCGTTCACCCGCAAGGTCCTGCAGGGATTCTTCGATGCTGGCTTCTGCCGGCACCGGCAGGAGGACGGGCAGTATCGCTACTCCTGGACCCACAACAAGACCATCGACACCCTACCAGTCGCGCTTTGAGTAGAGCTCGGGGGGTATATCCGCACCCCCGCGCTTTTTCAGCACGCCCAGCGTCCTGACCATGGGAAGCACCTCGTACAGCCCGGACTCGCAGGCGAGCCGGTAGATGTAGTGCGGTGCCTGGCCTCCCTGCGAGGCATCCGGGAAGATGTCGTGGATGGCGAGGTAGCCTTGCGGCACGATGTGGGGCGACCACGCGACGTAGTCGGCAAAGGCCCCGGGGTAGGTGTGCGACCCGTCGATGAACACGAGGGCCAGCGGGGTTGCCCACATGCGGGCCGCCACCTCGGACGTGGTCACCAGGGGCACCACCGTGTCCAGGAGTTCGGCCCGCTCCATGGCGCTGCGGAAGAACCGGAAGGTGTCGACCCTGCCTTCCCGCTCGTCGTAGAGCTCGGGGTCGAAATACTCCTGCCCCTTCTGCTGCTCCTCTGAGCCCCGGTGGTGGTCTATGGAGAAGAGCACCCCGTTGTTCTCCCTGCAGCCCAGGCCCAGGTACAGCGTGGACTTGCCGCAGTAGCCGCCGATCTCCAGCAGCGGACCGCGGGCGGAGGCCTCGCGGGCGAGCTCATAGAGCCTCCTGCCCTCGCCCGCATCCAGGAAGCCCTTGACGTCCATCATGTCTATGTCGGTGATGCGCATGGGTCCTCGCCGCAGGGCGCCATGCCGGCATTGCCGGAAGCGCCCTCGTTCGGGTTCACGTGGTTCCCGCTCCACCAGAAGTACGGGACGCCTGCCGGCCAGTCAAGGAAATTCGCTCCACGCCGCGGCCCGAGGGCCTGGGCGGCGATTTCGAGTAAAGTTTTCCCCGAGCAAATCCGAACCCTTTCTTGTGGATAAGGATTATAAGGTGGAAATCCATATCACCGAGGGGGGGCTCGTCGCCTCGATGAGGATCACCCCCACGGCCGGCGAGATCTTCAGCGTGTCTGCGGAAGACCTGCTCGAGCATGTCCGTGCCGAGGGCATCACCATCGGCGTGCTCACCGAGGTCATCGAGCGGATGGCACAGAACAGGATCACCGGCGAGTGGGTGGTCATCGCCCGGGGGGTCAAGCCCGAGGAGGGCACGAACGGCTCGGTGAGGTTCCATTTCGACAAGGACCGCATCAAGGCCAGGATCCAGGAAGACGCCACGGGCAAGGTGAATCTGCGAGATCTGAACCTCATCCAGAACGTGAAGAAGGGAGACCTCCTCTGCGAGCTCATCCCGCCGCGGGCCGGCAAGAGCGGCATGTCGGTGAAGGGCGAGGAGCTGCCGAGCAAGGAGGGGGCCCACGCCAAGCTGCCCGAGGCGAAGAACGTCACCATCTCGGCGGACCGGACGCACATGTACGCCGCCATGGACGGCCTGGTGCAGTGGGTGGACAACGCCGTCCAGGTGGATGCCGTGTACACGGTGCACGACGTGGACGCATCGGTGGGCAACATCCGATTCAACGGGTCCGTGGTGGTCCAGGGCGAGGTGGGGGACGGCTACGAGATCCACGCCGGCCAGGACATCACCATCGCCTCCACCGTGGGACGGGTGGTGCTGGAGGCGGGCGGCAACATCCGCATCGCCGGCGGCATCCTGGGCCAGGAGAAGGCCATGGTCACCGCCAACGGCGGCATTCACGCGCGCTTCATCCAGGACGCCCACGTGAAGTCGGAAAAAGAGATCGTCGTGAACGACTACATCCGCAACAGCATGGTGTCCGCCATCGGGCCCGTGGTGATCAGGAACGCCAACGGGTTCATCGCCACCAGCAAGGTGTCGTCGGACTGCTGGATCTACTGCCACACCGTGGGCCAGGAGGACGCGGGCACGGAGACCGAGCTCAGCATCGGCCACAGCCCGGTGCTGCACCAGGAGCAGGTGCGGATCAAGGAGGACATCGTCGAGAAGACGCAGGAGTTCCTCAAGTTCCAGTCGTCCCTGTCCAAGCTCAGGGTCATGAAGTCCACCAGCGAGCTCTCCCGCCAGCAGGAGATGCTCTACGAGAAGATCCTGGAGACCATGGACAACCTGCGCAGGACGCTCATCCAGCAGAACGCCAAGGTCATGGAGATCACCGAGAAGATCCACCGGACCTACCAGGGAAACATCTACATCGAGGGGACCCTGCACGACCATTCCACCATCCGCATCGGCATGGCGAGCAGGACCATCACCGGGGCCATGTCCAAGGTGCACCTCTACCTCAAGGACGGCCAGATCGCGGACGCCGAGTTCATGCTGGTGCCCGAGGTGAAAAAGGTCCTGGAGGCGAAGGAATGAACATCTTCGACCGCGACAAGCTCCTGGAAGCCATCTCCGTGGGAACGCCCGTGGAGGGGGAATACCTCAAGGGGCTCGACCTGTCCGGGCTCGACCTGGGGGGCGCCAACCTGCGGGGCTCGGACCTGAGCAAGTGCAACCTCACGGACACCAACCTGGAGGAGTCCCACCTGGAGAGGACGAACCTCGAGGACGTGATCTTCAAAAACACCAACTTCTCGGGCTCCCACCTCTCGGAGACCACCATCAGGGACGCGGACCTGAGCTCGTGCGCCCTGAACAGGATCACCCTCATCAGCACCCGCCTCGTCCGGGTCACCATCACGGACCATGTGCTCCACAAGGCCAACCTGGAAGGCGCCTCCTTCATCCACTGCACCCTGAAGAACCTGGACCTGTCGGGCTCCAGGCTGCACAGGACGATGTTCCTCTTCTGCCTGCTCGAGGGCTGCACCCTGGACGGGTGCGACCTCTCGGAGGCCAACTTCGGCCTGTCCTACCTTGTGCGCACCACCATGAACAAGGCGAACCTCACGAACGCGTCGCTGGGCTGCGCCGTGCTGGAAGAGGTGCAGATCAGGGACGCGCTGCTCGACCGGGTGGACCTGACCCTGGTCCAGGCGAGGACCCTGGACATCACCGGGAGCAGGCAGCGCGGCATCATCGTGGAGCGGGCCAGGGTGCAGGGGCTGACAAAGTAGGGGGTTCCGGTCCACGGATAAGACCCGCCCCCCCCCGACTTGACTCATACATTCCATTTCAGAACCCCAGCCTGCACAACCAGTACATCACCTTCCTGCCCCAGCCCATGCGCATGATGAAGGCGAAGAACCCGTGGAACGCACAGGGCGATATGCGCTTCGAGTACCAGAAGATCTTGGCGGCAGGCTGGGGGACGAGGTACATCCGGTTCTTTTTCACCGCATCGACCACCAGGCGGGCGATCCTGTCCGGAGACCATCGGGCATTGGCCATGCCGGTGGTGGAACACTTCCGCTGGAACTCGTCCGTGAACCGCATCCTCTCCAGGAGGTCGGTCTTGACGTAGGTGGGACAGAGCACTGTTACCCCGATGTTGTACGGGGCCAGCTCGCCCTTGAGGGTCTCGGAGATGGAGATGACAGCGGCCTTGGTGGCGTTGTACGGTGCCATTTCCGGGGACGAGAGGATGCCCGCTGCCGAGGCCACGTTCACGATATGCCCGCTTCCCTGCCGCTTCATCCCGGGCACGAAGGCATGACAGCCGTAGACGACCCCCCAGAAGTTGATGGAAACGATCCATTCCCAGTCCTGTATGGGGATGTCTCCCACGAACCCCGTCGATGCCACGCCGGCGTTGTTCACGAGCAGGTCCACCCTGCCCCAGGTCTTACAGCAGTGGTCCGCCATCTTCGTCACGTCGTCCAGCCTCGAGACATCGCATACGAAGGTCTCCCCGCTGCCGCCCGCCTGCTTCACCAGCTCAAGGGTCTGCTCCAGTCCCGCCTCGTTGATATCGGCCAGGAGCACGATGCATCCCTCTCTTGCCAGTGCCCGTGCAAGCTCTCTTCCGATGCCCGAGGCAGCCCCGGTGACGACCGCCGTTCTTCCCTGCAGATTCTTCATCCCCATTGCCCCTCCTCAGTCGTCGATGATGTTCCTGGAATTGAACAGGATCGCCTGGTAGGACGGCATGTACTGATACATGACCGGCCACCTGCTCAGGTCCAGGTCCTTCAGTTCACGGCAGATACGGTGGTCTCCACCGATGTCCAGCCGTGCGTTGCCCGGGCCCATGGTCTGCCTGAACTGCAGGGGATTCACATAGAGGTTCGCCTTCAGGGGTATGCCATTCTTCACCGTGTACAGGATGAACCTGGCGAGCCTGCCCTTCGAGACCCGGGTTTTCTTTCCCCTCAGCGACAGGATCCTCCGGCCGTTCTCCTCCACCGTGCAGGTGATATGGGCACTCTCATGGCTGAGGGAGATGTCGGCGATGAACTTCGGATACCCGCACAGCTCGACCCCTCCCCGGCGGGCCCGCTCCGAGGTCACGGGCAGGTGGAGGATGTAGGCCGAGAAACAGTTCCTCAGCATGTACCAGGAGGATGTCAGGCCAGGGATCTGCCGATTGCCATAGGAGATGATGGCGGTGATGCTGAACTCGTTGTACGGGTCGATGTCGGTCCTGCGGTATTCGAAGGCCGAGAAGGCCACCAGGCATCTGCCCGGGAACATCTCCACCGGGTGCATCTCGGAACGGGGCAGGTGCTTCTTCACCTGCCTTGTGGACGCAGTATAGATGGCCGTGATCGCGGTATTGTCATAGTAGAAGATCGGCAGCCTGACCTCGTATTCAGGGTTCTCCAGCTGGTCCAGTCCGTGGAAGAAATTGTCCGTGTCCAGTCCCCACTTTTTCATATGGTTCCCTCCTTGTCCATGCTTCTGGCTTGTTATTTGCCGTTTATCCGGTCGAGGAGCTCGACCTTCCTCAGCGGCGCCATGCCGAGCAGCGTTTTCATCTGATGGGCGTCGCGGAACCGTTTCTCCTGTCCGTAGTCCTTCATGTATCCGTATCCCCCGAGGACCTGCACGCCCTCCGTGGTCACCCGGCAGGCGGCATCCTGGACGTGCAGCGCCGCGGATTTCGCGACAATGTCCCATCCCGGCAGCCTGTTCTCTATGGCGCTGCAGGCCCCGTACACGGCCATGTCGCCGATCCTCGTCTGGACGGCCATGTCCGCCAGGATAGTCTTGATCATGGACCAGTTGACGATGGTGCACCCCCCCTGCTCCCGTTCGTTGCTGTAGGCCAGTGCATAGTCGAACGACCCCCGCATGATGCCCAGCGACATGGCGGCGGCGGCGGCGGACATCACGCCGGCAGCCTCCCCGAAGTAGGCCGCCCCCGCGCCCTCCCGGCCCGCCAGTTCAGCCTCTGCCCCATCCAGGGCCAGGTCGGCCACCGGGCATGCATGGACCCCGAGGCTGAAGACCGGCTCGCTCGCCTTCACCCCACTCTGGGAGAGGTCCACCATGAAGAAGGAATATCCTTCCTGCCCGGGGATCTTCGCCGGAAGCAGGGCATACGCCGCTATGGGCGCCAGGACGACGTAGCCGGCCGATCCGGTCAGCGTGTATCCCTTCTTGCCTTTCTCCGCCCGGGGGGGATCCTTGTGCTCATCGGGATTGCTGTAGGCGGAACATGCGATGAGGCGGCCCCGAGATGACGGAGAGCAGAGCAGATCGACGGACCCGGACCGGAGGATGATATCCTGGCTGAGCGTGTGGGTGAAGATGACGGCGCCCAGGCTGGCGTCCGTCCGGCAGATGCCTTCCAGGACAACGCACAGGGTGCTTATGCCCTGGCCTATGCCGCCCAGGTCTTCGGGCACTGTTATGCCCAGGAACCCGAGTTCGTCGGCCTTGGCCAGGACCGTGTCGTCAAATGGCCCGAAGGGATACCGGTCGCTCGACTCCCTGCGGTTCGCCAGTTGCCTGGCCGCGAAGCTCAGGGCAAGCTCCTCGAAGGACTTTGCATCGTCGTTCATGAGAGAAATCATCACGTCCCCCCTTTCACTGTTCGAATACCCGTGCCTGAGGCACTGACGGTGCGATGAGGCCCTTGAAGGTGATGAGCCTGTTCATCTGGTTCGAGCCCTCGTAGATCTGCAGCAGCTTGGCGTCGCGCAGCCGCTTCTCCATGCCGTTTGCCTGGCGCAGGCCGGCCTCGCCCATGAGGTCCATGGCCAGCTGGCAGTTCTTCATGCCGATGTCCGTTCCCGCGACCTTGGCCAACGCAGACATGCCCGCGCAGCAGTCGATGTTTTCCTGCTTCTTCAGGTCGAGATACATCTTGCTCATGGCCCAGGTGGCCAGGTCGCCGTTCAGCATGGGCTCCAGCATCCTGAAGTAGGAAGGGGGCATGAGTTTCAGGTAGTAGAATACCGGCTTCATCTGGAGCATGTCGTAGACGCCCCGGCTGCAGTTGGCGTAGTTCGCCTCCTGATAGGCGAGCCTCCCCAGGACCACGTTCTTGTACATCTCGGCAAGCATGCCCTGAGCCCACTGGTGGTTGATGAGCAGCCTGCCCCTCACCTCGGTGGTGGAGGCGAATTTCAGTGCATCCTCCAGCGCCCCGCGGGCCACGCCGGTGCCGATGGCGCAGACGCCGGCCTTGCTCGATGAGGCCAGGAGGTCGATGTGCCGCATCATGACCTCTGCCGGGGTCTTCCGGGTGAACTTCCTGATTCTCTCGCCGTCGATGAGGACCTGGTCGTCCGGGATGAAGCAGTCCTCGAAGATGATCTCGCTGGCGGGGCACACCCGCTGCCCCATCTTGTCTTCATGCCGGCCCACCGAAAAGCCCCTGGCGCTGTTCTTCACCACAAGGCCGATCATGGTCTGCGAGGGCTTCTTCAGGTCGGTGTAGGCGTAGAATACCGTCCACTCGGAGACATGGCCCATGGAGATGAACACCTTGCGTCCGTTGACCAGGTACCCTCCGTTCACCTTCTCGGCCCTGGTTATGACCCTGCCCCTGTCCACAAGGTCCATGTCCTCGGCATCGGTCCCTGCAATGGGCTCGGTGATGGCGAAGTCGATGAGCCTGGGCCTGCCTGAGCGCTCGCCTTCAATCACGTCCCTGAGCACCCGGCTGGTCAATCTCATGTTGAACGAGGTCAGCAGGCTCGTGAGGCCCAGGTACGTGACCCCCATGACATTGGCGATGCCCACGCAGGCTGACGACAGTTCCTCCATGAATGCTGCGGCCGAGGGCAGGTTTTTCCCTTTGCCGCCGAAGATCTTCGGTACCCACATGGTGTACAGGCCCCAGTCGGCGATGGTCTTCATGAGATCATGCGGAAGGTAACCGGGATTCTCGTGGGTCAGCCTGTCCAGGGCCAGGGAATTCGGCCTCACCACCTTTTCGTTGAATTTCCGTGCGTATGCGACCAGTTCCCTGGTCTCCCTGACCATGGCCCCGGGGAGCCTCGGGGCATACTCAAGCCCAATGAACGAGTTCTCGAAACTGGGGAACCTCTGTATGAGGCCTTGCATTTCACGGCATGAAATCATGGGGATCCTCCTTTGTCCTGCCGGTTTTCTTAGAAACTATGGAGACACCATACGGATCGGGGACAGACTTGTCGCCCGTATCTATAAATCGGGACGGGGGGAGGAACATTCTTGTCACAATTGCTGCAGACCGGCCCAGGACTCTTTCCCGGACATGTCAGGCGGGCGTCCGGACGGACGGTTTTATAGATCCGGACCCTCTGTGCCCCCTGCCAGGTGCTCCTGCCGGAACTCTGAAGGCGTTCTGTTCGTATATTTCTTGAAGCAGAGGTTGAAGGTGGACTTGGAGTTGAACCCCACGTCGTAGCAGATGGTGAGGATGTTTTTCCCCGGGTCGGCGACGAGGATTCTCTTGGCAGCGTCGATGCGGTACTTGTTGATGTAGTTCCTGAAGTTGGTGTTCAGCCTCTCGTTCATGAACTGGGACAGCTGGTGCGGGGAGAGGGACATCATCTCGGCCAGGCTTTCCAGGCTCAGGTCGAAGTCCTTGTAGATGTCCTCCACGTCCATCAGGTAGGTCAGGCGGTCGTAGATGATCTCGGTGTCGAGTCCCTTGAGAAGGGATCGTTCGTAGCGGTTCTTCTTTATCTCGTTCTCGATGATCCTGTAGAAATTGGGATACCGCATGGTGGACAGGAATACACAGACGATGATGACGGTGATGGTCATGCCTCCCAACAGTATGGCCTGGTCGGAGCCCAGCAGGAAGCCCAGGGAGAGCAGGATGATGGACACCAGTGTGAACACGAAGGCCGCCAGCAGGATGAGGACCTGCTTTCGGATGCTTTCGCTCTTGAGGACCGTGAACCCCAGCCTGAGCAGGATCAGGAAATAGGCAAAGGAAAAGACCGCGCCTGCGGCCAGGACGATGGTGAACCAGTGCTCCAGCGGTGAGCTGAGCAGCTCTGCAAGGAAACGCTGTTTCGTCCCGACGGGCAGCAGCTGGAAGATCACCTCACACAGGAAGACGGCGGCCGCCGGGGCGAACTGGAGCTTCAGCTTCACCGGGAGGTCTTTGCCCGGATTCAGCAGCAGATAGTGGTACAGGTAATTGGCAGGCCCCACGAAGAAGATGGAGGACAGGAAGAGGAAGGCCGCCATGGGATGCTCCGGGATGACGTTCCTGACCTTGAGCACCACCATGAGCTGGATGATGCCGTTGCCCAGGTAGACAAGGAAGTTCAGGACGTTCGAAAGGCCCGGGTCTTTCCTGCACAACTGGGCCGTGGCGAAGACCAGGGAAAACCCTACTCCGAAGGTGACGACCTCCAGCATGGCTCGCAGAAGGATATCGGGCAAGAGGGCTCCTTACCGCTTTCGTTCAGTCGTCGTTATCCATCGCCTCGCACTGTTGCAGGCCTGGCAGAACGTTCTTCGCACGAGTGTCCAAGAACGCAGTCACGGCCGTCGACATCTTCCCGGGACGGACCGGAGAGAGGCGCCCTCACCCCTGCGTTGGCCCATCCTTGGCTATCCCGCTCCAGACCCTGTCCAGCACCCCGTTGGCAAACGAGGGGAACTTGCTCGAGCCGAAGCGCTTGGCGATCTCGATGGCCTCGTTGATGACCACCCTGTAGGGCACGTCGTCGCGGAAGGCGAGCTCGTAGGTGGCGATGCGCAGGATGTTACGGTCCGTGGTGGACATGCGGCTCACCTTCCAGTTCTCCGAGGCCTTCTCGATGAGCGCGTCGATCTGCACCAGGTGCTCGCACACCCCGTCCACGATCTCCCTGGCGTACGGGATGAGCTCGTGGTTGTCCACGAAGTGGTCGAAGAACGCCGACAGGGCATCTTCGGTGTGGCTGCTCGTGATATCCACCTGGTACAGGTACTGGAGCGCCACCTCGCGGGAGCGGGTGCGGTGCTTCATGAGCCGCTCAGATCTGGGCGTAGAGGTCCATCATCTCGAGCAGCGCCATGGCCGCGTCGAACCCCTTGTTGCCAGCCTTGGTCCCCGCGCGCTCCACGGCCTGTTCGATGGTGTCGGTGGTGAGCACGCCGAAGACAACCGGCATCCTGGCCTCGAGCCCCACCAGGGCCACTCCCTTGCTCACCTCGGAGGCCACGTAGTCGAAGTGGGGGGTGGAGCCCCGGATGACCGCGCCCAGACAGATGATGCCGTCGGCATGTGCCGCGGTGGCCACCTTCCTGGCCACGGACGGGATCTCGAAGGCGCCCGGGACCCGGTACACGGTGATGTCCTTGTCCGCGACCCCGTGGCGGTTCAGCGCGTCCATGGCGCCTTCCACGAGCCGGGCCGTGATGAAGTCGTTGAACCGGCTCGCCACGATGGCCACCTTCCTGCCCTTCCCGATGAGTTTGCCCTCAATGACCTGCGCCATCTACACCACCTCCAGAATGTGTCCCATCTTCTCTTTCTTGGTCTTCAGGTACCGCTGGCTCTCCGCGGTGGGCGGGATCTCGATGGGCAGGCGCTCCACGATCTCGAGGCCGTACCCCTCGAGCCCGATGATCTTCTTGGGGTTGTTGGTCATGAGCCGCATCTTGCGCACTCCCAGGTACACGAGGATCTGCGCGCCGATGCCGTAGTCCCTCAGGTCCGGGGCGAAGCCGAGCTCGATGTTGGCCTCCACCGTGTCCCTGCCCCTGTCCTGAAGGTGGTAGGCCCTGAGCTTGTTGATGAGTCCGATGCCGCGCCCCTCCTGCCTCATGTACACGATGACGCCCGCGCCCGCCTCCTCGATCATCTCCATGGCCCGGTGGAGCTGGCCCCCGCAGTCGCACCGCGCCGAGTGGAAGATGTCGCCGGTGAGGCACTCGGAGTGCACGCGGACGAGCACCGGCTCGTCCGGGCTGATGTCGCCTTTGACGAGTGCCACGTGCTCCTTGTCGTCGATGTCGTTGTCGAAGCCCACCAGCTCGAAGACGCCGTACTCCGTGGGGAGCTTGGCCCGGACCACCTCGCGCACCAGGGTCTCGTTCCTGACGCGGTATGCGATGATGTCCGCGATGGTGCAGATCTTCAGGCCGTGCTCGCGGGCGAACTCCTCGAGCTGCGGCCTGCGGGCCATGGTGCCGTCGTCGTTCATGACCTCGCAGATCACCGCGCCGGGCTTGAGCCCAGCGATCCTGCACAGGTCAACGGACCCCTCGGTCTGGCCGGTGCGCACGAGCGTGCCTCCCGGCCTGGCCCGCAGCGGGAACACGTGTCCGGGCCTGGCCAGGTCGTCGGGCCGGGTGTCGGGGGAGATGGCGGTGCGGATGGTGACCGCCCGGTCGGCCGCGGAGATCCCCGTGGTGACGCCCCGCTTGGCCTCGATGGACACCGTGAAC
Source organism: Deltaproteobacteria bacterium (assembly GCA_029547045.1). Lineage (GTDB taxonomy): Bacteria > Desulfobacterota > Desulfomonilia > UBA1062 > UBA1062 > MWEI01. Next base: position 9,383 of record JAKPQL010000113.1, on the reverse strand, counting down.
CCGGTGCCGAACTTGCTCGTGTTGTCCTTCACCATGGGCTGGAGGTCCAGGCGGTCTGCGATGCCGGGGTCCAGGGCCAGGCAGACGAGGCCCCGGCCGTACTTCGCCATGAAGTTGATGGCGTCCGCGGTGACGAACTCGGCGGCCATGGTGAGGTCGCCCTCGTTCTCGCGGTCCTCGTCGTCCACGAGGATGATCATCCTGCCCTGCAGCAGTTCCTTGATGGCATCTTCCACGGTGCATGTCGGCATGGTGCGCTACTCCCCTTTGAGGAAACCCTGCTGTGCGAGAAGGTTTTTCAGACCGGCATCCCTGTCCTTGTTCAGCAGATGTTCCACGTACTTACCCAGCACGTCGAACTCGAGGTTCACCCTATCACCCGCACTTTTGAGTGTCAAGGAAGTGGATCGGGCCGTGTGCGGGATCACGTTCACCCCGAAGGCGCCCGGCCGGACCTCGTTGACGGTGAGCGATACGCCGTCCATGGCGATGGACCCCTTCTCCACCACGTACCGGGAAAAGGAGGTGTCGAAGGACACCCGGAACCGGAGCGACTCTCCCGCAGGCTCCTTGGCCAGGATGGTGCCCGCGGTGTCCACGTGGCCCAGCACGATGTGGCCGCCGAGCCTTGCGGAGAGCGTGAGGGCCCGCTCGATGTTCACCTTCGCGCCCGGCCGCAGGTCCTTCAGGGTGGACCGGGAGACGGTCTCCGCCGATGCGTTTGCCGCAAAGACGCCCCCCTTCTTGGCCGTGATAGTCAGGCACACGCCGTCCACGGCCACGCTGTCACCCACGGCGTCCGCCGAGAGGTCGAGGCCCGTGTCGATCTCGAGCTCGAAGCCGCTGCCAGAGCCTCTCTTGGACACGAGCCTTCCCACTGATTCGATGATCCCGGTGAACATGTCAGCGTGCGAGCCTCCCTTCCGCGCAGATGTCCCCGCCCACGAGGCTGATCCTGTCGATCACGACGCGCAGGGCATCCGCGACCCGCGCGGGTGCCCCCCGGTCCACCAGCGGTATGCCGCCGCCCAGGATCATGGGCGCGATGAAGAGCAGCAGCCTGTCCACGAGGCCGCTCTCCAGCAGGCTCGTGTACACGCCGCTGCCGCCCTCCACCATGACGCTGTGGAGCCCTGCCGTTCCCAGGTGTTCGAGCATGAGCGGCCACGAGAGGGTCCCGGGAGAGCTCTCACCCACCGCGACGACCTTCACGCCCCGGGCGGAAAGATCGGGCCTGGCATCTCCCGATCCGTTCGTGAACACGATGGTTCCCTCACCCAGGCACCTGGCATCCGGAGGCGTGTCGAGCCCGGGATCCAGGATGATCCGCACCGGGTCTCTCCCGCCCTCCATGCGGCAGGTGAGCAGGGGGTCGTCGTGGGTCACCGTGCCGATGCCCACCATGACGCCGTCCACCCGGTTCCGCAGCTCGTGCACGTACGCCCGGGAATCCTCGGAGCTGATCCACGTCGAGTCGCCCGTGGCGGCGGCGATCCTCCCGTCCAGGGTGATGGCCGCCTTCATGATGACGAAGGGCCTCTTCTTCTCCATCCAGTGGGCATACCAGGCGATGAGGTCGCGGCACTCGTCCGCCAGGACACCCACGTCCACTTGGACGCCCGCGGCCTTCAGCCGTTCGATCCCCCTGCCGGCAACCAGGGGGTTCGGGTCGAGGACGCCCGCCACCACGCGGGCGATGCCAGCCCTGATGACGGCCTCGGTGCACGGCGGGGTCCTGCCCTGGTGGTTGCAGGGCTCCAGGGTGACGTAGAGGGTGGCCCCCCTGGCGGCGTCTCCGGCCTCATCCAGGGCGAAGACCTCGGCGTGGGGGAGGCCGGCCCCGGGGTGGTATCCCCTGCCCACGATCCGGCCCTCCCGCACGACCACCGCACCCACGCTCGGGTTGGGGGCTGTCCTGCCGATGGCCAGGCGGGCCAGGGCAACGGCCTCGCTCATGAAGGCGATGTCCTGATCGTGCATCACTTGTTCCTGACCCTGCGCAGCCCCTTGATCTCGTCCATGAACTCGTTCACGTCGGCGAACTCGCGGTACACGGAGGCGAAGCGGACATAGGCCACGGGGTCGAGCTTGTTCAGGGCATCCATGATGCGCTCGCCGATGTAGGATGATGGCACCTCCCGGTCCCACTTGGACTGGATGTCCTGGATGAGGGCGTCCTTGAGGGTCTCGATGGCCTCCATGCTCACGGGCCGCTTCTCGCAGGCCTTCCGGATGCCGGAGACCACCTTGCCGGGGTCAAAGGGCTCGCGCTTGCCGTCCTTCTTCACCACCACCGGGATGAATTCCTCGATGTGCTCGTAGGTGGTGTAGCGGTAGTGGCAGGTCTCGCACTCGCGCCTGCGGCGGATGGACGTCCCGTCCTGGCTGATCCTGGACTGCAGCACCTTGTCTTCGAGTCCAGAACACCGGGGACACCGCATGGCCCTCTACCCCCCGTACACCGGGAAACGCTTCGTGAGCTCGGCGACCTCTTTCTTCACCTTCTCCACGGCCGAACCGGCCCCCTTGGCGTCGATGACGGCACCGATCATGCGGGCCACCTGACGCATCTCCTCCTCCTTCATGCCCCTGGTGGTGAGCGCAGGCGTGCCGATGCGGATGCCCGAGGTCACGAAGGGGCTCTTGGTGTCGAAGGGGATGGCGTTGCGGTTCACCGTGATGTTGGCCGCATCGAGCATCTCCTGGGCCTCCTTGCCCGTGACATCCTTGTTCGTGAGGTCCACGAGCATGAGGTGGTTGTCCGTGCCGCCGGACACCAGGGTGAATCCCATGGCCAGGAACTCGTCGGCCATGGCCTTGGCGTTCTTCACGATCTGCGCCTGGTACTCCTTGAATTCCGGGGAGAGCGCCTCCTTGAGCGCCACGGCCTTGGCCGCGATGACGTGCATGAGGGGGCCTCCCTGCATGCCCGGAAAGACCTTGGAGTTGAGCGTCTTGGCGTGCTTCTCCGTGCAGAGGACCATGCCCCCCCGCGGGCCGCGGAGCGTCTTGTGCGTGGTGGTGGTGACGAAGTCGGCGTACGGCACCGGGCTCGGGTGCAGGCCGGCCGCGATGAGCCCCGCGATGTGGGCCATGTCCACCATGAAGAAGGCCCCCACCTCGTCGGCCACCTCCTTGAAGGTCTTGTAGTCGATGATGCGGGGGTACGCGCTTGCGCCCGCGATGACGAGCTTGGGCCGGTGCTTCTTCGCCAGGTCGCGGAGCTGGTCGTAGTCGATGCGGTGGGTGTCCTCGCGCACGCCGTAGGGCACCACGGTGTAGATCCTGCCCGAGAAGTTCACGGGCGAGCCCATGGAGAGGTGGCCGCCGTGGGGCAGGCTCATGCCCAGGTAGGTGTCGCCCGGTTCCAGGATGGAGAAGTACACGGCCATGTTGGCCTGGGACCCGGAGTGGGGCTGGACGTTGGCGTGTTCCGCGCCGAAGAGCTTCTTGGCGCGCTCGATGGCGAGTTCCTCGGCCACGTCCACGTACTCGCACCCGCCGTAGTACCGCTTGGCCGGGTAGCCCTCGGCGTACTTGTTGGTCATGACGCAGCCCTGGGCCTCGAGCACGGCCTCGCTCACGATGTTCTCCGAGGCGATGAGCTCCAGTTTGTAGCGCTGCCGGGCGAGCTCGCCCATGATGGCCTCATACACCTCGGGGTCGGTCTTCTTCACGTTGTTCAGGTTCATGATCGGTCTCCTCTTCCCTTTCCTGATTCATTCATCCGTGCGGTCAGCTCCTCGATCCGGGCAAGCCGCGCGGCGTGGCGGCCGGCTTCGAAGGGGGTCTTCATCCAGACGTCCACGATGTCGGAAGCCACGCCCGGGCCCGTGACCCTCCCGCCCAGGACGAGGCAGTTCGCGTCGTTGTGAAGCCTGCTCATGCGCGCAGTGAAGGCGTCGTGGCAGAGCGCGGCCCGCACGCCCGGGATGCGGTTCGCGCAGATGGACATGCCGATGCCCGTGCCGCAGATGAGCACGATGCGGTCGCACTCCCCCTTGCGCAGCAGGTCGAGCGCCCTGAACGCATAGTCCGGATAGTCGACCGAGGCATCCGTGTCCGTGCCGAGATCTGTCACCTCGGCCCCCGATGCCCTGAGCGCCTCACCGACCACCCGCTTCAGCGCGTACCCGCCATGGTCGCATGTCACTGCAACCCTCACGCCTCACTCCTTCCCGATGATAAGGACCGCATTCTGCCCTCCGAACGCGAACGCGTTGTTCATGCAGTATGCGACGTCGGCCTTGATGGCCCTGCCCGGAATATAGTTCAGATCGCATTGTGGGTCGGGATTGTCAAGGTTGATGGTGGGCGGGAGCACGCCGTGCGTGAGCGCCAGGATGCAGATCGCTGTCTCGAGGCTTGCCGTGCCGCCGATGAGGTGGCCGGTCATGGACTTGGTGGAGCTCACCGGGACATCGTAGGCGCGTTTGCCGAAGACCTTCCTGATGGCGAGCGTCTCGGTCTTGTCGTTGAGCGGGGTCGAGGTGCCATGGGCATTGATGTACCCGATGGCCTCAGCAGGGACACCCGCGTCTTGAAGGGCCCGCTCCATGGCATACACCACGGCCTTCCCCTCCGGGTCCGGGGCCACCAGGTGGTAGGCGTCCTGGCTCATGCCCGCCCCTTTCAGGACCGCCATGACCTGTGCGCCCCGTGCCCGGGCGGTCTCGAGGTTTTCCAGCACCAGGGCCGCTCCTCCCTCGGACATGACGAACCCGTCGCGGTCTCTGTCAAAGGGCCTGCAGGCGCGCGCCGGGTCGTCGTTGCGGGTGGACAGTGCCCGCATGGAGGCGAAGGCGGACACGGAGAAGGGCGTGAGGCACGCCTCCACCCCGCCCGCGATCATGCAGTCGGTGTCGCCCGCCTGGACGAGCCGCATGGCGACCGCCAGTGCGTGGGCGCCGGTGGCGCACGCAGAGGACAGGCCCATGCCCGGTCCCCTGGCGCCGATCTTCATGGCGAGCTCTGCGGAGGCGATGTTGGGGATGAACATGGGCACGGTGAGCGGGGAGACCCGCCTCGGCCCCTTCTCGTGGAACAGCGGGATCTGCTCCTCGATGGTGGCCATGCCGCCCGCTCCGGTGCCCATGAGGACGCCGATGCGCCGGTCCGGGTAGGCGTCACTGCCCAGCCCCGCACTGGCGTATGCATCGAGCCCGCAGGAAAGCGCCATCTGGGTGTAGCGGTCCATGCGGCGGACCTCCTTGGGGCTGAATCGCAGGGCGGGGTCGAACGATGCGGCCCGGCCCCCGAAGGTTACCGGGAGGCCGGACAGTTCTTCGATGGTTCCGATTCCAGAAATGCCGTTGATGAGATTTTCCCAGAGCGTCTGAGGGTCGCTACCGAGAGGCGATACTACTCCTATGCCGGTTACGGCTACCGTTCTCTTCATGAAACAGGCTAGATCCTAGCCTTGACGTACTCAATGGCGTCCTTGACGAACTTGATCTTCTCGGCGTCCTCGTCCGGGATCTCGATGTTGAACTCCTCCTCCACGGTCATGATGAGCTCCACCAGATCGAGGGAATCGGCGCCAAGATCGTCGGCAAAGGACATCTCCGGCTTGATCTCGGAAGCATTCTTCTCCAACTGCTCGGCAATCAGTTGAATGATCCGCTGCTGAACATCTGCCATCCGTATAGTCCTCCTTTTAGGTTCTCTACATCCTCATGTGCACTATGTGTACAGCCCGCCATCGACAACCACGACCTGGCCGGTGACATACGCGCTCAGGTCGGAACACAAAAACAAGATCACCCCGGCTACCTCGTCCGGGCTGCCGATCTTGCGCAGCGGTATCCCGTTCGCTATGGTCTCCCTGTCGATGCCCCGGGTCATCTCTGTGTCGACGAGACCGGGTGCGACAGCGTTCACCCGTACCCCCCGAGGCCCCAGTTCCTTGGCAAAGCTCTTTGTCATGCCGATGAGCCCCGCCTTCGTCGTTGCATACACCGTCTGGCCCGGGTTGCCGCCGAGCCCCACGATGGAGGAGACCGTCACGATCTTCCCACGTCTCTGCTTTATCATATATCGCGCAGCGTGAAAAGTGCAGAAAAATGGACCTTTAAGATTTACATCTACCATTTCATTGACCATTTCGGGCCTGACCCTGAGGAACAGGGCGTCCTTCGAGACGCCGGCGTTGTTCACCAGGATGTCGAGCCTGCCGTGGCAGGCCATGACTGTCTCGAAGGCTTTTGCCACCTCGTTCTCCTGGGACACGTCGAAGCAGGCGGCCTCGGCTGACCCGCCCGCGGAGCGGATGGCGTCCACCACTGCCTTCGCCCTGTCCGCACTTGCCTTGTAGTTCACCACGACGTGCGCGCCCGCGGCCGCCAGCGCCCTTGCGGTGGCGGCGCCGATGCCCCTGCTGGCGCCGGTGACCAGGGCCACCTGCCCGGAGAGATCAATGCCCGTCATTGGTGATCACCTCCATCCGTGCCTCGGGCACTATGCGCTTGACCAGGGGCGCGAGCACCGATCGGGGGCCTATCTCCACGAACTCGTCGATGCCCATGGCCAGGGCGGCCCGCACCGACTCCTCGAACCGCACCGGCTGCACGAGCTGATCGGCGAGGAGCCCCCTGATCCGCCCGGGATCCGTCTCGGGCCGGGCGCTCGCGTTGGGAACGATGGGACAGCACGGCTCTTTCAGCTCCACGGTTGCGAGGTATGCGCCGAGGTCCTCGCGGGCCTGAGCCATGTAGGGGCAGTGGGACGCCACCGAGACCTTCAGGGGCACGACCCGCCTGGCCCCCCGATCCCTGAGGAGCGGGGTCGCCTCGTCGATGGATTCCCGGTTCCCCGAGACCACCACCTGGGACGGACCGTTGAGGTTGGCGATCCAGAGGTCGGGCACCTGCGCGATGGTCTCCTCGACCTCCCGCAGCCCCAGTCCGATGACCGCGGCCATGCCGCCTTTGCCCCGGGGCCGGGAGGCGTCCATGAACTCGGCGCGCTTCTTCACCAGCCCAACGGCCTCGCCCGGTGACAGGCAGCCGGAGGCCACCAGGGCGGTGTACTCTCCCAGGCTGTGGCCCAGCACAGCCGCGGGGGCATGGAATCCCGAGCGCTCCCACAGGGCCACGCTCACGCCCAGCACCGCGGGCTGGGCATTGACGGTCCGGTCGAGCTCGTCGGCCGGGCCCTCCGCCATGAGGGCGCACAAGTCCCCCGGGATACCCTGATCCAGGGCAAGCCCCCGCGACATGCCGGGAAACTGGCTCCCTTGGCCCGGGAAGATGAGGCAATAGGCCATTACTCGGTTTCGGCCGGTTTGATGACCTCTCTGCCCTTGTAGTATCCGCAGTTCGGGCAGACCCTGTGCGGCGCCTTGGGCTCCTTGCAGTTGGGGCAGAAGGACTCCGCCGGCAGCGCCACCGTGTCGTTCGCCCTGCGCTTGTCTCTCCTGGCGCTCGAGTGTCTTCTCTTTGGTAACGGCATTGCTGACTCCTCTACTAGTGTTTGTTCTTGAGTTGGGCTAGCACCTGGAACCTGGGGTCCGGCGCAGCGGCGCACGTGCAGGGGCCCTCGTTGAGGTTGGCGCCGCACTGCGGGCAGAGCCCCCTGCACCCCTCGCCGCAGGTGTATATGATGGGCAGCGACAGGACGAGCTCGGACACGATGTACTGGCCGAGGAGGAGTTCCCTCCGGTAGTATCCCGTGTCGGGGGACGTCCGCTGGGCCTCGAGCTCGCCTTGCATCTCGGGGGGGGCCGGGACGTACTCGCTCTCCAGGTGCAGGTCCACCTCGTGTGTCATGGGGCCGAGGCACCTCGAGCAGTTCGTGCGCACGCGGCCGCGGACGTCCACGCCGGCGTGGAGGTTCTCCTTGCGCCTTTTCACCTCGTAATGGATATGGAAGGACTCCTCCACCGACAGGTCCTTGTCGGCGAGGATGGAGGCCATGGCATCGGGACTCACGGTGAGGTCCTTCTCGATGCCCGCCTCCCCGATGGTTTCGGGGATGAGCCGGATGTCTTCTATGGTCTTTGCCCTGTCCATATGTGCAGAACATGCTACTATTTCATACTGCCCGCTTTGTCAAGAAGCCGCTGTGGCAGACCCTGGGTGCGCATGGTCTCTTGACACCCCTGCAAAGCCCATATAGGGATACCTCCATGGAATTGGCGATGAAGGCATGGCTCAACGGGGGGATTGTGGACTGGATGGAGGCCCGGGTCTCTCCCCTGTCCCAGAGCTTCAACAGGGCGTCCGCGGTGTTCGAGGTCATGGGGATCGTCCCCGCGGCCAACGGCACCGCTCTGGTGTGCCTGGACGAGCACGTGGACCGGTTCTTCTCCAGCGCCGAGCGGACCTTCATGGCCATCCCCTTCACCCGCGAGGAGATCAAGGCGGCCATCGTCGAGACCGCGCGGGCGAACTCGGTGAAAAACGGCATTGCCAAGTTCTACGCCTATTACTCAGACATAGACGTGGGCCCGGTGACGCCCCGGGACGTGTCCGTGGCCGTGTTCTGCCTCGACTACGGCATGCTGGGCGTCAACCCGGACAAGTACAGCGCCCCGGTGAAGGTGGGCATATCCCAGTACCGCAAGCTGCACCCCCAGACCGCTCCGGTCCATGCCAAGGTCATCGGCAACTACGTGAACGGGTACCTCGCCCGCACCGAGGTGCGGAGGAAGGGGTACGACGAGGCCCTCATGCTGGACACCAACGGCCTGGTGGCCGAAGGACCCACCTCGAACATCTTCCTGGCCAAGGGCCGGTGCGTGGAGACCCCCACCAAGGAGAACGTCCTGCCCGGCATCACCCGGAGGGTGGTCATCGACGTGCTGAAGGGCATGGGAATCGCGGTGAACGAAACCCGCATCCTGCCCCAGGACCTGTGCGAGTACGACGAGGCCTTCTTCTCGGGCACGCTCCGCCACGTCCAGCCCGTCGGCCGCATCGAGGACATCGAATACACCTGCCCGGGACCGGTCACGAAGGCCCTCACGGTACGCATGCACGAGGTGTACGAGGGCCGCGTCGCGGGGTTCGAGGGGTTGCTGACGTACCTCTGATGACCGGAAAACCGCGCTTCCGGAAGAACGTTCCCCGGGCACGGTGGACACCGCCGGAACATCTCGCCGGGCAAGGAAGCTGAAGCCTCATTCCCGCTTGACAAGGGAATAAATCACGGCTATCAAAGAACACCGTTGACCATTCCTCGGTAGCTCAACGGCAGAGCGGGTGGCTGTTAACCACTAGGCTGTAGGTTCGAGTCCTACCCGAGGAGCCAAAATTCAATCCGCTGATTTCAGCGGTTCTTGTTTAACGCAAGACCCCGTGGGGTGATCCCCTCGGGGTCTCGTCGTTTCCGGCGTGCCCACGCCGACTTACGCCCGCCCGCACATTTACCCTGATTCTCCGTTT
>JAKPQL010000107.1 GCA_029547045.1 Deltaproteobacteria bacterium | reverse complement strand
CTGGAGTACCTCGTCGCCGAGCGGTCATCCCCTGAGAACACCCTGGCCGCCTATGCGGGCGACCTCGAGGATTACGCGACCTTTCTCGACGGCAGGGGTGTCACGGAACTCGGCGTCGACGGAGCGGTCCTCGAGGACTACGCCTCCCACTGCAGAAGCCGGAAGCTCAAGACCACGAGCATCAGCCGCAGACTCTCCACCATCAGGCAGTTCTACCGGTTCCTCATCGAGGAGGAGGCCATCGCATCGGATCCCACCCGTGACCTGGCTTCCCCGAAGCGCGGCAGCTATCTCCCCGAGATCCTGAGCAGGGAAGAGGTGGAGCGGCTCATAGCGAGCCCCGATCCCGGGACGCCCGTTGGCGTCAGGGACAGGGCAATGCTGGAAGTCCTCTATGCCACCGGACTGAGGGTGAGCGAACTCACGGGACTGAAGCTCCACCACCTCAACCTGCACGTGGGGTACCTGGTCTGCAGGGGAAAGGGCGACAAGGAACGCGTGGTCCCCATGGGCGAGAGCGCACGGCACCGGCTGAAGGAGTATCTGGAGGATGCTCGACCGTACCTGGTGAAGAAACCCACCGACGTCCTGTTCTGCTCCCGGAGGGGGGGCGCCATGACGAGGCAGAACTTCTGGCATGCTATCAGGCGGTATGCCGCAGCAGCGGGAATACACAAGAGGATATCACCCCACATGCTCAGGCACTCCTTCGCCACCCACCTGCTCATGGGAGGCGCAGACCTGCGGTCGGTGCAGATGATGCTCGGTCATGCGGATATCTCCACCACCCAGATCTACACGCATGTCTCCGCCGGCAGGCTCAAGGAGATCCACGAGCGGTACCATCCGAGGGGGTAGACGATGGAGGTCATCACCTCCCATATCCAGGCTGATTTCGACGCATTCGCCTCCATGCTTGCTGCCAGAAAACTCTACGAGGACGCCGTCATGGTCTTTCCCGGGGCTCAGGAAAAAAACCTGAGGGACTACCTGGCCCAGGCATCCCCTGAGGTGACCGGGGCCATCCGGAAGCTCAAGGCAATCGAGGTGAACCGGGTGAAGCGGCTCATCATCGTGGATACCCGGCAGCTTTCGCGCATCGGCGACTTTGCCGGACTCGTCGGCAAAGTCGGCGTCGAGGTGATCGTCTACGACCACCACCCCCCTTCCACCGACGACATTACAGAGGCCATCGAGTTCAGCAGGGAGTACGGGTCCAACAGTGCCCTGATGATCGAGATCCTCAAGAGGGAAGGTATTACGCCCACACCCGAGGAGGCCACCATCCTGGCCATGGGCATCTTCGAGGACACGGGCTCGCTCCTGTTCCCCTCCACCCGCCCCGAGGACTGCATGGCCCTGGCGGACCTGCTGAGCTGGGGCGCAGACATGAAGGCCGTGTCCCATACCCTGGCCCGGGAACTCAGTCCCGAGCAGGTGGATATTCTGGATCAACTCATCAAGAATGCCTACATCTTCCACGTGGGCGGCATCGACGTGCTGATCACCAGGTCCGAGTCCACTGCCTATGTGGAAGACTTTGCCATGCTCGTGCACAAGCTCAGGGGTATGTTCGAGGTGGACGCCACGTTCGCTGTCGGACTCATGGCGGAGCGGATCTACCTCGTGGCGCGCAGCACGGTGCCCCAGGTCAATGCGGCGGAGGTGGCGGCCAGGTTCGGTGGCGGCGGGCACTCCACCGCGGCGGCGGCATCCATCAGGGACCGTTCGCTGGACAGCATCGAATCGATGCTCGTCAATATCATCAAGAAGGAGACCCGGCCCCGTGTCACTGCCCGGGACATCATGACCTTCCCGGTCATAACCCTGAAGATGGATGCCACCATCGACGAGGCGGCCGAGACCCTGAACCGCTACAGCATCAACGCGGCGGTCGTCCAGTCCAGAGACGGCAGGGCCGTGGGCATGGTCACGCGGCAGGTGGTGAGCAGGGCCCAGGGGCATGGTCTGGGCGATGCCAGGGTGAAGGACTACATGATCCGCGACATCCAGTTCATCAGGCCCGAAGCGCCGGTGGGCGAGATCCGCACACTCATCATCGAAGGCGGCCAGCGGCTCCTTCCCGTGGTGGAAAGTGGCAGGGCCATGGGCGTCATCACCCGGACCGACCTCATGCGGGTCATGCACGAGAAGATGGCGCGGGCCGAGGGGGTGG
>JAKPQL010000102.1 GCA_029547045.1 Deltaproteobacteria bacterium | reverse complement strand
GAATTCCTTGAGGGCCTTGGCGATCGCCTGGTATCCGCCCGTCGCGATGTAGTCCTCGATGGAGAAGGGGTCGACGAACCGGTTCATGTGGATCAGCTGGCGGCTCTGGGCCTTGTAGAACGGGATATCGGCCTCTTTTTCGATCCGCTTGCCCGATACGGGGTCCAGGAAGAGAAGGTTGTCGATGACCTCGCCCTTTTGCACGGTCCGGGACACGATCTCGGCGGCATCCTTTGCCGACACCTGGCAGTACAGGATGTTCCCCGGCTCGATGAGGATCATGGGTTCCTGCTCGCAGAAGCCGAGGCAGCCCGTGACCCGGACGGAGACGTCCTGCTGGAGACCCTGCCGGGCCAGTTCCGCCCGGACGGCATCGATCAGGGCCGCCGAGCCCGAGGCCTGGCAGCAGGTCCCGTTGGGGATGACCAGCTCCAGCCGGCTGCGGCTTTTCCTCCCGTCCGCCTGGGAGCGGATAATCTCGAGATCCTTGGCGTGACTGACCCTAGGCATCTTTCGCCTCCTTTTTCCTGCCGGCAGCCTTGTCGAGTTTCTTGCGCAGCTTCCCGGGCGTCATGTTCTTGCAGTACGCGTCATTGTGGATGACGATGGGCCCGAGGGCGCAGGCCCCCACGCAGTTGACGCACTCCACGGTGATCTGCCCGTCCGCTGTCGTCTCTCCGGGCTCGATACCGAGCTGCCCCCTCACCTGGTTGACCAGCAGATCGGAGCCCCGCACGTGGCAGGCCGTGCCGGTGCAGATGGTGATCAGGTTCTTTCCCCGGGGCTTGAGAGAAAAGGCCTTGTAGAAATGGGCCACCCGGTAGACGTCGATCAGGGGCACACCCAGTTCCTTCGACACCGTCTTCAGGGCCTCCTCGGGCAGGTAGCCCTCCTGGTCCTGCAGGTCCAGCAGCACCTCGACGAGCATGTGCGGCTGGCTTCGCCGTCCTTCCAGGATGGAATCCAGATTGATCTTCGCCATCGAAGCCTCCTTGGGCGGTTTTTCCTTCTTGCCCTG
>JAKPQL010000087.1 GCA_029547045.1 Deltaproteobacteria bacterium | reverse complement strand
GCCGCTTCCCGGTCTTGGACAGCAGGTGTGCAATATCGGTAGCAGGTCAACCAGGTCATGAAAAACAGCTTAGCGGATCTCTAATGGATTGATTTTCCTTGTCCCATATCAGGACTTGGAGTTGTTTTGGACAGCAGTGATATGATATATACATATTACTGCAATATATGGTAATGAATTGAATAAAAAATTGGAGGTGTTATGCAATTCCGTTCTCATGATGCTGAGCTTGCAATGGTGCAATGGTATACCATGCGTTCCCTCATCCTGTGCCTGGCTGTCATGCTTGCACTCATATGTCCTGCCGTAGGGTATGCCCAGACGCAGGACGAAGCAGGCCGCGGCGAAGGGGCGACCCAGGACACGATGGGCGGAGCTTCCGATGAACGTGGGTACCGAGGAGTGCCTCCCGAAGTGAAGCCGGACGTGCAGCCCCCTGTGCAGGCCGAAGAGCGGCCCGCAGCAGAAGAGCCTTCTCCATCCGTTTTCACGGCTCCGACGAAAGACGGATTCTACATCGGGTACGGGATAACGAAGGTGGACATCGGGGGGGATTTCGACGGCGTGTCCGCCCAGGTTGGAGGCGGTTCCGGAGAGATACAGCCCGAACTGGACAAGGGGAACGGATACAAGATCAAACTGGGGGTTCAGGCCAAGCAGGGCATGATCGAGTTGAACTACGAAAACAGCAAGCACGATGCGCAGTGGGGGGGGGCTGAATGGGATGAATGCACCTTCTCCTCCTTCAACATCGACTGGTTCCTGCTCATCCTCGACAACACCTATCGAGTCAGGCCCTTCCTCGGCATCGGCATCGGCTTCACCACCTTGAAGATACCCAACGGCTCTATCGATGCCTATGGTGATTCGGAAACGGCGAAGTTCCAGGGAATGGATTTGCGCTTCGGGGGCGGGGCTCAGATCAGGGCGACACGGAATATCGTGGCAGACCTTGTGTACATGTATCGGTACGGGAGTTATGCCAGCGTTGACGGCATCGCGAGCGGCGACCTGGAAGACCCGATAGATGGCGACGGACCGACCATGAGTCTCGAACTGAAGTACATTTTCTAGACAGTTCCGAAGTATCGACTGACTGATATCGAAGGTTTGTTCTCGAGGGTTCCCAGCGGGGCTGAGGCAGTTCCCTCGGTCCCTGCTGGGGATTCCTCAAACTTCAATGTTCTAAGAACTCTTGAATTCTCCTCGTGATTGTGGGACAAGACGTCTGTGACGAGAAGGATGATGGTGTTTTCATCCGTGGTGCGCTCACCGTGAAGCCAGGATCCATGAAGATGAGTGCGTCATCCCGGCATGCCCATCACCATGAGAGGGAACGGACGGTGAACTTCTTCCGCCGCTGCAGTCCGTGGCAAGCCGCCCTCCATGCCGATGGATGCCATCCGACGCTTCCCGCTGGGCCGGGAAAGGAGAGACGATGAGTACGAAGAAGGACAAGAAGCTCGGCATGGCGTCCCGCGCCATCCATGCGGGAGAGCCCCGGGAGCGGTACGCAGACACGCTGACCACCCCCATATTCCAGACCTCCACCTATGTGTTCAAGAACAGCAGGGATATCGAGGAATACACCAAGGGCAACAAGCCCCGCTTCGAGTACGGCCGCTACGGCAACCCCACCGAACTCATCGCCGAGCGCAGGATAGCGGACCTCGAGGGAGCAGAGGACTGCCTGGTTTTCTCTTCGGGCATGATGGCCATCACCACCACTATACTGTCCCTGGTGAAGACCGGGGACCACATCGTGATCACGGACGACAGTTACAAGAAGACCCTGGAGTTCTGCAAGTCCTACCTCCAGCGCTTCGGCGTGGACTGCACCATCGTACCCTTCGGCGACTACGAAGCCCTGGACCGGGCCATCAGGAAGAACACCCGGTTCATCTTCTCCGAGTCCCCCACCAATCCGTACCTGAACGTGTTCGACCTGGTGCTGCTCAAGAAGATCGCGGACAGGCATGGTGTGCTCACGCTCATCGACAGCACCATCGCCACCCCCATCAACCAGCGACCCCTGGAGTACGGCATCGACCTGGTGACCCACAGCTGCACCAAGTACATGTCTGGGCACAACGACATCCTGGCCGGCACGGTCCTCGGAAGCAAGGAGCTCATCGCGCCCATCCGCAGCCTGCACAAGTCCATGGGAGGCCTCATCGACGCCCACTGCTGCTACCTCCTGCTCAGGGGCCTCAAGACCTTCCCCATGCGGGTGCACCACCAGAACACCGCTGCCCTGGAAGTGGCGCGTTTTCTGGAGGGCCACCCGTCGGTGGAGCGGGTCTACTACCCGTTCCTTGAGAGCCACCAGCACCATGCCATCGCCAGGGAGCAGATGAAAGGCGGCGGGTGCGTGGTCACGTTCGTCATGAAGGGAGACCTGGCCGCGGCCAACCGCTTCATGGACTCGCTCTCCATGATCTTCATCGGGCCCAGCTTCGGCGGCGCGGAGACGCTCATCACCCACCCGGCAACGGTGAGCTACTACGACTACACCCGGGAGCAGCGCTACGAGCTGGGCATCACGGACACCCTGTTCCGCCTTGCCGTGGGCCTGGAGAACCCGGAAGACATCATCTCCGACCTGGAGAGTGCCTTCTCCAAGGCCGGGAAGAAGAGCTAGAGTTCCGCACCTGTTCATGCCGTACTCCGGTTCGCAGCCTTTGACTGAGCCGTTCCCGCGCACGTGTTTCTCATGCACCGCGGGTATCCTACCGAAACAAACGGGTAGGGCCTTGTTCGAAAACCGCCCGGAAAGGATTCCAGGTGATGTATTTCACCGGCATGCATGCCTTGTCCATGGTCGTTTTCCTGCTCGTGACAGTGCTGTCATCCTCTTCAGCTGCTGCGGACCGAACGGCCGAGAGGGCCTGGTACTACATCATGGCATACCCGGAGCACTTCGTCGCCTTCCAGGACGGGCACCTCATAACAGCCAGAGGCACGCGGATCCGCTTTGACGACGGCCTGGCCAAGGACTGCGAAACCATGGTCCGTGATCCTTCCGTACGTGACGACGACTTTGATCCGGAGGACGCCCTGCACTGGGAATACCCGGCGGGTACCCCGCTGCCCACGGCGGCCCATCCCCCTGCGGGCGAGCCCGGCCGGATTCGTCCACGGGCCGTGTTCGAATACCTGTACGGTGCAACCCCTCAGGAGCGCAGAGGGAACATGCGCGCCATCGTGTGGGTCGGGTCTTCCCGAGGGAGCGAGAACACCATCCGCGTGACCACGGCATGCGGGGTGGACAAGGCCCTCGAAAGGGTTGTCTGCCGGATACGAAGCCTGCCACAGGAGCGGAAGAAGGCCCTGAGAGGTATAGTGCTGAAGACCGGGGGATACTCCGGTTACCACGAGCGCACGGTCCGAGACTTCCCGGGCAGGACCTCGGCCCACGCCTACGGCATCGCCGTGGACATCAACTGGGACGAGTCCTATTACATCGGCTCCCGCAGGGCAGAATCGTACAGGTACCGGAACAACGTGCCGAAGTTTCTGGTGGACATCTTCGAGGAGAACGGGTTCATCTGGGGAGGCCGCTGGCACAGCTATGACGCCATGCACTTTGAATATCGGCCCGAGCTGCTCCTGATGCGGGGAGCACGTGCAGGGCAGGGTGGTGAGCTGGTATCACGCGGACAGGCACCAACACCCTAGTCGAAGTGGTACGTCTGCCCGTGCCCGAGCTCCACGAGTTTTTCCGAGAGCCCTGCGGAGGCCATCTCCTGCCTGATGTCCAGCAACGGCTGGAAGACCGGCTCGTCCCCGAGCCTGAAGGTGCCCCAGTGGACCACCAGGAGCTTCCTGGCGCCGAGCTCCTTGAAGGCCCTCACCGTCTCCTCTGGGTTCATGTGCGACCTCTTCATGAACCACCTGGGCTCATAGGCCCCGAGGTTGATCACTGCGAGGTCGATGGGGCCCATGGCCCCGATCTCCCGGAACCGGTCGAAGTAGGCGGTGTCGCCGGAGATGAAGATGGTCTTTCCCGAAGAGGTTTTCACCAGGTAGGCGCCCCACAGGGCGGTGTTGGGCCCGGTGAAGGGGTTGCGCATGGACCAGTGGTTTGCCGGGAGGAAGGTGATCTCGAAGGCACCGGCTTTGGCGGTATCCATCCAGTCCATCTCCTGCACGCCGGTCATACCGTGCTCCTGCAGCAGACCGGCATAACCAAGGGGCACGAAGTAACGGGCCCTGCCTCTGAGTAGCTTCAGGGAGTCGATGTCCAGGTGGTCATAGTGACCGTGCGTTACGAGCACGGCGTCCACGGGGGGTATGTCGGAGGGCGGGAAGGCCAGCGGGGTGCAGTCCCTGACGGGCCAGAACAGTCCGCTCAGGACCGGGTCCACGATGAGGCTTGAGCCGTTCTCCTTGATGTGCACGGCGGCATGGGTGATCCAGGTGAGGCTCACGGAGTGGTGCTGCGCCAGGGCCTTCCAGTCGATGTGCACCGGCACGACCTTCTCCCGGGCATAGTCCTCCTCGAACCGGTTCTTCGTGAAGAGCTTCCACCGGAGGATCTCCATGAAGTTGCGCCGGTGTATGGGGAACTCGGCAAAGGGGTTGATGAACACCCCGTCGCCGTGGTGGGATTTCTGCCTCGCGATCTCCTCGAGGCTGAGCGAGCGCACGTCCTGGGCTGTCTGCGGTCCTGCACTGCCGGCGGGGAGGAAGACCATAACCCCTGCCGCAGCCATGACTGTGAGGATGAGCGCCTTGTATGCCATGCCGTGGTTCCTGCCCTTCACTCCTCTCCTCTAGGGCATTGTGCGGTCAAAGGCAAGGCCCCGGCTGGTCATGAGTGGAGGATCATGCCCGTGAGCACTGCAATGGCCTGAATTTCGGCAGGGTAATCCCGTCGCCCGCCTCCTCCCAGACCACCTCCACCTCCATGTCGCATTCCACCTCGCCGCTGGGGCAGCCGATTATGTTCGTCAACAGGTGGGGCCCTTCGTCCAGTGCCACCACGGCCACGGTATAGGGGAGGTCGGCCGCGAATCCCGGATGGTATGCGGTGTGGTAGACGGCGAAGGTATACACCCTGCCGGTCCCCTGGGAGACTATCCAGGTGGCTGCCGTGGAATGGCACCGGGGACAGAGGTTTGAGGCAGGCCACCGGACGTGGCCGCAGTCCGAGCATTGCTGGAACCTGAGCTCGCGGTCCCGGCAGCCCTCCCAGAATGTTCGGTTGTCGGCATTGATTTTCGGCAGGGGCTTGTCGTAGGGCATGGGTTACAGCCTCCTGAGCAGGATGCACGAGTGGCTCTGCAGGATGCCGCCGTTGTCGCTGCACAGCATGATCTCGGGCGGTCTGGTTCGGGTCTTAGGGCCGAGCTGGCGCTCCCCGCACCGTCCCATGATCTGCATGGCGCCCTCGGCAATGGGCGTCATGCCCATGCAGTAGGCCTCGGAGAGCATCCCGCCCGAGGTGTTCACCGGCATCCTGCCGCCGGGTTCGATGGTTCCGCCCAGGAGCCAGTCGCGACCCTCGCCTGGCTTGAAGAAGCCATAGTCCTGGAGGGTGATCTCCACGGTATAGGTGAAGCAGTCATAGATCTGGCATGCGTCAACGTCGTCCAGCGTTATGCCGGCCATGGATAATGCCGCCTCCGATGCCTTCGCGGCGCCGGTCGGGCCTGCCATCCAGGTGGACTGGGAGACGGCCGTGCAGGGATTGTGCTGCCCCATGCCCATGATGACCGCCGGTGGCTGCCTGAGATCCCGTGCCCGCTCGAGGGAGGTGACGATGACAGCCCTTCCGCCGTCGGTGATAAGGCAGTTGTCAGGGAGGCGCAGCGGTTCCACGACCCACCTGGCGCGGTCGTAGTCCGCTTCGGTCATGGGCCTGTCATGCATCATGGCAGCGGGGTTGAGGTTGGCCCACGTGCGCTGCCCCACAGCGATCCTCTTCCAGGTTTCGGGCCCGGTGCCGAATTCGTGCATGGCCCTCCTGGCTGCCAGGGCATAGCCGCCCGTGGCGCCGAAGTGGCCGAACACGGCGTCGTCTCCAGAAAAATCATCGAGCATCCGCAGCAGGCTGTCGCTGGAGAGCGCATTGTGGCCGTAGGAGATGAGGACGTACCGGCACAGGCCGAGTTCGAGCGCGCCAACTGCGTGCTGGAGATGGCTCCTCGATCAGTTGGCGTCCTGGCCCATGTACCTGGGCGAGATCCCCAGGTGCTGGGCGATGAGATGGGGCGTCAGGTCGTTCTCGTTGGAGGCGGCGGGAAAGTGGCGGTAACAGATGAACCCGTCCACGTCGTCCCTGTTCAGCCCTGCATCTTTTATGGCATTGGCGGAGGCTTCCAGATGGAAGCTCAGGGAGGTCCTTCCGGGCACTCGACCCTGGGGCGTGTAGCCCACTCCCACAATGGCATACTTGTCCCGTATCGATGACATCATCGTGCCTCCACAGTTCATGGCTAAAAAGAAAGGCAACGTTACTTGTAGTCGTAGAACCCCTTGCCGGTCTTCCTGCCCAGCCAGCCGGCCTCAACGTACTTGCGGAGCAGGGGGCAGGGCCGGTACTTGGAGTCGCAGAACCCGCCGTACAGGGTCTCCATGATGGCCAGGCACGTGTCCAGGCCGATGAGGTCTGCCAGAGCCAGCGGGCCCATGGGGTGGTTCATGCCCAGCTTCATCACCGTGTCGATGGACTCCTTGGTGCCCACGCCGTGGTACAGGCAGTACACCGCCTCGTTGATCATGGGCATGAGGATGCGGTTCGAAATGAATCCCGGGAAGTCGTTGGCCTCCGCAGGGGTCTTCCCGAACTTCAGGGCCAGGTCCCAGGTGGTCTTGAAGGTTTCTTCCGAGGTGGCGATGCCGCGGATGACCTCGCAGAGCTTCATCACGGGCACCGGGTTCATGAAGTGCATGCCGATGACCTTGTCGGGCCGCTCGGTCTGGGCGGCGATCCTGCCGATGGGGATGGACGAGGTGTTCGTCGACAGGATGGCGTGCCCGGGGCAGACGTCGTCGAGCTCCCGGAAGATGGAGAACTTGATGTCCTGGTTCTCGGTGGCGGCCTCCACCACCATGTCGGCCGCCGCCATGTCCTTGAGGCTGGTGCTGGTCCTGATCCTGCCCAGGATGATCTTGGAGTCGTCCTGGCCCAGGGATCCCTTCTCCACCTGGCGGGTGAGGTTCTTCGTGATGGTCTTGAGCCCGTTCATGACGAACTGCTCGTTGATGTCGTTCATGATGACGGACAGGCCGCTCATGGCCGCCACCTGGGCGATGCCGCCGCCCATCTGACCGGACCCGATGACGCCGAAGGTCTGTATCTCCATGGTATGCTCCTTATCAGTTGGCTAGCGCTTCACGACCAGGGCCACCGCCTCGCCGCCCCCCAGACACAGGCTCGCCACGCCGATTGCCTTGTCAGAGCGCTGCATCTCGTTGAGGAGCGTGGTGAAGACCCTGGTGCCGCTCGAGCCGATGGGATGGCCGAGCGCGACGCTGCCCCCGTTCACGTTCACCTTGTCCATGTCCAGGCCCAGCTCCCTCATCACGGCCAGGGTGGAGCCGGCAAAGGCCTCGTTGATCTCGAAGAAGTCCACCTGGTCTATGGTGATGCCTTCCTTCTTCAGCACCTTGGGGATGGCCAGGATGGGGGCAACGAGCACGTACTTCATGTCGAGCCCGGCGCTGGCCTGGGCGCCGAGGGTGGCCAGGACCTTGCAGCCCAGCTCGCCTGCACGCTGGCGGGACATGACCACCACCGCTGAGGCCCCGTCGGAGATGACCGAGGAGTTGCCCGCCGTGGTGAGGCCGCCCTTCTTGAAGGCGGGGGGCATGGCGGCGAGCTGTTCGTAGGTGGTCTCCCGCGGGCACTCATCCACGCTGAAGATCTTGGGGTCGCCTTTGCGCTGGGGGATGGTCACCGGTACGATCTCCGCGGCGAACTTCCCGTCCCGGATCGCCTGCATGGCGAGGCGGTAGGAGCGCTCCGCATAGCGGTCCTGGTCTTCACGGGAGATGTTGTACTTCTCCGAGCACAGTTCGTTGGATATGCCCATGTGAAAGTCGTTCACGATGTCCCACAGGCCGTCGTGCACCATGTGGTCCTCGATACGGCCGGGTCCCATGCGGAACCCGAAGCGGGCCTTGTCCATGTAGTAGGGGGCCATGCTCATGTTCTCCATGCCGCCTGCCACCACCACGTCCGCGTCTCCCACCTGGATGGCCTGGGCGGCGAGCATGATGGCCTTGAGCGCTGAGCCGCACACCTTGTTGATGGTTATGCACTCCACCTCCCAGGGCATGCCGGCCTTCACCGCGGCCTGCTTGGCAGGGTTCTGGCCGTAGCCGCAGGGCAGCACCATGCCCATGATGACCTCGTCCACCTGGCCCTTCTCGATGCCCGAGCGCCTCACG
Organism: Deltaproteobacteria bacterium; assembly: GCA_029547045.1. Classification (GTDB taxonomy): domain Bacteria; phylum Desulfobacterota; class Desulfomonilia; order UBA1062; family UBA1062; genus MWEI01. The sequence continues at coordinate 42,117 of JAKPQL010000087.1, read as the reverse complement.
GCCTCCTCGATGACGATGGCGCCCAGGGTTGTGGCGCCGGTCTGTGCGAGTGACCCGTTGAAGCTGCCGTTGGGTGTCCTGACCGCCGAGGTGATGACGACTTCCTTCATTCAAGCCTCCTCTTTCATTCCGGAACTGCAGGGGATGCATTCCCTGCGGGGAAATATATCCATATGAAATGAGATGGATAGAACAAACAAGGGGAAAAATCAAGGAGTACCTTGCACCCAAGGTGTTGAACTCTGTTCATCATTCCATTGACACGGGGGGGGCGATTGGATACTCATACTGGTGGAATGAGATTCCCGCTGGAGGGGCTGCATGGGGGGGCGATCCTCAACATCCGGTAATCCTGTCGCGAAGATTCTCACCTGTCTCGTGCACGGCAGAACCCCGCCTCCGGGACTTTTTCCACCCCGCATGCTGGACGCTGCGGCTTCGGTTTCGCACGCAAGGGGCCGGTTCACGCCCCTGACCGCCATCGAGCGACTCATCACCACCCTGCGCCACCGGGAACCCGACATTGTGCCGTGCTCGCCCCTGGTCATATCGGGTGCGCGGAGACTCACCGGGGCAACCCTGGCGGAATTCGCCACAAACCCCCAGACCGCAGCCGATGCCCTGATGGCCGCATTCGACCTCATTGGCGGGGAGGTGATCATCCCCATGCTCGACCTGTCCGTGGAGGCCGCCGACTTCGGGCAGAAGCTGGTCTATCCGCAGGAGTCCACCCCGCATCCCGAGTATGGAGCCCCCTTGATACGTGATCATACGGAATACCGGAAGCTCGGAAGGATAGAGATCCGGGAGGCCCGCCGGATGCAGTCGGTGCTGGAGATCTGCAGGCTCCTCGTGGAACGGATCGGCTGGAGGGGGGTCGTGTCCGGTTTCTGCTTCGGCCCCCTGGGGGTGCTGTGCATGATGCGCGGTGCGGAGAACCTCTTGAGGGACTGCGTCCTGTACAGGAACGAGGTCAAGGCTGCCATGGAGACCATCACCGGGGTGCTGACGGAGTATGTGGATGCCCTGTGCGGAACAGGGGTCCTCGCAGTCACCCTGGACACGCTGTTCGCCTCGTACAACGGGCTGAGCAGGGAGCTCTGGGAGGACATCGAGGGCCCGTTCGTCCGGGAGCTGGCGAGGGCCGTTCACGCCCGGGGCTGTCTCGTGGGGGTGCACAACTGCGGGGACGGCATCTACTTCGATTCACAGATCCGCTTCATGGAACCCGAGATAATATCGTACGCGCGTCTGCCCGAAGACTGCCGGGACAACAGGGAGCTGAAGAGGCGCTACGGAGACCAGGTGGTGCTCATGGGATCCGTGGACACGGCCCTGCTGGCCAGGGGCACGCCGCACGAGGTCATGGACCAGTGCAGGAGACTCATCGACGAACTGGCGGACGGGGGAGGGTTCATCCTGGCCCCTGGGTGCGAATACCCCCCGAACATTCCCTTGGAGAATGCCTGGGCCCTGGTCAGGGCGGCCAGGACATACGGAAGGAGATGAGGTCTTCACCATGCGGAAGAGGGCAGCGGAGTTCACAGGCGCATGCGAAGAGGCCGTGCATGCAGGAGACCGGGACAGGCTGGCCGTCCTCGTCGTGCAGGCGTACAGCGAAGGCGTACGCCCGGAGGTCATGCGGGAGTGCCTCCTCAAGGGCCTGGAACATGCCAGGTGCAAACTCATGACGAGCAGGCTCTGTCTGCCTGAGTTCCTGCTCGCCATGGATGTGGTGAATCACGGCTTGGAGAGGATAACCGAACTCGATGAGGCTGAACGCGACGATTCAGGCATACCCCTCGTCATCGGCGTGGTCCAGGGCGACCCGCACGACCTGGGAAAGAACATCATAGCGGCTGTGTACCGCGCATACGGGTACCGGGTCGTGGACCTGGGCAGGAACGTGGAGCAGGAGAAATTCCTTGAGGCGGTCAAGAACCATGAGGCCCGCATCCTGGCGCTCTCGGCCATGATGTCCACCACCACGCCCTTCATGGCAGAGATCATCACGGCGGTGCGGAGCAGGGGGTACAGGATAGCGGTCATGGCAGGGGGTGCGTTCATTGATGCCGCCATGGCCGCCCGTTTCGGGGCGGACGGGTATGCGGAGTCGGCGGCAACGGTCATCGAGAAGACTAAGGAGGCGTACGAACGGGTGTTCGGGGAGAAGAGGTAGGAGCGGCACCACGCCGCTCCCACGGGTTGCCGGTTATTTCTTGACGCTGTACAGCACGTCCCTGCCGCGGAACACGGCCGCGGCGCCGAGTTCCTCCTCGATGCGCAGGAGCTGGTTGTACTTGGCTATGCGCTCACTGCGGGAGGTGGAGCCGGTCTTGAGCTGCCCTGCGTTGGTTGCCACCGCCACGTCTGCAAGCCATGCATCCTCGGTCTCGCCGGAGCGGTGGGAGAAGACCGTGGTGAATCCTGCCCTGCGGGCCATCTCGACGGTCTGGATGGTCTCGGTGAGCGTGCCGATCTGGTTCACCTTGATGAGGATGGAGTTGGACGCCTTCTCCTTGATGCCCCGGGAGAGGTATCTGGAGTTTGTCACGTACAGGTCGTCGCCGACGATCTGGATCTTGCCGCCCAGGCGTTTCATGAGCTTCTTCCAGCCGTCCCAGTCGTCCTCGGCCAGGCCGTCCTCGATGGACACGATGGGGTACTTGGCCACGAGGCCCTCGTAGAACTCGATCATCTCCTCGGCGGTGCGTTCCGGGTCCTTCTCGGAGGCCAGGATGTACACGCCGTCCTTGTAGAAGGAACTGGCCGCCGGGTCGATGGCGATGGCCACGTCTTTGCCCGGATTGTACCCGGCCTTCTCGATGGCCTGCACGATGAGGTCGAAGGGCTCGGTATTGGACTTCAGGTTGGGCGCGAAGCCGCCCTCGTCGCCCACGGCCGTGGAGTAGTCGTTCTTGATGAGGATGTCGCGGAGCGCGTGGAAGGTCTCGGCCGCGTAGCGGAGCGCCTCGCGGAAGTCCGGCGCGCCGATGGGCATGATCATGAACTCCTGGAGGTCCACGTTGTTGTCCGCGTGCTTGCCGCCGTTGATGACGTTCATCATGGGAACCGGGATCTCGCGGGCAAAGGCGCCGCCCAGGTAGCGGTACAAAGGCAGGCCGAGGAAATTGGCAGCCGCCTTGGCCACGGCCACGGACACGCCCGTGGTGGCGTTCGCTCCGAGCCGGGACTTGTTCTCGGTTTCGTCCAGCTCGAGCAGCAGGCCGTCGATGCCCGCCTGGTCCAGGGCGTCCATGCCCACCAGGGCAGGGGCGACCTTTTTGTTCACATTGTCCACGGCCTTGGTGGTGCCTTTGCCCTTGTACCGTTTGGGGTCGCCGTCGCGCAGCTCGATGGCCTCGTTGGCGCCCGTGGACGCCCCTGAGGGAACGGCAGCCCGGCCCATGTCGCCGGTGGACAGGAAGACGTCGACCTCAACGGTCGGATTTCCCCGTGAATCCAGAATTTCCCGTGCTACGACATCCAGTATCTCGCTCATGTGCATTCCTCCTCGTATGGCGGTATCCGGTAACAGTTCAGGTTCGTGCTCAGGCTGTTCCGTTCCGCACGATAGTTTAGCAAAGAAAAGGTATCTTTTCCATGCTCAAGGTGAGGTGGTATCCACCAGGGGTCTCATGCACAGGGGCAGGGGTGACCGTGCAGGGTGTCGGGAAATCATACACTTCACTGGGGTAAGGGGCATTGAAGTAAATGTACGGATATCCAGCATGTTGTCCACAGAGACGCCCGAGCCGGGGGGACGTCCCGATGTCGGATGTCTTTACAGATGATCATGCGGCATCGGGGAACAGAACCAGATTTCAATGACTTGATCGTGTGGCGGGTAATTTGCATTACCCGTTATTTTGCCTTGTGCTGCACATCTATGCCTTGCCATAGATGCAATATATTCAAGAAGGGGGCGTTTATGCTGAATCAGGGAATGCATCATCGGAAAACACAGTTCTTTCTCGCCGGTATCCTCTTCATCCTCCTCGTGGTGCCCGCAGGGGTCTGGGCCCTTCCGTACGGCAGCATCATCTCGTTCGGGGACAGCCTCACGGACAACGGCAATGCCGACGGCTACGGTTTCGGGGTGTATTCGAACGGACCGGTCTGGGTGGAGTACCTGGCCGATGCAGACCACCTGAACGCGCCGCTGTTCGACATGGCCTTCGGCGGGGCCACCACGGGGTACGACAACCCGGCAGCGGGCAATTTACCCATCACCGGTCTGAACTGGCAGGTGGACGTCTTTCTGGCCAATTACTCCGGCATGATCGCATCCGATGCGCTGGTGACCGTGTGGGCCGGGGCGAATGACCTCTTCAATGGACGCACCTATGCCCAGGCCGAGGACAATGTCGCCCTGGCGGTCGCCAAGCTCGCCAATGCCGGGTTCCAGAACTTCCTCATCATGAACCTCCCGAACGTCGGCGCCTCGCCGGGGTTCAGCGGCACCCCGACAGAGGCCTATGCCACATGGTGGAGCCAGGAGTTCAACGCCGACCTCGAAGAGGACCTGGCGGGGCTGAAGCAGGCATATGCCGGGGTGAACTTCTACACCCTGGACACGTACAATCTGCTCACCCTGGCCATGGCTGACCCCGCTGCCTACGGGTTTGACAACGTGACGGGCATGTGGAGCACCCGTCCGGACGGGGACACGGGGACCTACCTCTTCTTCGACAGCGTCCACCCCACCACCGAGGCCCACATGCTCATAGCGGAAAAGGCCATGGCTGCCGCGGGAGCGCCGGTCCCCGAGCCTGCGACGCTCATGCTTCTGGGCACCGGTCTCATCGGCCTCGCCGGGTTCAGGAAGAAGCTGCGCGGATAGCACGGAATGAAGCAGGGGGCAGGGATCTCGTCCCTGCCACCTTTCTTGTCGGGCTCTGGAGATCGGCGTCCGTCAGAGTCCCACCACGAAGCAGGTGAGTCCCTGCGAGGTGCACTTCTGCTCCTGCGACTTGGCCAGGTCGAGGGTGGTGAACGCCCCGTACCGCACGCGGTACACGGTCCTGCCGTAGACGCTGGCCTCCTCGATGCTGGGTGTGTACCCCCGGGACTCGAGTGTGCCTGCCAACCTGCGGGCGTTCTCCTTCTCCGCGAAGGAGCCGAACTGGAGGGTGTACCTGCCGCCGGAGTAATACCGCGGCATCTCCAGGACCTCCACGCGCACCCTGGCGAGGCCCTGCTCCACCATGCCGAGCTGGCGGGCGGCGCCGTAGGACATGTCGATGATCCGGTCCCCCACGAAGGGGCCCCGGTCGTTGATGGGCACGATGACCTGGCTGCCGTTGTCCAGGTTGGTCACCCGGACCCGGCACCCGAGCGGGATGGTCTTGTGAGCCGCGCTGATGCCGTACATGTCATACGGCTCTCCCGAGGCCGTGGGCTTGCCGTGGAAGTCATCGCCGTACCACGAGGCAGTGCCCGTCTCCACCCAGCCCGTGCCGGGCCGGTGGTATCGGTGGGCGCACCCGCTCAGGAGCAGTATGGCCAGGAGCGCCACGAGGGCGCTATGTCGCAAGATAGCCTTCGATCTCATGCACCAGTTCCTTCAGGGCCTTCTCGTCGATGATGCGGTACTTCTCATCGATGAGGCCCTTTGTCCTGAAGCTGTCCAGGGCCCCCTTGTACACCGGCAGGCAGAGCGACTCGAAACGCTTTATTTCGCCCTTCTTGAACATCCTGGTGGCATGGCGGTTGATGGCCTTCAGAATGTCCTTGCCGCCCGGGTCCCGCACCTTGTCGAGGTTCCTCGCCACGCACAGGTAGGACTCCAGGTAGTTCTCTACGAGCCCGTCGAACATGCCGAGCACGTCCTGGGCATCGCTGAGCGCCGTGTACATCCCCTTCTGCACCGTTACGATCCCTGTGTCGGTCATGAACGCGATCGCCTTCATGAAGATCTCGAGCTCCAGGATGAACTCGTTCTCCAGGAGCGATGCCAGACCGGCGACCTGTTTCTTCAGGGGCTTCTCGGCAATCCCCTCCCGGTTCTTGAGGAGGACATTGGCGATGAGAGAGGCGGGCACGAAGAAGTTGAGGATGGTGTTCTTGTAGTACTCCAGGTGGATCCGGTTCTCGTCCTCCACCATCACGAGGTTCGGGTCGCTCTCCGAGGTTCCCGCGTCGATGCTGACGAGCCCCTTGACCTTCAGGATGGCCAGCACGTCCCGGAAGGCCTCGTCCTCGTTGGATAGGCTGGACGCCAGATTGCACCCGAGGCGCTTGAGGTATTCCAGGAAGACATGGAAGCCCTTCTTCAGGGCCTGCTCCTCCATGGCCCCCCCGGAGCTCAGGAGCACGCAGGACATGACGGCAAAGGGCGTGGCAACGGTCTGCTGGTAGATGGACTGGATGATCGTGTCCGCCACCTTGTCGTACAGGGATTCCTTCTGGCCCGAGTCCATGTCAGAATAGCCGATCTGCGACTCCTGCATGTACCGGTTCAGCGACAGGGGGCTGGAGAAACGGATGTACACCTTGCCGTAGCGGTTCTTCAGGATGGAGCCTGCCTTGAGCAGTTGCCAGAAGTTCTCCTTCTCCTTGGGCGCGCCCTTCATCTCCCGGATGTAGGAGTTCTCCTCCACCACCGTGTCGTACCCCACGTACACCGGCACGAAGATGACGTCCCTGCTCACTCCGGACTCCCATCCCTGGATGATCATGGAGAGCAGGCCCTTCTTGGGGAGCATGAGCTTGCCGGAGCGGCTCCGGGTTCCCTCGATGAAGAACTCAAGGGGGATGCGCTCCCCGAGCAGGGTGCGCACGTAGGCCCCGAAGGTCTGGGCATACAGCGGGTTGTCCTTGAAGGTGCGCCGCATGAAGAATGCGCCCCCCTTGCGGAGCAGGGTGCCTATGGGGAAGAAGGCCAGGTTTATCCCTGCCGCGATGACCGGGACGCTCATCCAGTTCTGGTAGAGGCAGTAGGACAGGATCAGGTAGTCGATGTGGCTCTTGTGGCAGGGCACGTACACCAGGGAGCCTTCGCGCGCCTTGTCACGCACTGCCTGGAGACCCTTCTCGTCCATGTCCACGCCGTCGAAGATGTTGTTGAAGACCCAGGTGAGGCTCCGGTCCAGGAAGTTGATGGCAGCGGGCGTCAGGTCCGCGGCGATCTGGTCGAGGTGGCGCTTCATGGTGGCCTCCACCTCCGGGACCGACTTGGCGTTCGCCTGGGCAAAGGACCGTGCGAAGGACTGGAGGATGGGGTCGCGCAGCGTTTTTTCGATGAGGAATGACCGCTCGCGGATGGGTGCGCCGGAGATGTTGCTTCCGAGCACCGCGAGGCGGTGCCCCAGCTCGCCCCGGATCTCGGGTGCGAGCTCCTCGAAGAACTTGCGGCCGGACAGGGCCCGCTTGAGCTCGTCAGCGAGGTTGACGGGCTCGCCGTGCTCCACGAAGCCGTGCTCGCGGCCGCGCAGGAGCGTGAGAAACTTGCGGAACCCCGTGACCTTGACCTGCTCGTCGTCCGTGGTGTCCTTGAGCTTCAGCGGGGCCCGCTGGTACACGATGCGCTGGGGCACGATGAAGATGGGGCGCTGGGTTTCGCGCTGGATCTTGAGCAGCTCCAGGATGGGGTCAGGGTTGTCCCGGGTGGGCTCCCGGTCGAGGTAGAGGAGCGACGCGTTGCTCGGGTTGTCCATGAAGTCCCGGTAGCGGCCCCCGTCAAAGGGCGTGGAACCGAAGATCTTCCCCGTGAGCCGCCAGATCGCCCTGGTGACGGGCTGGAACAGGGGGAAGGTGCTGCCGAAGACCAGGTTCGGCCCGGGAAGGCGCTCCTTCCTGAGACGGAAGTTCAGCAGCAGCGCGTCCATGGTGCTCTTGGCGGCGTGGGCGTACACGATGTGCCCCTGCTCCGCCAGGGCGGCGATGGATTCCTTGTAGAGCTCCGGCACGTTGATGGGGGAAAAGAGCCGCTTCATGAAGGGCCGCAGGAGGGGGCCGTACCTGCCCGAAAACGTGAACGGCGAGGCCGTTTCCTTCTCAGTCTCACTCATGCGGAGCGATTATAGATCAGTGCCGCCGGAATGGGAAGCAATGACTTCGCCCCGTGAAAGGAAGCTCACCACGGCCTTCCTGTCCCGTGCGGACAGGAGCGGGCACCCCCTGAGGTCCCCTTCGGTGATGCGGGACAGGTCCTGCAGGCCAGCGGTGTGCCTGAGCAGGGCCTTGGCCTTCTTCGGGCCGATGCCCGGTATGTCCTGAAAGGGGGTGCGCTTTCCCCGGGAGCGCAGGTGCCGGTGGTACTTCACCGCGAACCGGTGGGCCTCGTCCCGCAGGCGCTGGAGGGTGCGGAGCGCCGCGCTCCGCTCGTTCAGGCGCACCGCGTCCTTCCTCCCGGGCAGGAAGAACCGGTCGTGGCCCTCGCGGCGGGCCTTGGCCATGGCCACCAGGGGGATGCCGGTGATGCCGAGCTCCTCCAGAACGCGGACGAACACGCTGAGCTGGCCCTTGCCGCCGTCGATGACGATGAGGTCCGGCCGGCTCTCGTCACCCTGGAGCCTCCGGGTGAAGACCTCCCTGAGCATGGCGAAGTCGTCCTGACCATCCACGGTGCGGATGCGGTAGTGCCGGTAGAGCGTCTTGTCTGGCTCGCCGCCCGTAAAGACCGCCCGGGATGCGCCCGAGGCCTCGCCCTGGAGGGTGGAGATGTCGTAACACTCCATGCGGTAGGGGATGGAAGTCAGGCGGAAGGCCTTCGCGATGTCCTCCAGGGCCGAGCCGTCGCCTGCGCGGGCATGGGTGCGGGCGTTGTCCATGGCCATGGACAGCCAGCGAAGCGGCGTCCCCCGGGAGGGCCTTACGATCCTCACCCGGGAGCCCCTCATGCCCCCCAGGACATGCTCCAGGAGCGCGCGGTCACGGGGCAGGGTATCGGTGTAGATGGTTGACGGAACAGGGGTGCCGCCGAGGTAGAACTGGAGGATCACGGCGCCTGCCCAGTCTTCGTCTCCGGCATGGCGCACCGTGAGGTTGCGGCTGTCCAGCAGGGTGCCCCCGGACAGCTCCATGACCGCCACCTGGATGCGGTCCTGGCCGCGGAAGGACGCGAACACGTGGCAGTCGCCCCCCGCGTGCCCCACCACCACCTGGGGCAGCAACGTGGTGCGTATGGCCGCGATCTGGTCGCGGATGCGGGCGGCCTGCTCGAAGTTGAGCAGGTCGGATTCGTAGCGCATGCGGTCTTCCAGAAGCCTCTCCAGGTCCCGGTTCCTGCCGTCCAGGAAGGCAAGGAGGTCCTTCACCGCCTGGTCGTACTCGGGCTTCACCCCGGGGAACACGCAGGGCGCCAGGCAGAGCCCGATGGAATGATACATGCAGGGACGTGACCGATTGGCGAACTCGGTGTCCTTGCAGCGCCTGATGGGGAAGATGCGGCCGATGGCCGAGAGCGTCCGGCGGGTGGCCTGGGCGGACGAGTAGGGGCCGAAGTAGCGGGAGCCGTCTTCCACCATGGTGCGCGTTATGGAGATGGAAGGCCACTCCTGGCGGGTGGTCACCCTGATGCGGACGTAGCTCTTGTCGTCCTTGAGGTCGATGTTGTACCGGGGCCGGTGGGTCTTGATGAGCTGGTTCTCCAGGAGCAGGGCCTCGGCCTCGGTGTGGGTGAGGATGTAGTCCGCCTGGTGCGTCTCCTGGACGATGCGCGGGGTGAAGGGGCGGTCGTCGCCGGAGAGATACGACCTGAGCCGCGCCCTCAGGTCCTTGGCCTTGCCGATGTAGATGATCCTGCGCGAGGAGTCGCGCAGGAGATAGACCCCGGTGGCCCGTGGCAGGGAGGCGATGATCCCGTCGGTGAGCGCCATGGGGGAATCATAGCATGTTTGGCGCGGTATGCATATTTTAAGGCCTTGACAGAGCGTGCGCAAGAATTCACATGATACCGGTACGGATACACGGCTTATCAGGACGGTGCGATGAAGGTGATCTATGGTCTGGGCAACCCGGGCAGGCGCTACGAGCAGACCCGCCACAACGTGGGGTTCATGGTGGTGGACCGCCTTGCGCAGATCTGGGGTGTTGCGGTGAAGAAGACAAAGGCGGACGTGGTGTACGGAACCGGCAGGGTGGCGGGCGTCCAGGCCATGCTGGCCAAGCCCCAGACCTTCATGAACCTGAGCGGCGTGCCCCTGAATCCTCTGGGCGTACGCGCGGACGACCTGATCGTGGTCCACGACGACATGGACATCCCGCTGGGCCAGGTGCGCGTCAAGACGGGGGGAGGGACCGGCGGGCACAAGGGACTGAACTCCATCAAGGCGTCATTGGGAACGGGGGACTTCATCCGGGTCCGCTTCGGCATCGGCAGGCCGCCCGCGGAGTGGGACCCCAGCGACTACGTGCTCGGGAGATTTGCCAGGGAGGACCATGACACCGTGCAGGAACAGATCGTCGCCGCCTGCGAGGCAGTGGAACTGTGTCTGAAGGGGGATGTCACAAAGGCCATGAACGCCTTCAACAGGAGGCCCGCCAAGCAGGCCGAAGGGGAGTGAAGAAGTCGATCATGAGAGCACGGCAGAACAGGTGATGACTGACCAGGGGGACAGGCGGATGCCTGTCCCTTCGGCACGTTTCTCCATGCAGTGGTGTCCGTCACGGATGTGCCATGCACCCACGACGCTCACCCCAGCATCCCCGTCTCGGCCGAGGTGGCCATGGCGGCGGGCAGGTAGAAGCGTTCGGCGTAGTCCTTGACCATGCGGTCCGCGATGAAACGCCAGCCCAGGCTCTGCATGGCGTGCTTCATGCGCTTGACCCACAAAGACGGGATGCCCGAGATGTCCCGCTGGTAGTAGAGGGGGATCACCTCCTTCTCCAGGGTCTCGTAGAGGTACTCCGCGTCCCTGGCGTTCTGCACCGCCAGGTCGTTGTGCATGCCGCCGTGGCCGATGGCGAAGCCGTTGTGGCCGTCATAGGCCTCGTTCCACCAGCCGTCCAGCACCGAGAGGTTCAGGCCGCCGTTGAGCACCACCTTCTGGCCGCTGGTGCCGCACGCCTCCAGGGGCCTGCGGGGGGTGTTCAGCCACACGTCCACGCCCTGCACGAGGTGGCGCGCCACGTTGTAGTCGTAGTTCTCCACGAACACGATGCTCGTCCGGTACTGCTTGCTGTAGGAGAGCTTCGCGATGCGCTGGAGGAGTTCCTTGCCCTCGTTGTCCCGGGGGTGGGCCTTGCCGGCGAAGATGATCTGGATGGGCCTGCGCGTGTCGTTCAGCATCCTGGTGAGCCGCTCGAGCTGCGACAGGATCAGGTCGCCGCGCTTGTAGGTGGCGAACCTCCGGGCGCACCCGATGGTGAGCACGTCCGGGTCCAGGATGTGCTCGATCTGCTTGAGCATGTCCCGCATGCCCAGGCGCTCCGCCTGGATGCGGAGCCTCCGCCGCACGAAGCGGATGAGGCGCATCTTCAGGCTCTGGTGGGTCTCCCACAGCTCGCCGTCGTCGATCTCCGTGACCTTCTCCCAGATGTCCGGGTGGACCATGCGCGTGGCCCAGTCCTGGCCGAGGCGCGTCTGGAAGAGCTGGTACATCTGGGGCGCGAGCCACGACAGGACGTGCACCCCGTTGGTGATGTGTCCGATGGGCACCTCCGCCTCGCCCTTGGACGGCCAGAGGCAGTTCCACATGAGCCGGCTCACCGTGCCGTGGATGGCGGACACGCCGTTCGCCCTGCGGCAGCTCTTCAGGGCGAGCACGGTCATGCAGAAGGTCTCGGAGCTGTCGAGAGGGTTCACGCGGCCGAGCGCCATGAATTCCTCGTGGCTCAAACCCATGCGTTCGCGGAACAGTCCCAGGTGATCCTCCACCAGGTCCGGGGCGAACCGGTCGTGACCGGCGGCCACGGGGGTGTGGGTGGTGAACACGGTGTACAGCGAGACCCGCCGGTGGGCACGCTTGAAGGGGATGCCGTCGTACTCCATGATGCGGCGTACCTCTTCCAGGATGGCGAACGAGCTGTGACCCTCGTTCAGGTGGAGCACCCCGGGGAAGATGTTCAGTCCCTGCAGGATGCGGGCACCGCCGATGCCCAGGAGGACCTCCTGGCGGATGCGGAGCTTGGTGTCTCCCCCGTAGAGCCGCGAGGTGAGCTCGCGGTCCTCCAGGGAGTTTCCCTCGATGTTGGAGTCCAGCAGCATGAGGCGGATGCGTCCCACCTGGATCTGCCAGACGCGGGCCAAAAGCGGCGTGCTCCGGGTGTCAACCCGGACAATGAGTGGCTGGCCGGAGGAGTCCAGGACCGGCTGGAGGGGCAGCGTGGCTGTGTCAAGGTTGATGTAGTCCTCCTCCTGCCAGCCGTCCTTGTCGAGGCGCTGGCTGAAATAGCCCTGCTGGTAGAGCAGGCCGATGCCGATGAGCGGGATCCCCAGGTCGGACGCGCTCTTGAGGTGGTCGCCGGCAAGGATGCCCAGGCCGCCGGAGTAGATGGGCAGGGACTCGTGCAGGCCGAACTCGGCGGAGAAGTACACCACGGGCCGGTTGTTCAGGTTGCCGCAGTGGAGGGCCCCCCAGGTCTTTGGCTGCTCCACGTACTCGTTCAGGCGGCGGAAGGCGTAGTTGATGCGGCTGTGGAGGACCAGCTCGGCAGCACGCTCCTCCACCTGGGCCGGCGTTATCCGGTTCATGAAGGCCACCGGGTTGTGCTCCACCTCCCTCCAGAGGTGCGGGTCGAGGTCGGTAAAGATGCCGATCACCTCGGGGTGCCAGGTCCACCAGAGATTGTCTGCAAGTGCGCGAAGGCGCTTGTGAAGGTGGGTACTCGATTCAGCCATCGGCGGATACCTCCTTAGACAAGGTACATATACCGGAAAAGATTTTCCGGGTACACAGAATTTCCCCCGCCACGGACGGTGTTCAGCACCCCCTGACAGGGGGGTGTCGATCTATCAGGTTTCGCTCAACCCGTGTTCTCGTGTATACTCGTTGGGTACGATACCACCCTGGAGGTGAGAAAGGTCATGTCCTTGAACAAGGAATTCGTCCGCTTCGTCCTCGACCAGCTGAGCCCCCTGGGCCCGGTGAGCTCGCGCGCCATGTTCGGGGGCGCCGGGGTGTACCTGAACGGTACCATCTTCGGCCTCATCGCCTATGACACCCTCTACCTCAAGGTGGACGACTCCAACCGGGGCGACTATGAGGACGCCGGCATGGAGCCCTTCAGGCCCTATGAGGACAAGGTGTCCCAGATGAGCTACTACGAGGTGCCCGTGGACGTGCTGGAGGACCGCGACGACCTGTCAGACTGGGCGCGCAAGGCGTTGGCCGTTGCGAAGAAGGGCGCCGCACGGAAGAACCCTGGGAAGAAGAAGGATTGATTGAACGCGGACACACTGCGAGGGTGCCTGCAGCCTTCTTCGCAAAGGCCGCACCGGTCACGGTCCATTTGCATAGATAGCGGGGAATGTGCTAACACTACCCATCTATGATCGAGAAGATACCCTTTCTCCACCGGCAGCGGATGTACAACATCGTCATCGAGGAGGACATCACCTTCACGGCCCTGCACGGCATCCTGGACGACCTCATCGGCCAGGGCGCCTTCGAGGCGGCCGAAGACTGCGGAGAGCTCTACCGGGTGATGCACGGGGACGTGCACTACACAGTCGGCGTGGACGGGATTGACGTGTTCATCTCCATCAAGTGACAGCCCCCCTGCACACCGTGACCGACATCCACCTCTGCCAGCCCGACGAATCCAAGTCCTGCGCCGCCTGCTGCGGCATCTACAACTACGTGGAGAACACCAGGGAGGGACTCGTGGCGCGTTTCGCCTTCAGGACAGGGCTCTTCGCCAGGGTGCGCCAGAACAGGATGTCCATCGAGGACTACCGCGAGGTCACCCGGCACCGGGAGAACGCACAGCGCATCTATGCCACCATCTACACCTGCGAGTTCGTGGGATTCCTGAACGATGCCTGCACCCGGGTGGGGTGCATGCTGCACCCCCTGGTGAACAACGGCAAAGACCTGCGCGACGTCAGCTTCTATGGCCGCGACATCTGCGAGGGCCACTTCTGCCCCAGCTACCAGAAGCTCGGGAACCACGAGGTGCGGATCCTGCTCGCCGCGATTGACGACTGGTACCTGTACGGCGCCACCGTCACGGACATAGACTTCGTGAAGACATTTTTCCACATCGTGCAGAACAGGCTCGGGGAGACGCTGAATGCGGAATGGGTGTCCGGGCGGCCAGAGATCCTCGACATATTCCGCAGGTACTGCTCCCTGAAGACATCCTGGGGGTTCCGCGACACCTCCAGGCCCCGCTTCGGCAAGTACTACTTCGTGGGGGAGGAGTACGACATCGCCCGCATCGACTATGCGGCCCTGGGTGCGGAGCCTTCATCCTTTGACGCCATCTTCGTGAGCCTGGCATCGTTTTTCAAGAATTCTGATGAGCTCCACCGGGCGGATCTGGTAATAGAGGGGATCATAGGGGATTTCTGCCGTGCATATACAGACGCTGGTAGATGAGATCATCAGGCTCGCACTCCTGGAGGACGGCCGGGACATCACCTCGGAGGCCGTGTTCCCGGAGCAGGCCCGTCTGCGCGCCGTCATGACCGCCAAGGCGCGAGGCGTCATCGCCGGACTCCGGGTGGTCCGGAGGGTGTTCGAGCTGACCTCCCCGGAGATCGAGTGCACCTTTGACGTGGCCGACGGTTCGGTGGTGGAGCCCGGCACCCGCGTCGCCACCGTCACAGGACCCGCCCGGGGCATCCTCAAGGCCGAGCGGGTGGCGCTCAACTTCCTCCAGCGCATGAGCGGCATCGCCACCGTCACCGCAGCCTACGTGGAGGCGGTCCGCGGCACCGGGGCACGCATCCTCGACACGCGCAAGACCGCGCCGGGACAGCGCGTGCTTGACAAGGAGGCGGTCCGGATCGGTGGGGGAGAGAACCACCGCATGGGCCTGTCCGACATGGCGCTCATCAAGGATAACCACATCGATGCGGCCGGTTCCATGGAGGAGGCAGTGAGGCGGGTGAGGGCCGCCTTCCCGGACGTGCCCGTGGAGGTGGAGGCCCGGAGCCTTCCCGACGTGAAGACGCTGCTCGGCCTGAAGGTGGACCGCATCATGCTGGACAACTTCGGACTCGACGCCATGCGGAAGGCCGTGGAGCTTGTGGCTGGGCGGTGCCCCCTGGAGGCATCCGGCGGCATCACCCTCCAGACCGTACGGGCCGTGGCAGAGACAGGGGTGGACTGCATCTCCGCGGGCGACATCACCCACTCGGTGAAGGCCCTTGACATCTCCATGACCATCCAGGGGGAACCATGACCGACAACGAGGCCCGGGACATCATACAGAACGTGAAGAGGGACCTGGGCAAGCGGCTCGTCATCCTGGGCCACCACTACCAGTCTGATGACGTGATAGCATTCGCCGACTTCACCGGGGACTCGCTGGAACTCGCCCGCAAGGCGTCCCAGGTGCAGGACGCTCAGTACATCGTGTTCTGCGGTGTCTTTTTCATGGCCGAGACCGCGGCCATCCTGGCCCCCTCCAAACAGGTCTTCATCCCGGACGTGTCCGCCGGCTGTCCCCTGGCAGACATGGCTCCGGCGGATCAGGTGGAGGCGGCCTGGAAGGTCCTTGCAGCACTGGAGCCCTCCCTGGTCCCGGTGACCTATGTGAACTCCACCGCCGCACTCAAGGCCTTCTGCGGGGCCCGGGGCGGAGCGGTCTGCACCTCGGCGAACGCAGGGAAGGTTTTGGCATGGGCGTTTTCCAGGGGGGCGAAGGTCCTGTTCATGCCCGACATGAACCTGGGCAGGAATACGGGCCGGGCCATGGGCATGGGGGACGATGAGATGGTCCTGTGGGACCCCGCGCTTTCCGGCGGGGGGCTGAACGAGTGGGATATCCGGCGGGCCCGCATGGTCCTGTGGAAGGGCTGGTGCCCGGTGCACTGCCCGGTGTTCACGGAAGAGGATGTCCTGCAGGTCCGGGAACGGTTCCCGGGGGTCCGCATCGTGGTGCACCCCGAGACCGACCCGGCCACGGTGAAGGCAGCGGGCGAGGCGGGCTCCACCTCCCAGATGCTCGCGGCCATCGAGGCGCTCCCTGACGGAGAACGGCTCGTGGTGGGCACCGAGGCCCACATGGTGAAGCGCTCGGCCAGGGAACAAAAGGGCCGTGTTGAGATCGTGCCCCTGAAAGAGGTATACTGCGACGACATGGCCAAGATCACCCTGACCAGGCTTGCCCTGACGCTGATGAACCTGGGATCCGACCTGGGCCGCGTGGTACTGCCCGAAGGGGTCGCCTCCGATGCGCGCAGGGCACTGGAAGCCATGCTGAGGCTATGACATGAGCACGACACGCAAAGAGACCGAGTGCCTCGTCATCGGTACGGGCATCGCCGGCGCCACCTGCGCCCTCATGGCCGCACGCATGGGCATCAAGGTCTGCCTGATCACCAAGCGCTCCGACATCTACGCCACCAACACCAACCGCGCCCAAGGCGGCATCGTGTACCGGGGGGGCGGCGACACCAAGGAAATGCTTGTGGCCGACATCATGCGGGCGGGCCGAGGGATCAACTCCGTGGAGGCGGTGGAATTCCTTGCCGAGAAAGGACCCGAGGTGGTCAAGGAGGTGCTCATCGACGAGCTCAAGGTGGACTTCACCCACCTCACCGGCGCCCAGGACGAGGACTTCGACCTCACCCGTGAAGGCGCCCACTCGGTGAAACGCATCCTCTACTCGGCGGACAACACGGGAGAGGTCATCGAGAAGGCCCTCATCGCAGCGGTGAAGGCCCAGCCGAACGTGGAGATCATAACCGAGGCCACGGCCATCGACCTCATCACCCTGCACCACCACACCACCGACATCCAGGCATCCTACCAGCTCGACAACCGCTGTCTGGGCGCCTACGTGTTCCTGAACAGGAAGAAGGAGGTCATGCCCGTCCTGGCCCAGTACACCGTGCTGGCCACGGGCGGTCTGGGCGACATCTACCTGCACACCACCAACGAGAAGGGCACTGTGGGCGACGGCATGGTCATGGCCCAGCGGGCAGGGGCCCGCATGATCAACATGGAGTTCATGCAGTTCCACCCCACCACGCTCTACATCCCCGGAGCGCGGCGGTTCCTCATCTCGGAGGCGGTGCGCGGCGAGGGGGCGAGGCTGCGGAACCTGCGCGGCGAATACTTCATGGAGCGCTACAACCCCGAGTTCAGGGACCTGGCGCCCCGCGACGAGGTGGCCCGGGCCATCTGGGAGGAGATGATCCACAACTCCGAGGACCATGTCCTGCTGGACATCGCCTCCTTCGTGGACGAGGACATCCCCAGGCGCTTTCCCACCATCTACACCACGTGCAAGGACGCGGGCATCGACATCACGAAGGAGCCCGTTCCCGTGGTGCCCGCGGCCCACTACTTCTGCGGCGGGGTGCACGTGGACGTGAGGGGCCGCACCTCACTCAAGGGGCTCCACGCCGTGGGCGAGGTGTCCTGCACCGGGCTTCACGGCGCCAACCGGCTCGCATCAACGTCGCTGCTCGAGGGGCTCACCTGGGGCTATTATGCGGCAGTGGACATCACTGAACGCATCAATGCGGGAAAGACCGTGAGCCCCCGGGTGCTCTTCTCCGCCCGCGACTGGGTCTTCACGGGCAGCATGGAGAACGAGGACCCGGCGCTCATAGCGCAGGACTGGATGTCCATCAAGAACACCATGTGGAACTACGTGGGCATCGTGCGCACCGCATCCCGCCTCAAGCGGGCCATCGAGGACATGCGGCACATGTACTTAAGGATCGAGGAATTCTACAAGGAAACCCCTGTGTCCAAGGACATCATCAGCCTGTTCCAGGGGACCCAGTCGGCCATCATGGTGGCAGAGGCGGCGCTCAGGAACCGCACCTCCATAGGGTGCCACTACATCGCGCCGTCGCAGGGACTGGAGGGGAGCTACCCCGCCATCAGGTAGGGCGTTTCAATGCTGCACTCAGCGTACGCTGCCCCTTCCCCGGTGATGCCTCAGGATGGCGGCCAGTACGGACACGCATCGACCCATCTCGTCGAATGTCGGGATGCCGACCTCCTCGAGGCCGTTCCTGAATGCCTTCAGGGCGTCACCCATGCCAGCGAGCCATGCAACCACGGGTTTGCCCAGTTCGTCCCTGAGCCGTGCAAGGTTTGCGAACATGGAGCTCTCCACCATGTTGGTGAAGATGTGCACGATCACCGAGTCCACGGCCGGGTCGCGCATCACGCTTTCGCTGGCTGTCTCGTACACCTTCCGGATGCCTGAGTACTCGATGGCGGGCCATATGTCGGCGGGGTTGGCCGGGTCCATCCACGGCGGGTACACGGTCTTGAGGGCCTTCAGCGTCTCTTTGCCAAGTTCGGCAAGGCCCAGGCCGGCTTCATGGAGCAGGTCCGAGGTGACGATGCCGCCGCCCCCGGAAAAGGTGATCACCGCAGTGCCCGTGTTCTCACGGACGCGGCAGGTCGGGGTCTTGGAGAAGCCCCTCAGCACGTCCATGAGCTCGTTCACGTCGGTCACCTCGATAATGCCCGCCTGCCTGAAGGCAGAGCGCATGATAGCGTGGTCGGACGCCATGCTGGCGGTGTGGCTCATGGCCGCCTTGGCGCCGCCGGGGCTGCGCCCCCCCTTGAGGACCACGATGGGCTTGTGCGTACTCGAGGCAAGGTCCAGAAACCCCCTGGGGTCTGCGATGGACTCGGCGTACAGGCCGATGACCTGAGTGGCGGGGTCCTGGATGAAGTAGTCCAGCAGCTCGGTCTCCTGCACATCGCACTTGTTCCCGATGGAGCACATCTTGCTGATGCCCAGTCCGCCACGCTCCAGGATCATCATGAGGAACCCGGCCGAGAGCATGCCGCTCTGCACGCACATGGACACGTCGCCGGGTTTGAGCAGTGTCTTCCATGCATCCGTGTACATGAAGGAGAACACGTGCCGCCGGTGGGCGTCCAGAAGGCCCATGCAGTTCGGCCCCCACAGCCTGATGCCGTGATCCCTGGCCAGGGACACGCACTCCTCCTGCAGGAACCGCCCGCTTTCCCCCGCCTCAGCAAAGCCCGCCGACTCGATGATGATGCCCTTGACCCCTTTCCGAGCGCATGCTCGGATGGTATCCGGCAGTGCGGGTGCAGGCACGAAGAAGATGGCCAGGTCGAAGTCGTCCGGGATGGAAGAAACATCGGGATAACAGGGCCTGTCCAGAATTGAGGGCAGACGGGGGTTCACGGGATAGACCGGCCCCTGGTAACTCTGGATGGTGTTCCGGAACAGGTGGAATCCGCCCTTTGCCTGGTTGTCGCTGGCGCCGATGACCGCCACGCCACTGGGATGGAAGAAGAAATCCATGGATGCACGCCCCTCGCATGGTGCCTTGAGATAGGAATCGATGGGAATTGATTAGAGGATTTACCAAGGGTTGTCAATTATGGCCCCTGCACCACACTATGGTGCAAAAGCATAAGGGGCACGGGCAATGAGGGCGCGGCATGCATGGGGTGGATGGCAGGTACCAAGAAGAAATAACTGGATATAATAGATCTTTTCATAGTGGCATGGCATTCGCAATCACCATGGAAAACCCCTTGCAGGGACCGACTGTGGAACCAGAAGAGAAGGACAGGAAAACCTGCGCGTTCTGCCATGACCGGGAGGCAGTCACCGAGTGTGACGGGTGCCTGAGCCCGCTGTGCAAGAAGTGCCGCAACATAGAGATATGGCGTACATCGGACAGGGAGGTGTGCGTGAGGAACTTCTGTGCCCAGTGCCGGGACAACCCCTCCGTGAATCCCCACGCACAGAAAGGCTCACGGGTGTTCGGCCTGGGCCAGGTCACCGACATGGTGAACCAGGAGCAGGGCAAGGGCGGCAGATTCACCATCCGCATCAAGATATCCTGACCATGGAGACCAAGAGCTATGGTCTTTGCACCATAAATACAGAGCTGGTTTATGGTTCCATCACCGTATCGAGGGAGTACATATTTTTCTATGCCCAGTAATATCAGCGAGATATACGCGATGGTCACGATGGCACACATCTCGCACTAATACAGGCAACGATGAAAGAGAGGAATCGCCAATACTCAAGAAGACAAGTTCTTAACTGAAACCTCCTTTTTGATGCCAGAAGAAGGGACACACCATTCCGCAACCGTCCCCACACCTGATTCTTCTGGCATTTTTTTTGCCCGGGGCACGGCAGCCGCCATCTGGAGGCACGGGGCGGGAATTACGGGAAAGAATCGCACGATCTCTTGGAGGGAACGCACATTATTCCTTGACAACCCGGGTCAATTTCATTAATAGCTCACCATTCTTCAGTACAACCATGCGTTCGAGGTGCATCATGTATGCGGTGATAAGAACAGGCGGGAAGCAGTACAAGGTGGAAGAGGGCGACATCCTTCGCGTGGAGAAGCTCGAGGCCGGCAAGGGCGACACGGTGACCTTCGGCGATGTCCTGCTCATCGGCGGCGACAGCCTGGAAGTGGGCTCTCCCACGGTGAAGGGCGCACAGGTGAGCGCCTCGGTGATCAGGCAGTTCAGGGACAAGAAGATCGTGGTCTTCAAGATGAAACGCCGCAAGAGGTACCACAAGACCCAGGGCCACCGGCAGTACCTCACCGAGGTGCGCATCACCAAGATTGCAAAAGACTAGGAGGCGTTGCTGAGCCATGGCACATAAGAAATCCGGCGGAACATCGCGCAACGGCAGGGACACTGCCGGGAAGCGTCTCGGCGTAAAACGGTTCGCGGGCCAGAAGGTCACGGCGGGAAGCATCCTGGTGCGCCAGCGCGGGACCAGGATACACCCCGGCGAGAACGTGGGCTGCGGCAGAGACTACACCCTGTTCGCCCTCAAAGACGGTGTCGTGAGGTTCGAGACCCTGCTGAGCAATAACAAGAAGGTGAAGGTCGTATCCATTGCCGCCTAGCCTATGGACTTCATTGACGAGTCCAGGATCTTCGTAAAGGCGGGCAAGGGCGGCGACGGTTGTTGTTCCTTTCGAAGAGAGAAGTACATCCCCAAGGGCGGTCCTGACGGGGGCGACGGCGGCAAGGGCGGAGACGTCATCATCCAGGCCAGCCCCCACCACCACACACTCCTCGACCAGCGGTACCATCCCCACTACAAGGCCCAAAAGGGCAGGCACGGCACGGGCAAGAACTGCACGGGGAGGTCGGGCGAAGACCTGGTCATCCCCGTCCCGGTGGGAACCCAGATCAAGGATGTCGAGACCGGGGAACTCATCGCCGACCTGGTGGAGGCTGGCCAGCAGGTCGTGGTGGCCCGGGGCGGCAGGGGCGGCAGGGGCAATGCCCGGTTCGCCACCCCCACCCGCCAGGCTCCGAGATACTGCGAGCCCGGCGAAGACGGGGAGGAGAGGTCCTTCCGACTCGTGCTCAAGCTCCTGGCCGACGTGGGCCTGGTGGGCTTCCCCAATGCAGGCAAGTCCACCCTCATCTCGAAGATTTCGAGCGCCAGGCCCAAGATAGCCGACTACCCCTTCACCACCCTGGTACCCAACCTGGGTGTGGTGCGTCACAAGGGCGAGGACTTCGTGGTGGCGGACATCCCGGGCATCATAGAGGGGGCGCACACGGGCACCGGCCTCGGCCTGCGCTTTCTCAGGCACATCGAACGGACACGGGTCATTCTCTACCTCGTGGACCTCTCGCCGGACACGGGCAGGGAACCGGCCCGGGAGCTGGAGATCCTCATGCATGAGCTGCGGGAGTATTCACCGGAGCTGCTGCAGAGAAAACAGATCGTGGTTTTCAACAAGTGCGACCTCACCGGGGCCGAGGAACGGGCCAAAGAAGCTGTTGCCTTTGTCCGGAGCGCGGGGTATCCTTTTTTCAGCGCCTCGGCACTGAGCGGGTTCGGGCTCGAGGCCATACTGGACCATATCACGAAGGAACTGCATGAAGTCAGGAACCAGGTCAGGACTGAAGAAGTGTAAACGGGTCCTCATCAAGATCGGCTCACAGGTGCTCAACACGGGCCGCGGGCTGAACAACCGCGTCATCGAGCGGCTCTGCGACGACCTGTCCCTCATGATGGACCGGGGCAGGGAGTTCGCCCTGGTCACCTCCGGCGCCATCGCCGAGGGCAGGGCCATCATGAGCATCGGCGAGAAGAAGACCGCCCTGTCCAAGAAGCAGGCCCTGGCGGCCATCGGGCAGGGGAGCCTCATGCGGGCCTACACCGACGCCTTCCGCCGCTACGGCTACACCGCTGCCCAGATCCTCATCACCCGGGAAGACCTGGATAACCGGAGGCGGTACCTGAACATCCGCAACACCCTGTCGTCGCTGTTCGAGATGGGCGCGGTTCCCGTCATCAACGAGAACGACACCGTGGCCACCGAGGAGATCCAGTTCACGGACAACGACATGCTCTCCGCCATGATCCTCCCCCTGGTGGAGGCCCACATGCTCATCATCCTCACCGATATCGAGGGCATCTACTCCAAGGACCCCAAGGCCCATGACGATGCGACCATCATCCGCGAAATCCCCGAGCTGAGACCCAAGGACCTCAAGGCCTACGGCGACGGCGGCAACCCCCTGGGCCGGGGGGGCATCAAGTCGAAGCTTCAGGCCGCGTACCGGGCCTCCATGCTGGGGGTGCCCACGGTCATCGCGTCGGCCTATACCCCCCAGGTGATCGGTTCCATCCTCGAGGGCATGGAGGTGGGCACCTTCGTGCACCCCAAGAAGAAGGCCGTGCTCTCCCAGAAGGAACACTGGCTCGGCTTCGTGTCAAGGCCCAAGGGCAGGGTCACGGTGGACGAGGGTGCCGCGGCCATGGTTCTCACCAAGGGGAAGAGTCTGCTCCCGGTGGGCGTGGTGGCGGTGGAAGGGAGCTTCCTGGCAGGGGACCCGGTGGAGATAGTCCAGCAGGGCGGGGACGCAATCGCCATCGGCCTGAGCAACTTCGCTGCCGACGAGATCATCAAGATCATGGGCGCCAGCACCAGGGACCTGGCCATGATCCTCGACTACGACTGCGACGACGAGGTCGTGCACCGGAACAATATGATCCTGAGAAAGGAGATCCTGTAGTGTCCGAGACACAGATCACGGCCATCGCCGAGGCGGCCAGGAAGGCGTCCAGGACCCTGGCCGGCCTGTCCAGCGTGGCCAAGGCCAAGGCGCTTCATGACATGGCCGCATCCCTGCGGCAGGGGGGTGCGTTCCTGAAGCGGGAGAACGCCCGCGACCTTGAGGCGGCCCGCGCCACAGGCCTGAGCGCGGCCATGATCGACCGGCTCACCCTGAGCGATGCCGTCATCGAGGGCATGGCCAGGGCCATCGATGAGATCGCGGAGCTGCCCGACCCGGTGGGAACCATCACGGGCATGACCCGCAGGCCCAACGGACTCCTCGTGGGCAGGATGCGCATCCCCTTGGGCGTGGTGGCCATCATCTACGAGTCCCGCCCCAACGTCACCGCGGACGCGGCGGCCCTGTGCCTGAAGTCGGGCAATGCCGTGATCCTGCGGGGAGGGTCCGAGGCCTTCAACTCCAATGCCGCCATCGTGAAGCTTCTCACCGACTCGCTCTTTGCCACAGGCATCGACCCGGCGGTCATCGGGTTCATCCCGGTGACGGACCGGCAGGCCATCATGGACATGCTCAGGCTGGAGGACTTCATCGACCTCGTCATACCACGGGGCGGCGAGGGTCTCATCAGGACCGTTGCCGAGAACTCCCGCATCCCGGTGCTCAAACACTACAAGGGGGTGTGCCATGTCTTCGTGGACCGGCAGGCAGACCTGGAGAAGGCCTACCGGATCACGCTCAATGCCAAGGTCCAGCGGCCCGGCGTCTGTAACGCTGCCGAGACCCTGCTCGTCGACGCCCCCATCGCCGGGATCTTCCTGCCGAAGATGGCGGAGCTCTTCCGGGCGCACGGCGTGGAGATGAGGGGCTGCAGCAAGTCCCGGGCATACCTGCCAGACATGAAGCCCGCCACCGAAGAAGACTGGTATGCTGAGTTCCTCGACCTCATCATCGCGGTGAAGATCGTGGACAACCTCCAGGAGGCCATCGACCACATCGAGAAGTACGGCTCCAACCACACCGAAGCCATCATCACGGAGAACTACACCAGGGCCATGGAGTTCCTGAGCCAGGTGGATTCCTCCACGGTGCTGGTGAACGCGAGCACCCGGTTCTCGGACGGTGGTGAGTTCGGTCTGGGCGCTGAGGTGGGCATCAGCACCTCCAAGATCCACGCGTACGGTCCCATGGGCATTGAGGACCTCACCATCCAGAAGTTCGTCTGCTTCGGTGACGGCCAGATCAGGCAATGAGGCTGGGCATCTTCGGCGGAACCTTCAACCCCGTCCACATCGGGCACCTGCGTGCCTGCGAGGAGGTGAGGGAGCTGCTCGACCTGGACCGTGTGGTGTTCGTGCCGTCGTGCCTCCCACCGCACAAGGACCTGGACGGCGGCGTGGAGGGCGCACAGCGCCTCGAGATCGTGAGGCTCTCGCTCAAGGACAATCCGCACTTCGAGGTTTCCTCCTTCGAGGTGGAGCGGCCGGGCAGCTCCTACTCCATCCACACCATCGAGCACATGCGCCGCATGTACGGCTGCACGCCGCACTTCATCCTGGGCCGGGACGCCTTCAACGAGATCAGCACGTGGTACGAGGCGCCCCGCCTCTTCGACCTGGCCCATTTCGTGGTCATGTCCAGGCCCGATGCACCGGGCCGTCCCCTCGAAGACGTGCTCGGGTCCTCGGCAGCTCGCTTCCGGCGGACCGGGCGGGGGTTCGCCAACGAGCTCGGCAACGAGATCGTGTTCGTGGACGTCACCGCCTACGCGGTGTCATCCTCGCAGATACGGGATCTGTGCAGGCAGGGGAAATCCATCCGGTACCTGGTGGCCGGTGATGCCCACGCGTACATCACCAGGGAAAGGATCTACTCGTAGATGAGACTTCAGTGGGACCAGCTGGTCTCGGCCCTTGAGGACAAGAAGGCCACGGACGTCCGTGTGCTGGACGTGCGGGGGGTGTGCTCCTTCACCGATTACATCATCATCTGCACCGGCATGTCGGACCGCCAGATCAAGGCCATGGCCGAGCACGTCATGGAGACCTTCGGAAAACCCTTCGGCAAGGAGGGGGTCGAACAGGGAAGGTGGGTGCTCCTGGACTACGTGGACGTGGTGATCCACATTTTCCAGCATGACATCCGGTCGTACTACGACATGGAAGGCATGTGGTACGAGGCCAAGAGGCTCAGGTAGGTGAAGCTTGTCTTCTGCTTTTCCGGCAAGACGCAGCAGGGCCCGGTGAGGGAACTGGTGGAGGAATACTCCTCGCGGGTCAGGAAGTATGCCCCGGTGGAGATCATCGAGCCCAAGGCCCTGAAGCCGCAGAGAAGGGACGGAATCCACGTCGTCTGCGCCCCGGAGGGCACGACGCTCACGTCCGAGGGCATGGCCGCCCTGATCGAACGGGCGCAGAGCTCCGGCACCAGACACCTCTTCTTCTACACCGGCGGTCCCGAGGGGCTGCCCCGGGATGTCGCAGCCGCCGCGGACATGTCGTTGTCGCTGTCGGGCATGACCTTCAACCACCAGCTCGTGCGGGTCATGCTGCTGGAACAGGTCTACCGCGCCTTCACCATCATCCGGGGAGAACCTTACCACAAGTAGTGAAGGGTCTGCATGCAATTGTCAAAACTTTCACGGAGTTCACCCAAGTTGATCATTGCTCTTGTGCAGGGATTCGATGTATTATAAGTGAAAAAAAGACGGTTTTCATCGTAACTGAAGTCCGTCTCGCACATGCATACATGGAGGGGTCATGATTTATCTGAAGATTATGGAAGTATTGAAGACCGACGCAGAACAGCTGGCACGAAGGGTTGTGAATGACCTGCTGAACAGGGGAGAGACGGAATATCACAAGAAGTATTCCCAGGAGATCATGTATGAGCGGGTGTACGACGTGTACAGCACCCTGGGATACTGGCTCGACAGGGCCCGCCCCAAGGAGGAGATCCGCAAGCACTTCAGCGAGCTCGGCAAGAAGCGCTTCGAGGAGGGCATCCCGCTGCACGAGGTGATCATGTTCCTCATGCTCATCAAGCGTCATCTCTGGCTGTACCTGCTGGAGAAGCACTTCTTCGAGAGCTCCTACGAACTCATGAAGAGTCTCGAGATGAACAACCGGGTCGTGCTCTTCTTCGACCGTGCCATCCTGGCCGCCACCATGGGGTATGAGGCTGAGCTCGTAAAGTACGTGGAATCATCCAAGGAAGAGGGACTCCTGAGCAAGTTCTTCAAGAAGAAGTAGGAACACGGCTTTTTGAATCGGGGACGCACGACCCGTCGTGCCGGTTCCGGATTCCTGCACAGGACTGTGCTGGGGGCGTGACGAACCGGTATGAGACCGCGCCTGGGGGAGTACCTCTTCTGCGGCGCAGGGAGAGAAGAGTCCCTGAACGAACCATGAATCCATCCATGAGGGAGGCTGTATGATATCGGAAAAGATCGTCGCCATGATCAAGGAAAATGCCGACACCCTGACGAACAGGCTCTGCAAGGACCTGCTGAGCCGCGAGGAAACGAAGGCGTACCGGAAGCTGGACAAGGACATCGTGTACGAGCGCGTATACGACGTGTACAGCCGCCTGGATTCATGGCTCGCGGGTGACAAGAAGAAGGGGGAGCTCAAGGAGCACTACAAGAAACTCGGCGTCACCAGGTACCACGAGGGCATCCCGCTCACCGACGTGGTCATGGCCCTCATGCTCATCAAGCGTCACCTGTGGCTTTATGTGCAGGAGACACACTTCTTTGATTCATCGTTCCAGCTCATGCAGGCCCTCGAGTTCAACAATCGCGTGGTCCTCTTCTTCGACCGGGCCATCTACTTCACCTGCCTGGGGTATCAGGAAGAGGAGCTGAAGTGCCAGGGCAAGCCCAAAGAGGGCATCATGGCCAGGATGTTCCACTGAGGCAGGGGGGTCGCTGAGGACCGGTCAGTCCATATCGAAGGAGACCCTGATCTTGAAGACCTTTCGGGCAGGAAGGGACAGTACGTGTACACCCAGACGCATCTCGATCTGAGAGACGATTTCCCGCAGGCGGTCTCCGTTCGGGGCTATGACGGTGAACCAGCAGTTCGGGTGACCCGAGCGCAGGTAGTTGTGGGTCACCTCCTCGTAGGCACCCACCACTGCAGCATACTCTTCCACTGACCCGGGCGCGATGTCCGCCGCGCACAGCACAGAGGTCCACCCGAGACTGCGCGGTTCGAGCACGGCCCCGATGCGCCGGATGAGGCCGCTCGATTTCATGGCCCTGGTGCGGTCCACGGCCTCGGCCTCGGTGATGCCCAGCGCATCCGCCACCTGCCGGTATGGCCGCTCCACCAGCGGCAGGGAATCGTTCAGAAGACTGAGAATCTGCCTGTCCAGGGTGTCCATACGATGCTTCCTTCCCCCTCGTGTCTTTCAGGACGGCGGGTACCAGCAGATGGGATCGGTCTGCAGGGCATCGCCCCGTACCTCGTAGGCCCTGGCCCTGCACCCTCCGCAGACGGCAGTGAAGCCGCACGTGCCGCACTTGCCCAGGAGCCTGTCCGCATCCCGCAGCGCGCGCAGGGTCTCCGACGTCTCCCAGATCTCCTGCAGGGGTGTCCGGCGTATGGAGCCGCAGTCGATCTGGAGAAACCCGCAGGGCTGCACGACGCCTGTGGCGGAGACGAAGCCGAAACCGGTCCCTGCCAGGCACCCCTTGGTGGGCGCAGAGCCCCCCTGTTCCTCAAACATGCGGTAGTACTGGGGCGCGCAGGTGGCCTTGCATTCGATCCGGGCGGATCTCGACGCGCCGTGGAAGTCTTCGAGCATCCGCCGGTACTGGGCGACCTTGGCGGGTTCGACGTCGTGCCCCCTGCCGGTGGGAACCAGGAAGAATACATGCCATGCCATGACCCCGATGTGTTCGAGGAACTCCGGGAACAGCCCCATTTCATGGATGTTCGCCGCGGCCACCGTGGTGTTCACCTGCACGGGGATGCCATGGGCCAGCAGGATCTCGATGCCGCGCATCGCCATGGCAAAGGCGCCTCCCAGGCCGCGGAAGGCGTCGTGGACCCCGGCCGTAACACCGTCGAGGCTCACCGATACCCGGGCAATGCCCGCATCCAGCAGGTTCCGGGCGACACTCTCCGTGACCGGCGAGCCGTTCGTGGCGAGCGTCATGCGCAGGCCGAGCGAGGTGCCGCGGGCTGCGAGCTCGAACACGTCTGGCCGGACCAGGGCCTCCCCACCGGAGAGGATCACGAGGCGGGTTCCTCCCCGTGCGAGGTCGTCCAGCAGGGTCATGCCCTCCTTTGTGGTGAGCTCGTCCTCGGCGGGGCTGTTCGTGGCAGATGCCCTGCAGTGCACGCAGTTCAGGTTGCAGGCCCTGGTGAGCTCCCAGGCGAGGACATGGGGCAGCTTCATGAGAGCAGCTCGGCGAGCCTGGGGGCGAAGTAGGTGATGATCAGGTCCGCGCCTGCTCGGCGTATGGCGGTCACCGACTCCAGGATGCAGGCATCCTCGAAGAGCCATCCCCGTTCGCAGGCGGCCTTGATCATGGCATACTCGCCGGAGACCTGGTAGGCGGCGAGCGGCTCGTCGAACTCGTCCGCAATGAGCCTGATCACGTCCAGGTAGGGAAGGGCGGGCTTCACCATGAGCATGTCCGCGCCCTCCTCGACGTCGTGCGCCGCCTCGCGCAGGGCCTCGCGTACGTTGGCCGGGTCCATCTGGTAGCCCCTGCGGTCCCCGAAGGAGGGGGCCGAGCCTGCCGCCTCGCGGAAGGGACCGTAGAAGGTGGAGGCGTACTTCACCGCGTAGCTCAGAATGGCCGTATGCTCGAACCCGTTCTCGTCGAGTTCCTCGCGGATGATGCCCACGCGCCCGTCCATCATGTCCGAGGGCGCGACGATGTCCGCGCCGGCCTTCGCATGGGAGAGGGCGGTCTTGGCGAGCACCTCCAGGGTGTCGTCGTTGCTCACCTGGCCGGCATCGTCCAGGATGCCGCAGTGGCCGTGGTCCGTGTACTCGCACAGGCACACGTCCGTGATGACCGCGAGTTCTGGAGCTGCGTCCTTGATGCGGCGCACGGCCTGCTGCACCACCCCGTCCCTGGCGTGTGCCGATGTGGCGGATGCGTCCTTCTTCCCGGGTATGCCGAAGAGGAGCACCGCGGGTATCCCCAGGGACGAGAGCTGTTTCGCCAGGGGGGCTACCCGGTCCGGCGAGTGCCTGAACTGGCCGGGCATGCTCTCGATGGGCTCGTGGATGGAGGACCCCTCCTTCACGAAGAGGGGGTAGACGAGATCGTCCACACGGACATGGGTCTCCCTGACCATCCTCCTGATGGTTTCGGTCCTTCTCAGCCTGCGGGGTCTGTGCTCCGGGAACATGGCTTCCTCCGAGATGGGTGCAGTTGCTGCAGATATATATCCTCTCGGAGGCTCCGGTGCAAGCAGCGTCTCGTCATGGCCCTTGACGCGGCGATCGGGCGAGGCATTATTATGGGTGATGTATGCGCACGTTCGTTCAACCATGCAGATGAAAGGGAGGTTCCCATGTTACCCAGAAGACTGCTTGCCATGATCGTGGCACTGATCCTGATCTCCGCCTCAGGGGCCCATGCCCAGATCGACAACCTCACCAACATGAGCTCCCAGTGGATCCGCATGTCCAACCGCAACGCAGCCACCGACGCCCCTGACATCATGGTCTACAACCCGGCCGGGCTGACAGGTCTTGCCCAGGGGTACCATATGGACATCGCGAACCAGTTCATGGTGCGCAGGCCCGAGCATTCGTACATCGATCCCATCACGGGTCGCAGGTTCACGGACGCCCAGGACAGCCCGGACCTGTTCGTACCCAACCTCTATGCCGCCTATACCGAGGGGAGAGCCGCGGTCTTCGCCGGCATCTATATCCCGGGCGGGGGGATCAGCGTGGACTATCCCGACGGATCGTACACCACCCGGTCCCTCGGGGCGCGGCTCATCGGACCCGACGGACCGTTTTACGGCAGCTACACCGTCATAGCCCGGGAGAGCCTGAAGGCCGACTCCACCTACCTCGCGCTGAGCGCGGGCGCCGCCTATCGCCTCACGGACGTGGTGTCCGTGGCACTGGCCATACGGACCATCCAGGCGGACAACAGCATCGACGGCAAGCTTACCCTTGCGGGCGGGCTCGGCGGGGCCTCCACGCCGGATTTGCCACTGCGGATCGATGTGGACGAAACCTCCCGCGGCTGGGGAGGCATCCTGGGCATCCAGGCAACGCCCCTGGACGACCTGGTCCTGGCCATGCGGTACGAGACACGGGTGAAGCTCGATTTCGAGGCAGACGTGAACACGGATGACATCGGTCTGTATTCCGACGGTGAGAAGAACCGGCGCGACTTCCCGGCCATGCTGGGTCTGGGCGTGTCCTACCGGTTCACCCCAGAGCTTAGGTGCGAGGCGGATCTCAACTGGTTCTTCCAGAAGCAGGCCGACTGGGGGGAGAACCCACAAGGCGGTGACATCGCTTCCGACGCAGGGGATGTGTGGAGCATCGGGGCTTCTGCGGCATACCAGGCATACCCCGACCTGGAGGTCAGCTGCGGGTTCCTCTACACCAGGCACGACTGGGGAGACATGGATGCCTACTACAATGCCAGCCTGGGGGCCTTCGAGGTTCTCTATTCGGACAACGTGAATCTCGCCGCAGGTCTCTGCCACCTGGTACGGCCCGGCGTGAAGATCAACTGCGGGCTGAGCTGTACGATCTGGAAGGATGAGGATATAGTGACACCCATCGGCACGGTGGATACCAGCAACAGGACCGTGACAGGGGCCCTGGGCATCAATATCGCGTTCCCGGCCCGCAAAACCCGGTGAGGTGCCGTAGTGGCGTACGGCGGTGAAAAGGCCCTCGGCTACAGTCGGGCTCCCTGATTTCCGATAGTGTTCGCAGGAGGTTGCCTATGGCTCTGCAGGTCGTCATCATGGCGGGTGGCAAAGGGGAGCGGCTGTGGCCTGTTTCATCGCCGAACACGCCCAAGCAGCTCATCGCATTCGACGGGGACAAGAGCCTGCTCCGGGCGGCCTTCGAGCGCTCGCTCATCCTGACCGGGCCGCAGAACATCCATGTGGTCACTTCACGGGAGCTTGCCGCACGGGTGCGGGAGGAACTCCCGGAGATGCCGCCCGAAAACGTCCTTGCCGAACCCGTGGGCCGCAATACGGCCCCGTGCATCGGGTATGCTGCTGTGGTCATTGCCCGGAAGGACCCCACGGCAGTCATGGCGGTCTTCCCCTCGGACCACCTCATCCGCGACACCGACAGGCTCAAAGATGCCATCCTCTTCGGTGCGGGCGCCCTGGAATCGCACCCCGACCTCCTCATCACCCTGGGCGTGGTCCCTGACCGCCCCGAGACCGGGTACGGGTACATAGCCCCCGAGGTGGTCCTCCTGAGCCAGGGCGGACTCATCCTGAAGCGTGTGAAGGCCTTTCACGAGAAACCTGCCCGTATCCTCGCCGAACAGTACCTCAAGAGCGGCTACCTGTGGAATGCAGGTATGTTCCTCTGGCGGGTGGACACGATCCTGGAGGAGTTCTCCCGATACATGCCCGACCTCTACGGCCTGCTCGTGCAGCTCAGGGACTCCCTGGACGTTGACCAGGCGTGCGTGGAGCGGTTCTACCATGCATCTCCCTCCATATCCATCGATTACGGCATCATGGAGAAGGCCGGGAGGGTGGCGGTGATCCCTGTGGATTTCGGCTGGAGCGATGTGGGCTGCTGGGATGCCATGGGGAACCTCTTCGCCACGGACACCAGGGGGAACACGGTGCGCGGGTCGGCGGAGCTCATCGACTCGGACAACAACGTGATCTGGTCCGGCGACAAGCACATCGTGCTCATCGGGGTGAACGACCTGGTGGTGGTGGAAGGCCCCGACGCCATCCTCGTCTGCCCCCGGGCGCTGTCCCAGCAGGTGAGCGGCGTGGCCAGGAAGTTCACCGGGAGAGACTCTTGAGCGGGCCCGGGCAGTGGATGGTACAGCGGAACCGGGCGCACGTAAAAATACACTGGAACTCATTGATGTAACTCCGGAAAACCGTGCGGTCGGAACTACAGTTTTTCCCCGGAAAAACCGATGAGAAGTTACGATCGGCTCGAATAATGGTGTGGAAAACAGGCCTGGTTTCAGGTAAGGGTGGGGCAAGATGAAGATCCAAGTCCTCGGTTGCAGCGGATCGGTGATGCAGGGGTTCGACACGACCAGCATCCTGGTCAACGGCAAGATCCTGATAGATGCCGGATCGGTCATGTCCGCACTCCCAGAAGGCGCCCTGGAGAACATCAGGATCGTGCTCATCACGCACCCGCACATCGACCACATCAAGGAGCTCCCCTTCCTGGTGGACGCCCTGTTCAGCAGGAAGGCCCGCGGCATCAAGATCATGGGCAGCCAGGCCACGGTGGAGGCGCTGAAGGATCACATCTTCAACGGGCTCATCTGGCCCGACATCGCGGAGCTCGATGCGGACAGCGGCTTCCTGAGCATCGAGCGCGTGCCCGACGACGGGTTCGAGCACGACGGCGTCAGGGTGAAGGCCTTTGTCGAAAACCATCCCGGGGGGGCCCTCGGATTCGTGGTCTCCGAGGCCGGCAGACATGCCCTGTTCACCGGGGACACCGGGTACCACAAGGGGCTCTTCGACCTCATCAGGACCCTGGGGTCCGACCTCACGGCCTGTTTCATCGAGGCGTCATTCCCGAACAGGATGGGTGAACTCGCTGAAATCACCCAGCACCTTACCCCCGAGCTGATCATGAAAGGCTTCAACGGCGTCCTTTCCCCCTCGACCCGGGTCATCGTCTACCACATGAAACCCGCCTACATGGACGAGGTGCTTGCACAGCTTCCCCCGGGGTTCGAGCACATCAAGGGGGGGGAGGTAATCACCCTTTGACCGAGATCCTCGACATCGCGAAGAGAGACGGCCGCTGGACCGAGTGCCCGTCGTGCTCGGAGACCATCATCACGGCCCGGCTGCAGGAGCACCTCTGGGTCTGCCCCCATTGCGACCATCACTTCCGGATCAGTGCCAAGGACAGGATAGCGATCCTGTGCGACGAGGGGGCCTTTGTCGAGATGGATGCCGCAGTGCACCGCATCGACGAGCAGGGTCCACCCTCGGACGAAGCGATCAGGTGCGGCAGGGCGTCCATCAAGGGGAGGCAGTGCGTGCTGGGCGTCATGGATTTCACCTTCAAGGGGGGGTCCATGGGAGTCGCCGTGGGCCAGGCCGTCCTCGACCTCATGCAGGGGGCGCAGCGCAAGGGCCTGCCGCTCGTGGTGTTCTGTTCTTCCGGCGGCGTCCGGGTGCAGGAGGGCATCTGGGGCCTGCTCCAGATGCTCAGGACCGTGCACGCACGGACCCAGACCGAGGACGTCCCCATGATCACCGTGTTCACCGATCCCACCACCGGCGGCGTGAGCGCCAGCTTTGCAGGCCTCGCCGACATCATGATCGCGGAGCCCGGAGCGAAGATCGGATTCGCTGGGCCGCGCGTCATCGAGGCCACCATGAAGTGCACGCTCCCCCCTGACTTCCAGGACGCCTCCCGGCTCATGGCCAACGGGTTCCTCGACATGATCGTGCACCGGCACAGGATGCGTGACACCCTCGCCTCCCTGCTCCAATGGTTCTGTCCGGCCTGAACCAGCACCGCTGGTCCCTGGGCCTCGAGCGCACGGCCCGTGCACTGGATATCCTGCAGCATCCCGAGCGGTCATACCGCCAGGTGCTCGTGGCGGGCACCAACGGAAAGGGTTCCACCTGTGTCTACCTGGAGCGTATCCTCACCCGGGCCGGCCTGAGGGTGGGCACCACCCTGTCGCCCCATGTGTGCCGTTTCACCGAGCGGTTCCGGATAGGCGGAGTGGAGGCGGAAGCGGCGGAACTCGCTGACATGAGGCTCGAACTCGAGCCCGAACTTTCGGGGCTCGGACTGACCTATTTCGAATGGTGCGTGATCCTCGCCGTTGTGCTCTTCCAGCGGAAACACGTGGACGTTGGCATCTTCGAGGTGGGCCTGGGAGGCCGGTACGACGCCTCGAACGTGCTCGACCCCTGCATCTCCCTGATCACGAGCATTTCAGAGGACCACACCGACTACCTCGGCAATACGGTGGCCGCCATTGCCGCGGAAAAGGCGTGCATCGCACGGCCGGGCGCCCACCTCCTGACGAGCGCAGAAGGCGAGGCCCTGGGCGTCATCAGGGAGCACGCCCTGCGGGTCGGGGCGGTCCTGCACGAGGTGGGTGCACACGACGGCCTGCCCGAAGCCCCATCAGGCCCGCACCAAACCCTG
Source organism: Deltaproteobacteria bacterium (assembly GCA_029547045.1). Taxonomy (GTDB): domain Bacteria; phylum Desulfobacterota; class Desulfomonilia; order UBA1062; family UBA1062; genus MWEI01. The sequence goes on along the minus strand of JAKPQL010000087.1, from coordinate 7,681 downwards.
AACGCCTCCCTCGCGCTGGCTGCGGCCCGACTGCTGGGGGTTACCCTCACAGAGGCGGAGATGCTGCATGCCCTGCGCACGGCCTTCCTCCCCGGTCGGATCGAGGGCATGGGCGGGCGAGTCATCATGGATGTGGCGCACAATGCCGCATCTATGCTAGTCCTGGTGGAGCACCTGAAGGCCAGGGGTTTCAAGGGGGCAGGCGTGGCTGGCATCCTTTCCGACAAGGACTATCGCGCCATGGTTTCAGCCCTCGCACAGGTCTGCTCTTGCATCTTCGTCGCACCGGTGCACTCGCCGCGCTCGTGGGGGACCGACGAGATGAGCCGGGTGCAGGGCAGCGGGGCGGTGACCATATGCGGCAGCGTCACCCAGGCTTTCCAGGATGCACTGCAGACCGGCCGGGACGTGGTGGTGACCGGTTCGTTCTATACCGTTGGAGAGGTGAGGGAATCGCTCATATGCAGAGGCTGGTTTTCCTGGGCGTGATGCTCCTCTGCCTGCTCCCGGCAGGCGCCTCGGCCATGATGCTGAACGTGGAGGCGGACAGGATGGAGCGGGCGGGATCCCGCATCGAGGCGTACGGGAATGTGGAGGTGACCGGGGAGGACCTGCGCGTACGGGCAGACTACATCGTCTACGACACCGAGACCGAGGACCTCTGGGCCACGGGAGGGTGCATCCTTGAGGAGGGTCCGGCACGGGTGACGGCGACCTCGCTGGCCTACAACGCCAGACGGAAAGACCTCCATCTCGAAAGCGGGTCCTTCACCTCGCTGGAAAGCACAATATCCCTGACGGGCCTCTCCATCACGCGCACCGGGGAGGAGTACCTCCAGGCGCGCTCGGTGCGCTTCACCCCGTGCCTCGGGTCGCAGCCGGACTGGTCCCTGCAGGTGGAAGACCTGGAGATCCCGCTGGGAGGCTACGGCACGGGCAGGGACGTGCGGTTCATGGTGCGGGAGTACCCGCTCATCAGGATACCCTATCTGCTGTTCCCTGCACGGCTGTACCGCCACACGGGCGTGCTGCTGCCCGAGTTCGGCCACGGAACCGATTCCGGTTACCGCTTCGGGCTGCCCCTGTATTTCGCCCCGGACAGGTCCTTCGACGCCACCTTCACCCCCACCTGGCTCAGCGACAGGGGTGTGCTCGCAAGGGCCGAGGTGCGGTACTGCGTCGATGAGAGGCACAGCGGCATCGTCTACGGTGAGTCCCTCAGAGATGAAAAGGGGGGGGACCCGGGCGAATCGGGGGTGGTGGAAACGATCCCTGATTCGCGGTGGTTCCTCAAGGCCCAGCAGGCCGGACCCGACGTGAACTGGGACATCAACCTCGCGAGCACCGCGGACTACCTCAGGGACATCGGCACCTTTGTGAATGAAGACCCCCTCCAGGGCGCACCGGACCTGGAGGACCTGAACCTGCCGGGCGACTCCCGTCAGGAGAGCCTTGTCTCACGGGCCCAGTGGACGGGGCAGCGTTTCGGGATCTCGTATGCGGTCTCCGGCCGCTTCACCCAGGACCTCACCCGCACGGACAACGGCCTGACCGTCCAGGAGCTCCCCGCACTGACCGCGCGCCTGCGCCAGCGGGAGATCCCGTACACCCCGCTCGTGGCATCGGCCGAGATCGGCACCAGCCGTGTGGTGTCCCGGGACTGGATCGAGGCAATGAAGGACAGTGCGCGGCTCGATGTCGCGTGGCCCGTCTCCGTATACCCGTACTTCACGCTGAAGCCCCATGTGGCCGAGTATTACCGGGACACCCGATTCATGGACGATGCCGGGGAATTCGAGAAAGACAGCTACGCGGAACACTGGCAGGAACGGGGGATTTCACTCACGAGCGCCCTGTATGGGCCGAGGTTCCACCGAGGATGGTACCACCAGATCGTTCCCGGTCTTTCCCTGGACTACCGCTCCCGGTACGGCGGCAACGATGAGGATGGGGACGCGGATGACGACTATCCCGTGATCCTTGCCGCCGATGAGATCGGCAAGTTTTCCGGCATACAGGCGAGCCTGGCGAACTATCTCCGTGACGCCTCGGGGATGTCCCTGGCCGATGTGTCCGTGCGGGGCATCTACAGCCGCGGGGAGCATGGATGGGAGGAGATCAGGGCGGAGGCCAACATCAGGCCCGCTCCCTGGCTGAAGGCTTCTCACAGGAACGTCTGGGAACGCTGCGAGGGCGGGGGGTACGCCACCTCCGGACACGAGAGCCGCGTGGCCATCCTCGGCGGACAGGGGCACGAGGCCTGGGTCGGCGGCGACTACCTCAGGCCCGGAACCGAGATGCTCTCCGCAGGGGTCAGGGTGCGGCTTACGAGGGCCGTGGATCTGGGGGCGCGTATCCGGTACGACTATCAAAAACGCGAATACACCACACAGGTCCAGAGGATCGGCTACACCTCGCAGTGCTGGGCCATCCACTTCGAGAGGACCTCTGAGGCGGCCGACGAGTTCACCCGGAGGAAAACCACCTGGTCGCTCATGGTCAAACTCCTGGGCATGGGCGACATCTTCGAGCCTGCCGGCAGCGGGCAGGGGGAGGGTGCGCCGTGATCCCCTCCCTGGACCAGGCCATCGGGCTCATCGAACGTTCCTTGATGCCCCCCCACATCCTCGTCCATTCGATCATGGTCCGCCGCGTGGCCCTGGTTCTCGGCGCTTCCCTGGTGCGCAGGGGCAGCGTCCTCGACCTGGCACTGGTGGAGATGGCTGCCCTGCTCCACGACATCTCCAAGATGGAGTGCGTCGGCACGGGCAGGGACCACGCGCTCATGGGCCAGGATTTCCTCAGCGCGCACGGGTATCCGCTGGTGGGCGATGTGGTGGGCCAGCACGTGCGGCTCAGGTCCATGGAGCTCAATGAGGCCATGGTGGTCAACTATGCGGACAAGCGGGTGATGCACGACCGCGTGGTGTCGCTGGACCGCCGCTTTGTGGACCTGATGGCGCGCTACGGAACCGACGGGGCGAGACGCGACCGGATCCTCCTCCATCACCGGGACTGCGCCCGGATGGAGGAGATCATCCTGGAACGATGCGATATGGACCTGGACGGGCTGGACAGCCTAAACCTGATACCGGTCGATAAGGCGTTCGATGGTGGATGAGGTCTCCTGGGAGAGCACGGAGCGCTTCACCAGGAGGATCAGGGCGAAGATTTTGAAGGGGTAGAGGATCACGAGCCGCCCCTGGTCGATGAAGGTCACCTTCCTGGGCCTGGAGGGGGAGAGGTTCCCCAGGGCCTCGGGCAGGCTCAGGTAGAACCTTGTCACGTAGGGGATGTTGATCTCCCTGGCGATATTGCCGCTCTGGTAAAGGATATCCAGCTCGGATCGCACCACCGCGATGCCGGCGCACTCGCTCAGGGAGGAGAGGTTCTTCACCAGCATGCGCGTCGCCTCGTCCACCGGGGCGACCTCGCTGTCGTCGATCTCCCCGCGTTCCAGGGCCAGGCTCATCTCGTCGGCACGGCGCATGCCCTCGATGAGGAGGTACTCCCAGTTCGTGGAGATGGTGTTTTTCGGGGCCTTCATGCCGCCCACGAACTTGAAGATGCCCGTGGACCACGACAGAATGGTGAACAGGGCCTCTTCGCCCTCGATGGCACCGACCTCGGCGTGCGTCATCTGCCCGTCCTCGAAGTAGATGCAGCCCTTGCGGTCGTCCTTCTGCACGAACAGGGCGGTGGTCATCTGGCTGAGACAGTTCATCTGGATGAGGTCGGCAAGCTGCAGGCCGGACACGCTGCCCGCGAAGCCCCTGGCCGCGTCCTCCTTGAGCGCCTTGAGGATGAGCCCCCTGAGCTGCTCGATCTCGAAGGGCTTCTCGATGTAGAAGAGCGATCCGCGTGCCCTGGCCTTTTCCTTGATGTCGGCGGAGCCGTAGGCGGTCATCATGATGACCTTGGTGGCGGGTTTCTTCTCCTTGATCTGCAGGAGCACGTCCAGGCCGCTCATGCCCGGGAGCCTGATGTCGAGCACAACCACATCGACGGCCTGCTGCTCCATCACCGCCAGGGCAGTCTCCCCGTCGTTCACCGTTGTCACCTCATAGGTCTCGCGGTCATGGGCAAGGGATTTCGCCAGCGACCAGGTCAGGGTTTCTTCGTCATCGCAGATGAGGACCTGCTTGGGCATGCTATCTCCTCGCGATCATATCCAGGGCCATCTCCAGCGAGGTCTTCACCCGGAGATATGACTCGACGAACAGCCCCATTTCGCTGGTGGCCTTTTCGTCCAGGTCGTAGTCGAAGTCTCCCAGGCTCAGCGCCTCCAGGGCATCCAGGGCCTTCTTCACCGGGACGGCCACGGTCCGGCTCACCACCCAGGCCAGAACCAGGGAAAGGAGCAGCCCCGCGGCGAGGAAGATGCCCAGGGCGAGGGTGATCCGGTACGTCCGGGAGGCGATCTCCTGCTCCTGTTTCGCCACCAGGCCCTTTTCCCAGGCCTTGGGTTTCAGCGCGATGATCATGGATTCGCTTCCCTGGGGATGCATCACCACCATGTAGCCCGGCGTGCTCACCGTCGATGCGGCACCTTTCCTGATGGCGCCGGTGATGGCTTCGGCCTGGTCCAGGAGCTGGGGGTGGCGGTACAGAGGCATGCCCCGGTGGGACGGTTCGGTGGAGGCTATGAGCTGGAGGTCGGCGGTATTCACCAGGAAGATCTCGGCCCAGGAGGGTGGCAGCCTGAGCGAGTCGATCCTCGTGGGGTCGAGGGTTGCCAGGATGAACGAGAGGATCTTGGCGTCTTCCTGGTAGAGGGAATCCGCCAGGGGTGAAAGGTCCACGGATCGGACCGAGCGCACCTGGGTGAACACCAGAGCGGCCGAGATGGCCAGCATGAGCGTGCTTCCGGCAAGGACGACGAGGAAGACCTTCAGCTTCATGTCGCTTCAGACCTCCGCCTTGAGCCAGTCGGTCATGGCATCAAGGAATTTCAGTGACATCTTTTCGTTGGGTATCTTGCTCGACAGGGTCTCGATGAGGTACGCCTTCTGGTCTGTGCTGTCGGTGAGGAGGTCAGTGTTCAGCTCCTCGGCCGTCTCCACGATGATCACCGGCGCGATGGGGCCCACCGCCTGGGTGAGGGCGTCTTTCAGCGAGATGATGAATTCTGTCTCCGGGAGCCTGAGAGAGCGGCGCTTCACCTGTGTGTCCTGGTGGGACGCATCCTTCAGCAGGCCCATCCTGAGCAGGGTGTAGACGATCTTCATGGTGTCGGATACGCCCAGCCCGATGATCTGTGACAGGTCGGCGATGGACTTCTTCCCGTCCACCAGGGAGATCACCTTCCACTGGATGGCCTTGATCTGGATCTCCTTGTCGCGGATCTCGGGCTCCAGGTCATAGACAGCCGAGGACGAGGGGATGAGCGTGGTGATCTTGTCCATCTGCCGCAGGTGGCTGGTGGTCTCGGCGAGGACTTCCTCGACCCCCATGACGATGGTCTGCATGTCAGCGGGCTCGTCCACGAAGAAACGGTATTCGCCCGAGGTCCACACCGCGATCTCCTGGATCGCCTTGATGCCGCTCAGCGAGGCGCACTGGGCGTGCACGACCTCGCCTTCGGAGAAGTAGATGTTACCGGTCTCTGAGCCGTTCGTGAGATAGAGCCTGCCCGTGCGCTTCCCCAGGGAAAGTATCTTAATGATCTCAGGGCAGCGTGTGTTCGCGAGGTCGCCGCTGATTTCCTGTTTCATCGGTCTGCACCTACTCCTTGCCCATATTCGCTATGATCAGCCTGCCGGTCATCCTGAGCAGGGCCTGGTTGACCCGCAGCCCAGACAGCACCATCAACATGGTATTCCCTGCAAGAAACGCCGTCAACAGCACATCATCCAGGAGGATCTCCACGGTGTTGCCCGGGCGTTTAACGGGGTCGGAAAGCGCATTGTAGATGAGCATGACGCGTTCCTTCGCCTCGGCGAACTTGTGTTTTGCCGGGAGCTTGATCTGGACGGACTTCCCCTGCACGATGATGTATCCATGGACTCCGGGGATCTGCAGGAGATCTTTGATCGTGCCTTTCATATCAATTGCCTATCGGCACCGGGAGGCCGTTTCTTTACGGGAACGGCCCTTCTCAAGCTTTTACGGACGGGTCCGATAAGACAGGGTAGTACAAGAAAACAGCGCCTTTCACAAGGACGTGATCATGCGGATACTGAATCTCATCAGAATGTTCCTGCAGCGGTGGCTGGGCAACCCCTTCCATGGGCTTAAGCTGTCCCACATCGAGGACCAAGACATGTATTTCGACCCGGACGTCGAACGGATGATCAGGGAATGCGAGCTCCGGGATGCCTTCAGGAGCTTCGGCACCCTGGAAGAGTACAACAGGGATTTCGCCACCTACTTCAAGTCGCACCGCGGGGATTTCTACCTGGACTACTCCCAGAGGGACGGCCACTTCAGGGTCTGAGGAGGGCACGACATCCCAGCCCTGGAGAACCAGGCACCACCATCGTTCCCCTGAAGCGGTCCTGCTCCCTTCAATTCTCCATGATATCCATGCCCTGACATTCCCCTTGAGATCAGGGGCTTTGTCGCATATATCGAAGATAGCGGGATATCAGCACGGAACGGAGTGGTGCATGGAAGAGAAGATCGGTTCCCTCTTGCAGGAAAGCGCAGAGCTCCACGGGAGGCTCGGTACCCTCGTGCCCGACATCGCCAGGGCTGCCGGCATGTGGATCGACTGCATCAGGGCAGGGGGCAAGGTGATGTTCGCAGGCAACGGGGGATCCGCCGCCGACGCCCAGCACCTGGCGGCCGAACTGGTCAACCGCTTCAGAAGGGAGCGGGCGCCCATGGCGGGGCTGGCGCTCACCACGGACACGTCTGTCCTCACGGCCATCGGGAACGACTACAGCTTCAGAGAGGTCTTCGCCAAGCAGGTCAGGGCACTGGGCCGCGCGGGGGATGTCCTGGTGGGGATCTCCACCAGCGGGTCCTCGCCCAACATCGTCAGGGCCATCGAGGTTGCCCGGGACATGGGCATCGGGACCATCGGCCTCACCGGCGCCGGCGGGTTGATCAGGGACATGGTGGACTGCGCCGTGTGCATCCCCTCTGCCAGCACCCCGAGGATTCAGGAAGCCCACATCCTGGTGGAACACATCCTGTGCGAGATCCTGGAAGAGGCCTTTTCGTAGTAAAACGGCCGATTTTCAGTCACGCGATTTGACAAATCCCGTTCAAGGTACTATGAGAGATATGTCGAACTGGGGGCGTAATGGGTTCGACGGGGGCAGTTGAGGCCCGAGGAGCATGCCGAGTTCTGCTGACTCGTTAAACAGGCAGAGACACATTAAGTGCCGACGATTACAACTACGCACTGGCTGCCTAAGGGCGCCACGTTTTCCGAGAGCCCGCCTGTCGGCTCCTGAGAGAACGTCAAATCAGACAGGCACACCTGTTGATCCTGCCCCGGGGTCAGCGGGGGTAGTAGGGGCGTGGGATGTGTAAAGCCTGTCTGCGGGCGGTACCCATTCGACATGAAAACACAGACTAAGCATGTAGCCGTCTTTGGTTGAAGGCCTTCGGACGGGGGTTCGATTCCCCCCGCCTCCACCATTTAGAAAAGACAAACCCGTCTCTCTGGGGTCATTCTCCGGGGTGACGGGTTTTCTTTTTCCCCTTGTTTCTAAAGGGTTTGCGCCCGTTT
>JAKPQL010000086.1 GCA_029547045.1 Deltaproteobacteria bacterium | reverse complement strand
AGGAGATGGGCACGTCCTCGGTCTTGACGTGGGGCCAGATGTCCTTCCACATGTCCCGGGACACCTCGCCGTGGAGCTTGCTCACCCCGTTGCGGAAGGCGGAGTTCTTCAGCGCGAACACCGTGGCGCCGAAGCCTTCCTTGTCGTCGAAGGGGTTCTTCCTGCCCAGGGCAAGAAAATCGGCCCAGCCGATGCCGAGGTCGTCCACGTAGGGCTTGAGGTACTTCTCCATGAGCCCGGTGTCGAAGACGTCGTTGCCGGCCGGCACGGGTGTGTGCGTGGTGAAGACGAGCGACGACCTCACCAGTTCACGGGCTGTCTGGAAGTCGAGACCGTTGCGCTTCATGAGGTTGCGGATGCGCTCGAGGCCCACCAGGAAGCTGTGGCCCTCGTTCATGTGGTACACCATGGGGTCGATGCCCAAGGCGTCCAGCGCACGCATGCCGCCCATGCCCAGCAGGATCTCCTGCCGGAGGCGGTCCTCCTGGTTGCCTGCGTAGAGGCCGCCCGTGATGTTGCGCTCGTCGGGGTGGTTCTCCTCGATGTTGGTGTCCAGGAGGTACAGCGGCACGCGCCCGACCCGGCACCTCCAGATCTGTGCCACGCATTCACGCTCCGCCATCCTCACCGAGATCTTGACCGGCTTGCCGTCGGTGCCCTGCTCGAGCATGAGGGTCATGTGGTAGAAGTCGTTGTTGGTGGACTCCTCCTGCTGCCACCCGTCCCAGCTCAGGTACTGGGTGAAGTAGCCGTGCTTGTAGAGCAGCCCGATGCCGGTCAGCGGCAGCCGCAGGTCGCTGGCGCTCTTGAGGTGGTCGCCCGCCAGCACGCCGAGGCCGCCCGAGTAGATGGGCAGGCTCTCGGTGATGCCGAACTCCATGGAGAAGTACGCGATGGTGAAGTCGATGGGCTGGGCCAGCAGGAAGGAATAGACGCCCTTCTCCTCGATGTAGTCCTCGAACTCCCCGTGGGTCTTCTTCATCTGGGACAGGAAGCCCTCGTCCTCCATGAGATCCATGATCCTGCCCTGGGAGATGCGGGAGAGCATGTCCACCGGGTTGTGGCCGGTCTCCTCCCAGAGGTCCCGGTCCATGTGCTGGAAGAGCCGCAGGCCCTTGTGGTTCCAGCAGTACCAGACGTTGTAGGCGAGCTGGAGGATCGGGTTGAGCGTCTCGGGCAGGGTGGGGATCACCCTAAAGGATCTGATCTTCATCGAAACCCCTTTCGTTCATGCGCATAAACATGGTCACCGGACCGGATGGATTCGTACCCTCGTGCATCACCGCACACACACCATCCATCGGCAATCCGAGACAAAAAGTACACACCGCAGGGGTCGGCCCTACCCCTTCCCCGCACCGGGGTTCTTCATGCCCTCCTTCGCCTTGCCGGCAGCCTCCGAGTCCGGGTGGTCCTTGATGAGCTGCTGCCAGATGAGCTCGCCGGTCTCCCGGTCGCCCATCTTCACGAAGGACAGCCCCTCCTTGTAGAGTGCCTCAGCCACCTTCGCGCTGTCCTTGTACTTCTTCACCACCGTGTCGTAGCTCAGGATGGCGTCGTCGTACCGGGTCAGGGCGAAGAGCGACTCCCCCATGTAGAAATAGGCGTCGCCGGCCAGGGCCGGGTCGGGGTTCTGACCGAGGTAGGTCTTGAAATCCTGCATGGCCTCGGCGAAGAGGCCGGTCCTGAACTTCTCCATGCCGGCATCGAAGAGCGACTTCTGGAGGCCTGCTCCGGCCGGTCTCCTCCCCTGGATCGCGTCCTTGAGGGACTGGACGTCCTTCTCCAGCAGGGCGATCCGCGACTCGCCGCCGCCGCCCGGGGTGAGCCCCGCCGAGGCGGAAAGGTCGTCGATGGAACCCCGCAGGGAGAAGAGCTCGTTCTGCAGCTCGGAGTACTTGTTGAGGAGCTCACCCTGCTGCTTGAGGCTCTGGTCGATGACCTTCTCCTTCTCGTTGAGCTTGTTCTCGTTCATGTTCAGCCGTGACTGGAGGGTGTCCACCTGGAACTTGAGCGT
>JAKPQL010000082.1 GCA_029547045.1 Deltaproteobacteria bacterium | reverse complement strand
ATCTTTCGCACCACTTCGTCGGTGGACGAGTCGATGACGCTCACCTGCACCAGGTCCGGATCCTTTTTCACCTCGAACCGCAGATGCCTCCCGAAAACCTTGGACATGTCTTCCAACTTGGACAGGGCGTTTTGCAGGGCCTTCTCGTCCACGGGACGCTTTTCCTGGTCCTCCCGGGAGAACGGAGACGACAAAGAAGACTCTTTGGGATGGAGCTCCGGAGCGACCACCGCCGGGGTGCCGCCGTAGCCGTTCTTGCCTCCGGCCCCTTCCACGCCCGTTATGTTCGGTACCCGTTCTATGGCCATGACCGTCCCTCCGTTTCTCGCGCCTTAGAAAACGGAACGGAGGGAGGGTTTCCCCCTCCCTCCCGGAGTTCCTAAAGCCGCGTCTACCGGAGCAGCTGCAGCACGTTCTGCGGCAGCTGGTTGGCCTGGGCCAGCATGCTGTTGCCCGCCTGCATGAGGATGTTGAGCCTCGTGAAGTTCATCATTTCCTTGGCCATGTCGAGGTCGCGGATGCGGCTCTCGGCGGAGGTGATGTTCTCGCTGGCGATCGTCAGGTTGTTGATGGTGTGCTCCAACCGGTTCTGGTAGGCCCCCAGGTTGGCCCGCTGGCCCGAGACCCGGTCGATGGCCGCGTCGATGGTGGTGATGGCGCGTCCCGCGGACACCCGGTCCGTCACCAACACGCTGTCGATGCCCAGGGCCTTGGTGCCCATGGCGCCGATGTTGATCCCCATGTCTTCCTTCTCGTTGGCGCCGATCTGGAAGACCGTGGTGTTGTCCGCCAAGTGGACGACGGTCGAGTAGGCCGTGGAGGAGGTGTTGTTGGTGAAGAGGAACTTGTTCTGGACCGAGTTGTACCCCACGGAGATCCCCGCCATGGCGTCGAACTCCACATCCACGTTGGCGTTGAGCTCCCCGTAGAGGGTGTTCCCCGTGATCCGCAGATTGTTCTTGAGGGTGACGCCGGTGTGGGCGTCCTCAATGGCCACGGTGAACTGGTTTTCCTTCGACGCCTGGATCTGGTTGATGCTCAGGGCATTGATGAGCTGCTCGTCGCCGATGAAGCTCAGCTCGCCCTTCTTGCCCGTCACGGCGGTACGGACGATGAACGTGCCTTCCACGGCGTTGGGCCCCGCAGCCGCCCCCGTGTAGTCGTCGATGTACTGGGCGAACTGCCCGTCACCGCTGTACTTGCCCTGGCCCAGGCCATCCCGGATGGCGCTATTGAGCTTCTTCGCCACATCGTCCAGGGTGTCCTGCTCGTAGAGGGTGATGCTGGTGTTTGTGCCATCCCCCTGGACGATCTTGATGGCCTGGGGGTTCTCCAGCAGGAAGTTCCCGTTGGCGTCCCAGAACTTGTCCAAATCCCGGAGCTTCACATCCGCATCCGCTACTTCTCCCACATACGTGGCGTGGAAGGAGGCCGCGGGACTGATGTCCGTCTTTCCCAGATTGCCCCGGAGGTCCAAGGTCACTTCGCTGTCGTAGGACGCCCCGGTGTCGGCGTTCAGGTAGAACCGACGGAAGTGGTAGGTGTCGTTGTCCAGGGCGTCCTGGTTAAACGAGAAGGAGCTCGTGTACGAACTCGCCCCCGGATTCCAGCCGTAGTCCCAGGACGTGTTGGGATCCATGTTGAGGTCCACACCGGCCCAGGAGCGGGTCTGCTTGCTCATGAGGGACTGGGACTCGATGACCACCTTGTCCCCCGCCTTGAAGCCCACCGAAGCGTTCTTCAGTACCACATGACCAAAACCCAGACCGCCCCCCAGGTCCTCAATGTCGGAATTGGTGGACAGAGAGATGGTGATGTCCGCCAGATGGTCCGCAGTGTAGGGGGTCCAGGTGAACTGGACTTCCTTGGTGTCGGTCCCCGCGAACCCCGACAGAGAGATGTAATTAGACTTAATCGTGATCTTCACGTGCTGGTT
>JAKPQL010000079.1 GCA_029547045.1 Deltaproteobacteria bacterium | reverse complement strand
CACCACGCAGACCGGGGTATACCAGTTCATGGACCTCCTGAAGGCCCACCCCGAGGCCCCCGTGCAGAGCGAAGCGGCCTGGGACGACCTCGCGGCGCTCATCTACACCGGCGGAACCACGGGCGTGAGCAAGGGGGCCATGCTCACGCACGAGAACATATCGGCCGTCATCCAGATCTTCCGGGCCTGGTTCCCCGACCTGAAGGACACCGGCGAGAGCCTCCTCGGCGTCTACCCGGTCTTCCACTCGGCAGGCTACTCGGTGAGCCAGAACTTCCCCTTCTGGAGCGGCTGGACATGCGTGCTGGTTCCCCGGCCCACGCCGGAGGCCATCGTGGAACAGCTCAGGAAGTTCCGGCCGTCCTTCCTGCCCGGCGTGCCCACCATCTATACGGGCCTCCTGCAGAACGCCGAGTTCCGTTCCATGGACCTGAGCTTCGTGAAGGGCTATTTCGGCGGTGCGGCCCCTCTGCCCGACGACACGGTGAATGAGCTGAAAACCCTGCACGGCGCCATCATCAACGATGTCTACGGCGCCACCGAGAACACGGCCTTCGCCACCTGCACCCCCTGGAAAGGCAGGGTCAAGAGCGGCACCGTGGGCGTGCCCCTGCCCAACACCGACATAAAGATAGTCGATATCGAGACCGGTGAAACGCAGATGAAGACCGGCCAATCCGGGGAGGTCTGCATCAAGGGCCCCCAGGTCATGGCCGGGTACTACAAGAAGCCTGACGAGACCGCCGCAGCCCTTCGGGACGGGTGGTTCTACACCGGCGACATCGGTGTGTTCGACGAGGATGGCTACCTCGCCATCGTGGACCGCAAGAAGGACCTGATCATAGCAGGCGGGTTCAACATCTACCCCAAGGAGGTGGACCAGGTCCTCTTCGACCACCCCAAGGTCCTGGAGGCGTGCACCATCGGGGTGCCCGATGCGTACCGCGGCGAGAGTGTGAAGGCCTTCATCGTCCTGAAGGCCGGGGAGAACCTGACGGCCGGCGAGGTGATCGCGTACTGCAAGGACAAGCTGGCTGCCTACAAGGTGCCCAGGGACATCGAGTTCCTCCCCGAGCTCCCCAAGAGCGCTATCGGTAAGATCCTCAGGAGGGAGCTCAAGGCCAAGGAGATGGAGAAGCGGGCGTCCTCGTGACGCTTCCACCCTGAGCGGGACAGGCTACGCGATCCCGAGCCTCTTCTTGCGGCGCCACTGCCCCAGGCCGATCAGTGCCAGTACCGCCGCCGCGGGGATGTACATCAGGTGCTTGGGCGGCTGGTTCTCCTCCCGCTCCACGGAGAGGAGCTCCCAGTCGAAGTCGAACCCCGCCTTCTGGGCGTTGCTGCCGAAGACAACCTGGTCGATGAACACCCGTTTGTCGTCATCCACCCTCAGGACAAGGCCTGCGTCCTGCAGGCGCTTCGTACCGTCTTCGACCTGGTCCTCCAGGGTCAGCACCATGATGCGGTTGAACGACCTCCCGTCGTAGGTTTCACCCTTCACCCGCAGGCGCATGGTCTCGAAGGGCTCCACCTCCCTGGCCACCTCGGCAACCCGGGTGGGTTCCATCTGGGTTATGGGGTGATACAGCCTGTCCATCCAGAACCCGGGCCTGAAAAGGCTGAAGGCCACGAGCAGCAGCACGGCGGTCTCCCACCAGCGGCTCTTCACCAGCCAGAAGCCCTGCGTTGCAGCAGCGAAGACGAGCATGGCGCCCGCCGAGCCCACCACCGTGAGGATGAGTTGCCACGCGTTGGGTATGTCGATGAGCAGGATCTGGGTGTTGAAGATGAACATGAACGGAAGTATGC
>JAKPQL010000075.1 GCA_029547045.1 Deltaproteobacteria bacterium | reverse complement strand
CGCCGCCGCCGCCGCCCGACGACCCGCCGCCGCCGCCGCCCGAACTGGAGCCCGGGGGCGAGGAGGATGACGCGATGCTCGACGACAGGGAACCCAGCCCGGCTGCCAGCCCGGCTGCGCCCGCGGCCGCGAAGTGGGTTCCGGAGTACCAGGCCGGGGCATAGCCCGTCTCGGCCCGGGCACGGGCCAGCACGTCGGCGAACTGCTCGCCCCAGGCCTGCTCCACGTCCAGGGCCAGCGCGTAGGGCAGGAACCGCTCGAAGACCTCGGGGGTCTTCTCCGGCGGGTTCAGCAGGTTGAGCCGGTCCTTCTCCGCCACCGAGAGGTAGAGCCTGAGCCCCTCGATGGCGTCCATGACCCTGCGGCCCCTGATGGTGGGGGCCTTCATGAGGTGGTAGAAGAGGATGTTCAGCAGCACGACCACGAGGATGCACCCTGCCGCCGCGATGGACGTGGCCTGGGTGAACAGCCACAGGCCGAAGACCTCGCCTCCCAGGAAGGGCAGGCAGAAGAGCGTCATGAAGAGGGCTGACCCGGCATGCACGATCTTCGTGGACCCGTCGGACAGGGCCGCCCTCCAGGCCTTGGCAGCCTGGAAGAGCAGCGCGGCGCACCCGGCGGTCCAGGCCGAGAGCCACAGGGTCATGAACACGGCCACGGGCCTGTTCCTGCCCAGGACCACGATGGCCCCCAGGACCAGCACGGAGATGACAAGCCCCGGGACGAGGGCGTGCCTGTTCGTGAGGAAGTAGAGCTTCTCGTACTCCACGGCCAGGCTCTTCTTCTGGTCGCTGACGGCCTGGGCGATGACGGCGTGGTTCTCGGTCTTCACGACCAGCTGGTCCCTGCCGGAAAAGAGCTGCCGGGCGATCTTGGTCTCGTCCTGGGAAAGACCCTCGTGGTCCGTGCGCTTCCGGGCGAGGGTGTACACGCCCTGTTCGTCCTCTTCGATAGAGAGAAACCCTTTGACCGCCATGTTCACCACGGCCGCGGCAAAGGCCCGGTGGTCGAAGCCCATGTGCATGACGTAGCGCACCGCCGCGGGGGAGAACCCCTTGGGCGCCTCGTAGAGCGGGATGATGGTGCCCCTTTCAGGGTCCCTGCCCACCCTGAGCCAGACAATGAAGTAGTAGGCGAGCAGGAGCGCGATGCCCGCGGCGCCGGCCACCGCGCTTTTGTTGTCCGAAAGGAAGTACCCGGCCTTTTCTGCCGGTGTGGGCTCGTGCACAAAGCCCTTGGGCCACGCAACGACGATGGTGAGGCCCTCCCCGGAAGCCAGGGGCCGGGTGGTGGTGAATACGGGCCTGCCCGACTCGTCCCGGGTCACGGCATAGTCCTGCCCCTTCTCGCCCAGCAGCCCGGTGTATGCCTCCGTGGACAAGACCGCGGCGCCCGGGGGCAGCTCCACCGTGGCGCTCACGCGGTCCATGGCGAACTCCCAGCCGTTGCCCGTGACGTTCCAGTAGAGCTCGTCGTGGTCCGTGAAGAACCCGAGCTGCCGGTCGGTGCGGTAGGTGAGCGTGTATGTGTACTCGCCGGGCGTGAGCGTGACGTCCTTGCTGCCCATGTACACCCGCACGCCGTTCGTCATGGGCTCGGTCCACCAGTTCTCCCCCTGGCCGTCTCTCAGGACCGCCTTGACCTCGAAGGCCACGTTCACCGTGTTGCCGTACCCGTCCTCGTAGCGGGTGGGGAAGTCGCGGAAGATGCCGTGGTTGATCCTGTCGCCCTCGCAGACCACTTGTATGGTCTCGCTCACCTCCATGTCGCCTGCGGGCCTGATGGTGATGAAGGAGTCGAAGCCCAGGATGCGCTCCTCGGCCCGGGCGGCCGGGGACAAGGCCAGCGCCGTCACCACCAGGAGGAGGATGCGCCTCACCCGGGGGCCCCCATGCTCACCTTGGGCGCCAGCCGGTCAGAGGCGTCATCCAGGGCGAAGAACTCTGCCTGGGTGAAGCGGAAGACCCCGGCCACGACGTTGCTCGGGAAGGACTCCACGGCGATGTTGAGGTTCCGCACCGTGCCGTTGTAGTAGCGCCTGGCCATCTGGATCTGGTCCTCGATCTGGGTGAGGTCGGCATGGAGGGAGAGGAAGCTGGCGCTGGCCTTCAGGTCCGGGTAGCCTTCGGCCACGGCGAAGAGGCTGCCCAGCGTCCGCGAAAGGGCGGTCTCGATCTCGCCCTTCTGGGCCACGGTGCGGGCGGTGAGCCCCCGGGAACGGAGCTCGGCGATCTCGCCCAGCAGGCTCCGCTCGTGGCCCATGTAGCCCTTCACCGTCTCCACCAGGTTCGGGATGAGGGTGGAGCGGCGCTTGAGCTGCACGTCGATGCCGCTCCAGGCCTCCTTCACCATGTTCCTGAGCCTGACGAGCCGGTTGTAGGTAAGCCCTGCCCAGAGGGCCACCACCAGGACGATTCCCAGCAGGACATACGTACTCATCGCCATCTCCTTGCCGTCATTGCTCCGTCAATGCCTCTTCCATGACCCGGGAGAGGACCTCGTCGGACCAGCGCTTCTTCCCCGCCTCCCGGGGCAGCCGCTCCAGGACGGACGAGATGCGCCTGCCGTATGCGACGGCCTCCATGAGTTCTCCGGACAGGGGGCAGCGGGCGGTCTTCCGGGACAGGGCCTCCCTCACCGCGGCGGGGATCTCGTTGATTTTGTTGATTATCCTGCCCTTGGCCAGGCTCGTGAGCATGGAGTTGTCATGCCCTGCAAACGGCGCCCGCATGTCGTCCTTGAAGAGCACGAGCGGCCTGGCCGCCGCATAGGCCAGCGAGGCCTCCACGATCATGCCCTCGTCCGGCACCCGGCCGTTCAGGTTGCACACCACGGCCGCGCACCGCTCGAGCAGCTCGAAGGCGTCCAGGGAGAAGATGGCCATATCGATGCGCGCGCGCAGGGGGGCCAGCGGCTTCGGGGTGGGCATGCCGGCCATGCGCAGGACATACGCCTCGAGCCCGTCCCGGTGCGGGAGGAAGGTGGCGAACCCGGCCGCCTCGAGCACACTGGCAATGGCGCTCATGCCCCCCACCTCCTCGGCACAGAAGAGGGGGCCGGAACAGTATACGCGACACGTTTCCATGCGATGTATGATAGCATGGAGGGTTTTCTCATTCACCTGTATTGATAATCCCGTCGCGAAATGGAAGATCTTGGGGTATATGTCCCTGCAGGGAGGTGCCCATGAAGAGACTCGTCACGATCCTTGTCATAGCCTGCCTGCTAGCCCCCGGTGCATCTGCGGCGGGGAAGCGGGGCCTCCCGGCCGGCAGGTCCGGCCTGCCCGACCTGCTGGCCCCCATGCCCGACCCCGTGGCCGAGTACCTGCTCGACGGGGACGCCCGGGACACGTCCGCAAACGCCAACCACGCCATAGTCCAGGGCGCGCAGCTCACCGAGGACCGTCGCGGCCGCGCAGAGGGCGCCTACATCTTCTACGCGCCGGACCACCGCATCAGGGTGCCCCGGAGCGCTGCGAACACCTTCTCAGACGGCAGCTTCACCGTGTCCTTCTGGGTGCAGACAAGGGACACCTCTCCCGTGATGAAGGGGCTGGTCACGAACACGGGCACCCCCTTGCAGGCGTGGGGCTTCTTCCTCGCCTCGAACGGCAAGGTCCTCTTCTCCCTGAAGAACCGGGAGAACCAGCACGCCTTCATCGTGCACCCCATAGCGGACGGGAAGTGGCACCAGGTCACCGGGGTGAGGGACGCGGGGAACAACACCCTGAGCCTGTACGTGGACGGCCGGCTCGTCCGCTCGGCCACGGGCGTGACCGGCAGCGTGGACAGCGGCTCGGACATCTGGCTGGGGGACCACCGGAACCTCCTGTTCACGGGCCGCCTCGACGAGGTGCGCATGTGGGGCTCGGCACTGAGCGAGGACCAGCTGTCCCGGCTCCATGCCCGGGACACCGGCCCGCTGGCCCTCAGCACGAGGCTCAAGACCCTGGAGACACAAGGGATTCCCGCACCGGTCGCGGCCTACACCTTTGACGGCAACGCGGAAGACTCCTCGGGCAATGCCAACCACGCCATCGTGACGGGCGCCGAGCCCACCGAGGACCGGGCCGGGAAGCCGGACAGCGCATACCTCTTCTACGAGCGGCCCCACCACATCAGGATCCCCCTGACGGACCAGAACGCATTCGGGTCCGGGAGCTTCACCGCATCCTTCTGGATCAGGACCGCGGACGAAGGCACGGTGCTGCGCAGCCTCCTCACCAACGACAGCGGTGCCCGGCCGGCATGGGGCTTCCACTACACGGCCGAGAAGCAGGTGATGTTCCTGCTCAGGAACCAGGAGGGCGAGTCCTCTGCCCTGCTGTCCGGCCCCATCGGCGACGGGAAGTGGCACCACGTCACGGGCACGAGGAACGCACAGGACCGGACCATGAGCCTCTCCGTGGACTCCAGCCTGGTGGGCACGAGGACCGCCGTGGGCGGCAGCGTGAACAGCCTGGGCCCCATCCATGTGGGAGACCACCAGAACCGCCTGTTCATCGGCCGCCTTGACGACGTGATGCTGTGGGACCGGGCCTTCAGCCCGGACAAGCTCTCCGCGTACCATGCCGCCACCGCGGGGTACACCCCGTATCCCGCCCGGCCCGCCGACACCGTGGCCGAGCCCGTGGGGATCTACCTTTTCAGCGGGAACGCCGCGGACTCGTCCAGCCAGGGGAACAACGCCCGGGTCACAGGCGCATACCTGTCCGCCGACCGGCACGGCAGGCAGGACAGCGCCTACTGCTTCTCCGATCGCGGCCAGAGGATCGAGATCCCCCTGATCACCGCAAACACCTTTTCCAAGGGGTCGTTCACCGTGGCCTTCTGGGTGAAGCTGAACCAGCCCGTGCTGGTCAGCCTTCCCCTGGTGACCAACCAGACCGGGTCGAACGCGGCCTGGTCGTTCAGCTGCACCGCCGAGAATAAGGTGCTCTTCTCCGTCAAGGACAAGGAGAGGTTCTTCAGCTTCGTGAGCCACCGGCTCGACCCGGGCGCCTGGCACCACGTGGTGGGGGTGAGGGACGCACAGAAGAAGACCATCACCCTCTACGTGGACAGCCGCCTGGCAGGCACGCGACAGACCGAGGCAGACGACGTGAACAGCGGCGGTGGCATCTGGGTGGGGGACCGCTCCAACCTGCTGTTCAATGGCTGCATCGACGACGTGATGCTGTGGAAGCGCTCGCTCAGCGGCAGGGAGATCAGCGACATGCACCGGAAGACCGTGCCGTTCTCCGTGCCGGACAGGGAGCGGGCCAAGCCCATCGAGAAACAGCCGGGGCTGAACCCGGGCAGGCTCCCCGGGAGTTGAGCGCGCCGGGGCTGGGGCCCCTGCGGTGCGGCCGTATTATGGTGAGTGAATTATCGTTTCGAGCATTGTCCCTGCGCCAAATTGACGATCCCTGATCTGAAGGGATAAGGCAAGGGCATGAAATGGGCTCCATGCACGGGGGGGCTGTGACGTATCTGCGGACCTTGGGAACACAGGAGAAGATGGACTGGATCTTCGACAAGGCCTCCTGTGTGAACTTCGTGACCTATGCGCTGGTGCAGGGCGAAATCGTCGAAGAGGACCTCCGCCGTGCACTTGCATGCCTGCAGAATCGCCACCCCATGCTGAACGTGTCCATAGTGCGGCATGGGTGGTGGGGCGCCCGGCTTCAATACCGCCAACGCCCCGGGATTCCTTTGAAAATCATTGCTTCGGAAGACGGACAGGCCCTGATACCCGTCATAGAGGCGGAGTGCATGGAACGGTTCACGGGGAAAGGCCCGCTTGCCAGGTGCGTCCTGTGCAGACACTCGCCGTCACAGTCCACCCTGATGCTGACCATGGACCATGCCATCGCCGACGGGATGTCCGGCATTCTCGCCATGAGAGATCTCCTGCGGGCCCTGGAACAGGGCGATGAGGCCGGATCGCGGCTCGTGCCCCTCGAACATGCAAAGCCCGTTGAAGGCTATTTCCCCAGGGATATGCTCGGATGGCGCGGGTGGCTGAAGCATGTGGCCTTTCTGGCCAGGACCTTGAGGAACGATCTCACGGCAAAGAACGTGGTCCCCTGTACACCCGATGCATATGCACCCTATGATGAGTGCAGGGTGTGCCTCGTGACCCGCGAGGTTGCGCCTCACAAGCTTGAAAGGCTGGCCAACTATGCGAAAAGGAACGGCATCACCATGAACTCGCTCCTCCTCTCGGCAAAGGTCCTGGCGACAGCCCAGCACCAGGGCATAACCACGCCTTCTACCTTTGCCGTGGGGTACGATGTGAACATGCGGAAACGGGTGACCCCGCCGGTGGGGGACCACATCGGCATGTTCCTGTCCGCCATCATGAGCACCCACACGGCACACGGAGGGTCCGACCTGATCGCCCTCGCACAGGACATCCAGAACGCGAAAGAGGCCGCCATGAGAAACGGCGAGCTCTTCATCGGGTACCCGAAATTCATCCAAGTGTTGAACGCCCTGCTGTTCCTGTTCGGAACAGGTCAGCTTGGCGTGAAGGTGTACACGGGCATCTACAAGAGCTTTCCCCTCAATGCGGCGGTTTCAAACCTCGGGAACCTCGATATTGAAACACGATACGGGAAGTATTCCATAGAGAAGGCCGGGTTCTCGGTGTCGTCGTCCGTATGGGGGCTGATAAATCTCTTTGTATCAACGCTGAACGGCCTGATGACGCTGAATTTCACCTGTCTCGAACCGCTCGTTTCAAGAGCGCATCTCAACGCCTTTGCGGACAAGATCATGGAGATCTTGGAACGCGCTGCGTATTCCACTCCCTCTCTTGAACAGTAGCGTACACTCGTTGATGCGGTTGTTATTTGGTTCTTTTTGCAATGTTCTCCACCACCTGGCGGACATCGCTTAAGCATCAGCGACCTTTTGGATTTTTCTGAGCGCAATCACACCCACCAGCTTTCTTTGCGGAGGTAATTTTTTCGAGAATCACGGACCGGCCATTATCAATGTAGTCCTTTTCTATGTGTTTTCTTGTGTATTGGAAACAATAGCATACCAAATCATCTTCTTTAAATTTTGCTATGTTTTCGTCAGGAGGCCCCATCTTAATCATACACTCTCCTCTTGTTTTAGCCGGTCGATTGCCATATAATGCTGCGGATCAGGCGCGAGTTTACGAGTCGCCTGCATCCGGCTTGTTAGCCGTTTAGATTCCCCCATCGGAGGTAGAACGCGAAGAACGGGTCGGTCACATGCAGGATCTTCTCTTCCTCCTCAAAGTCAATCACTGGTGTGGAACTGTCGTCAGAAGCCGCGATGCTCGCCATATGTCGTAGAACCCGAGCTACTTCGTGCAGCTGTGGCGGATCTTTGGAAATGTCGCGGATTGCGGACCGCAGTTCCTCGTATTCAAGGGTCACCAAGCCTGGTCGGATATGAGCGAGGGCATGAAGGACCAAACCGTAGATATCAACCTCAGTCCCATCATTAAGTTTTCGTGCAATGCGGTCAGTTCGTTGGCGGGGCCCGCGGGCTAACTTCTCAAAAATCGGGCGCCCAATTGTATCAGCGACCTCCGCATAGACCTCCTTCAAATCCTCTTCTGACACCGCCAGTGCCATACCGTCAGCTTCAGTTTTGATGTCAAATTTACGGCAAAGCGTGCGACAGAAATCCTGCATCAGGTGAGGGCTCCCTATGGATTCTGTGACGAACGAGCCCACAGCATTGTCGGGAACCACGCAATTCAGAATAGTGAATCCTGTTTCGGGGATAAACCTCAACTCTTCGGATTCCCAAAGTGGGATATCAACAGGGTGCAGGCGCCCTGTCATTTCCTTCTCTACCTTCAGAGCATCGTACCGCCGGTGGGGGATGGCTATTAGGATCACGGGCAGTCCGTCGAAGATCGGTGATTTCAATGCTCTGACAAGCGATCCCTGTAACTCACGGGGTATGTAGTGGAAATCATCGATGACCAAAGGTAAATTCGCTTGGCGCAGGCCCGCAATTGCTGTGATTCGGGAACTCACTTGGCGTGAAGCGCTATTTGTAGTTCCCCTCGTTCTTCCCAGCTTACCGGACACTTTGCCCTCGCCTTTAGCAATCAAGAAATTTGCCTGTCCAGATGCCTCGGTTCCGAATTCGCCCGATTTCTGAAGTGATTCACCCTCTGCGAGCACTTGAAACAGCTCAAGCCGGTCGATTATACCCGACCAAAAATCTTCCTCCTCGCTCACAGTTCCGCCGTCGATCTAAACGGCTTCCTCGGGCGGGTAGGCATTTCTTACGAGCACCGTTTTGCCCGATTTTGTGTGGCCTGTGACCGTGGCCAGCTTGCATAGATTGTCCGCGACCTCGGCAAGCCGCTCCTCGAGTTTGCGGGTAGCACGCGGGTTGTAGGTATGCCTCGGAAAGCCGCCAGGAACAAAGACGTCTGAGTATCGCATGTTGTATCTCCTCGGCTAATTACTATGCAGAAATATTAGTAATACAGCACTCTGCATAAGTGGATATCAGCGAGCAAAAGAAGACATGTCGGAAAGCAATTTCATACTCCACCGACCCATACACTATATCTTATCCTTGAAGAGACACTGCCTTGCATCCAGCCCGGCCTTCAGGCCGGGCGCTCCTCCAGACAACTTCTCATAGGTGGGGAGACGCGTTACTCCGCGTCCTCTTCGCTGACGTACTTCGTGAAATCCACGATCTTCTCGTCTTCCTTCATCCGGATCGCGCGCACGCCCTGGGCCGAGCGCGTCCGCGTGGTCCTGATCTGGGAGACGGGCATGCGGATGATCTGGCCCGAGCTCGAGATGATCATGAGCTCGTCCGTGTCCTTCACCACGCGCACACCGATCAGATCACCCGTCTTTTTCGTTATGTGCACAGTGTACACGCCCTTGCCTGCCCGGTTCTGCACCGGGTACTTGCCCACGGGCGTCTTTTTCCCAAATCCATACTCGGTCAAATTTATCACCATGTCGTCGTCTGAGGTGATGACGTCCATGCCCACCACCGCGTCGCCCTCGTCCAGCTTGATGGCCCGCACGCCCGCGGCCTGCCTGCCCATGACGCGGACCTGGTCGGCCGGGAAGATGATGGCCTTGCCCGACTTGGCTGCCACCACGATCTTCGTGCTCCCCGTGGTGAGCCGGGCCGAGATCACCTCGTCGCCTGGCTCAAGGGTGCACGCGATGATGCCGGTGCGCACGATGTTCCGGAAGTTCCTGAGCTCGGTCCTTTTGATGGTGCCCAGCGCGGTCACCATGACCACCTCGGCCTCCGCGTCCAGGTCGGACGCCACCAGGATGGCGCAGATGCGCTCGTCCTTCTGGATGGGCCTTATGTTCACGATGGGCACGCCCTTGAGCACCCGGTCGCGCTCAGGGATCTCGTACACCTTGGTGTGGTACACCCTGCCCCGGGTGGTGAAGTAGAGGATGGAGGTGTGGTTGTTCGCCACGAAGATGTGCTCGATGAAGTCGTCCTCGCCCGTTGCCGCGCCCTTGACGCCCACGCCGCCCCGCTTCTGGGTGCGGTACTTGTCGATCTCGGTGCGCTTCATGTAGCCCTTCTTGGTGATGGTGACCACCATCTTCTCGTCCGGGATCAGGTCCTCCACGTTGAACTCGCCGATGGGGCCCTTCAGGATCACGGTGCGCCGCTCGTCCGTGTACGCGTTCCTGACCTCCAGGAGCTCACCCCGGATGACCTTCAACAGCTCTCTGCGGTCCGACAGGATGAGCTCGAGCCGCTTGATCTCCTTGACCAGGGCCGCGTGCTCGTCCGCGAGTTTCTCTCTCTCCAGGCCGGTGAGCCGCTGGAGCCGCATGTCCAGGATGGCCTGGGCCTGCACCTCGGAAAACGCGAACCGTTCCATGAGGTTGGTCCTGGCGGTCTGCACGTCCGGAGAGGCCTTGATGAGCGCCACGATCTCGTCGATGTGCTCGAGCGCCTTGAGCAGGCCCTCCAATATGTGCAGCCGGTCCTTGGCCTTCTTCAGCTCGAAGAGGCTCCGCCTAGTGACCACCTCCTCCCGGAAGTCCAGGAAGGCCTGGAGCATGTCGAGGAGCCCCATGACGGCGGGCCTGCCGTTGTGGATGGCCAGCATGTTCATGGAGAACGAGGTCTGCAGCGCGGTGAGCTTGTAGAGCTGGTTCTCGATCACCTCGGCCGGCGTCCCCTTCCTCAGCTCCACCACCACGCGCATGCCGTCCTTGTCAGACTCGTCCCGGATGGTGGAGATGCCGTCGATCTTCTTCTCCTGGGCCAGAATGGCGATGCGCTCCACCAGGTCGGCCTTGTTCACGGCGTACGGGATCTCGGTGATGACGAGCCGGTCCCGGTTCGCGTCCTGCTCCTTGACCACCGTGCCGCGCACCGTGATGATGCCCCGGCCCGTCCGGTACGCCTTCTCGATCTCGCCGTTCTCGAAGATCATGCCGCCCGTGGGGAAGTCCGGGCCCGGGATGATCTTCATGATCTCGGCCAGGCCGATGTCCGGCCTGTCGATGAGCGCCACGAGCGCGTTCATGAGCTCACCCGCGTTGTGCGGCGGGATGCTCGTGGCCATGCCCACCGCGATGCCCGCGGACCCGTTCAGGAGCAGGGCCGGTATCCGTGTCGGCAGCACGTCGGGCTCGCTCAGGGACTCGTCGTAGTTCGGGTGGAAGTCCACCGTGTCCTTGTCGATGTCAGCGAGCATCTCCTCGGCGATGCGCGCCATGCGCACCTCGGTGTACCGCATGGCGGCCGGCGGGTCGCCGTCCACGCTCCCGAAGTTGCCCTGGCCGTCCACCAGGCAGTAGCGCATGGAGAAGCCCTGGGCCATGCGCACGATGGCGTCGTACACGGCCTGGTCGCCGTGGGGGTGGTACTTACCGATGACGTCGCCCACGATGCGGGCGGACTTCTTGTAAGGCCTGTTGTGGGTGTTGCCCAGGTCCTGCATGGCGAAGAGGATCCGCCGGTGCACCGGCTTGAGCCCGTCCCGCGCGTCCGGGATGGCCCTGCCGATGATCACGCTCATGGAGTAGTCCAGGTACGAGCGCCGCATCTCCTGGTCGATGGCAACCGTTGTCGTCTTCATCAAAGCTCCTTACTCGTCTCGTGGGGTCGTCTGGTCAGATATCAAGGTTGGAGACCTTGAGCGCGTTCTTCTCGATGAATTCCCGCCTGGGCTCCACGTCATCGCCCATGAGGGTGGAGAAGATCTGATCGGTTTCCAGGGCATCGTCGATGGTCACCTGGAGGAAGGTCCGCTTCTCCGGGTCCATGGTGGTCTCCCAGAGCTGCTCCGGGTTCATCTCGCCCAGTCCCTTGTAGCGCTGGATGGCGTAGCCCTTCCGGGCCTCCTCGAATATCCTGGCCGCCGCCTCCCTGAGGTTCGCCACCTCGTAGGCCGTGTCCCCCTTGATGACCATGAAGGGCGGCCTGCCCACCGCGAGGAGCTGGTGGTGGATCTTCTGGAGCTCCTCGAAGCCCTTGGACTCCATGAGCCTTCCGTCCACGGGGGTCTGCTTGCGGATCCCGTTCTTCACGGAGAAGAACACGATGTGGTCCTCGAAGAGCTCGCTCGTCACGGGCCCCACGTGGGGGAACCAGTCCCTGATCACGGCCATGATGGCGTCCCTCACCGCTGCCGGATCGAAGGGCCCGTGGAGCAGGAACTCGTCCAGATAGGACACGGACTGCACGATGCGCTCGTCCATCTGCCGCATCTCGTAGTTCGTCAGGATGTTCTTCCGCCGGTTGATGAGCTTGAGGTATCTCGCGAGCTCGCTGCCCGTGATCTCGGTCGCCCCCTTGAGCACGATGTCCTTGGTGATGTTCTTGAGCAGGAAGTCGTCCAGGACCTCCTCGTTCAGCACGTAGGACACCTTCTTGGCCTTGGCCAGCTTGAAGAGCGGCGGCTGGGCGATATAGAGGTGGCCACGCTCGATGACCTCGGGCATCTGCCGGAAGAAGAAGGTGAGGAGCAGGGTGCGTATGTGAGCGCCGTCCACGTCCGCGTCCGTCATGATGACGATCTTGTGGTAGCGGAGTTTGCTCACGTCGAAGTTGTCGTTCCCGATGCCCGTTCCGAGCGCCGTGACCAGGTTCTTGATCTCCTGGCTGCTGAGCATCTTGTCCACCCTGGCCTTCTCCACGTTCAGGATCTTGCCCCGCAGCGGCAGGATGGCCTGGTTCTTCCGGTCGCGGCCCTGCTTGGCGCTGCCGCCCGCCGAGTCTCCCTCCACGATGTAGAGCTCGCAGGCCGCCGGGTCGCGCTCCTGGCAGTCGGCCAGCTTGCCCGGCAGCAGGGCGTTCTCCATGGCGGTCTTGCGCCTGGTCAGCTCCCTCGCCTTGCGGGCGGCCTCCCGGGCCTGGGCGCTGTCCAGGATCTTCTTCACGATGGCCGCCGCTTCTGAAGGGTTCTCGTTCAGGTAGGCCCCGAAGGCGTCGTTCGTGATGCTCTCCGCGATGCCCTGGATCTCCGAGTTGCCGAGCTTGCCCTTGGTCTGGCCCTCGAACTGGGGAGAGGGCAGGAGCACGCTCACCACCGCGCAGAGCCCCTCCCTGGTGTCCTCGCCCTGGATGGACACCTTGGCGTTCTTGAGCAGGCCCTTGTCGCGCGCATAGGCGTTGATGGTCCTCGTGAGCGCCTTGCGGAACCCCGTTGCGTGGGTTCCTCCGTCGTGGGTGTTGATGTTGTTGGCGAACGAGAACAGGCTCTCCGTGTAGCTCGTGTTGTACTGGAGCACGCACTCGAGCACGATATCCCCCTTGGTCTTCCTGAAGTACACGGGCTGGTGGATGGGCTTCTTCTTCGCGTTCAGGTAGGCGATGAAGTCCTTGAGCCCCTCCCTGTAGTGGAAGGACTCCCTGGTGTCCGTGCGCTCGTCCTCCAACTCGATCCTGAGCCCCTTGTTCAGGAAGGCCAGCTCCCGGAGGCGGTTCGCCAGAATGTCGTATTCGAAGGTGGTGACGTCGAAGATGTCCGGATCCGGCTTGAAGTGCACCGTGGTCCCCCGCCTGTCCGTCTGCTCGTGCCGCTTGAGCGGCGCCAGGGGGACGCCCTTCTCGAATTTCTGGGAGTGCCGGTACCCGTCGCGGAATACGTCCACCTCCAGGGCCTCGGACAGCGCGTTCACCACGGATACCCCCACCCCGTGCAGGCCGCCCGACACCTTGTAGATGGAGTTGTCGAACTTGCCGCCCGCATGGAGCGTGGAGAGCGCCACCTCCACCGCGGACTTGCCCGTCTCCCTGTGGATGTCCACCGGGATGCCGCGTCCGTTGTCGCTCACCGTGATGCTCTCGTCCATGTGGATGACCACCCTGATGTGGTCGCAGTGCCCGGCTATGGCCTCATCCACGCTGTTATCCACCACCTCGAAGACCAGGTGGTGCAGTCCCTGGCTGGAGGTTGACCCGATGTACATGGCGGGTCGGAGCCGGACATGCTCGAAACCGTCCAGCACCTTGATATCGTCAGCGGTATATTCGTGCATCTCTTCGCGTTTCTCCCTTTGTCAGAATCTCATGGGCATGATGACCCACGTGCTCTCGTCGTGATCGCTGTCCCTTACCATGCACGGACCCTGCGGCCCCTTGAGCAGGATCTGCGCCTCTGAGTCTATGAAGGTCAGGCAGTCCACGAAGTACTTGGGGTTAAAGGAGATCTCCACCTCCTCCCCGGTGTGCGTGGAGGCAATGGCCGTGTCCACCTCCCCCTGTTCCGGATTGCTTGCATACACGATGGTCCTGTCCCGGGTAAAGGACAACTTCACGCAGCTGGCGAGCTCCGACATCATGGCCACGCACACCTTGAGCACGCTGAGCAGCTCCGGTGCGCTGATGCGGGTTACGATGGGATAGGCTTCTTCAGCCACGACGGAGCGGAAGTCCGGGAACTTTCCGTCAAAGAGCCGCACCGTGGCCACGGTCTCTCCGGACAGGTAGAAGAGGGAGTCCTTGGTGAGCACCACGCGTCCACCCTCCTCCCTGCCGTCCATGAGCCGCTTGAGCTCCTGAAGCCCCTTGCGGGGAACGATGATGCCTTCCCCCATGTCCATCTTTCCCTCCACCCGGTACCGCGCGAGCGACAGCCGCCTGCTGTCCGTGGTGACCATCTCGATGACGGTGTGCCTGGGCTTTTCCTCCCGCGCCACAAGGAGCGCCCCGCCCAGGGAATACTTGGTGTCGCTCTCCGATGAGGTGGGGATGGAGAAGATGGTCCGCTCGATGAGCGGCTTCATGACCTCCACCGGGATGGTGAGGCCCCCCTGGGGTACCGCGAGCTCGATGCCGGGGAACTCCTCTGGGTCCATGATGTTCATCTTCACTTTCTTGTTCCCCACCGAGAGGTGCGCCCGGGAATGATCGTCGGTCCAGAAGAGCAGGTCCTCCTCGGGGAGCTCCCGGACGATGTCGTAGAGTCCCTTCGCGTTGATGGCGCAGGACCCCGGATCCCTCAGGTCACATCCCGCCTTCACCATGATGGAGGTGTGCAGATCCGTGGCCTTGATGGAAAGGGCTCCGCCCGCTGCCTCCATGAGGGCATGGCTCAGGATGGGGAGGGTGGTCTTCCGTTCCGTGAACCCCTGTACCTTGGCAAGCATGGACTGCAGAACGGATTTCGCGATCATGCATTTCATCTCTTTTTACTCCTCATATGAAAGGATCTTTATACTACAAAAGAGCATGTCCATATGTTCAGAACGCAGCTAACCAGCTCATATATATTGGGATATGGGATCCATTTCCCGGTCGAAAACTTTCCTGTTCCGCCCGGAGCGGCAGTGGGGGTGTTCATATGTTCAGAACAATATACACACTTCATAGGGGAGACCCAGTCCGGGAAAGCTCGTCCACGATACGCCTGAGTTCGTCCCGGGAGGAGACCTCGATGGTGATCCGTCCCCGGCGCTGGGACCAGGAGCACGAGACCCGTGCGGAGAGACGCTCGGTGAGCAGGGAGGAGAAGTTCTCCAAATCCGGGTCGGTGCGTCTGGGCGGTTTCTCTTCCTTCTTCCTTCCCGCGGTGGCGAGCTGTTCTGCCTCCCGCACGCTCAGAGAGCGGGAGATGATCTTCCGGAACAGGTCGATGCGGCCCTGTTCGGTGGGGACCATGAGGATGGCCCGGGCATGGCCCGGGGTGATGGCGCCCTCCCGCAGGGCAGCCTTCATCTCCTCGGGGAGCCCCATGAGGCGCAAGGAGTTGGTGATGGTGGAGCGGTCCTTCATGACGGACTCGGCGATCTCCTGGTGGGTGAGGCCGAACTGCTCCTTGAGCGCGCAGTAGGCCTCGGATTCCTCCATGGGGTTGAGGTCCTCCCGCTGGATGTTCTCGATGAGGGACAGCTTGAAGGAGGTGTCGTCGGAAGCGTCCTTCACCAGGACCGGCACCGTGGTCATGCCTGCGATGCGGCACGCGTGGAAGCGGCGCTCGCCGGCGATGATCTCGTAGGTGGAGTTCATCTTCCGCACCAGGATGGGGGAGAGGAGCCCGTGGGACTTGATGGACTGGGCGAGCTCGTAGAGCTTCTCCTGGTCGATGGTCTTGCGGGGCTGGACAGGGTTTGGACGAATGGCGTCGAGGGCGAGCTCGATCACCTGGGAAGAGGAGACGCTCTCGTCCACCGGGATGAGCGCGTCGATGCCTTTACCGAGACGTGGCCTTGACTTCATGGATGACCTCCCTGCTCACGATCTCCTTGGCGAGCATCAGGTAGTGCTGGGCGCCCTTGGACGAGATGTCGTAGAGACAGATGGGGAGCCCGTAGCTCGGAGCCTCACACAACCTCGTGTTGCGTGGAATAACGGTCTGGAACACCTGCGAGTCGAAGTGGTCCCGCATGTTGCCCGCCACCTCGTGGCTCAGGCGGGTACGGGCGTCGAACATGGTGAGGAGAAACCCCTCGATGGACAGCGACGGGTTCAGGCGCTTCTTCACCAGCTGGAACGTGTTCAGGAGGCTCTTCAGCCCCTCCAGGGCGTAGTACTCGCACTGGACCGGGATGAGGAGCGAGTGTGAAGAGGTGAGCGCGTTCAGGGTGAGCAGCCCCAGGGACGGGGGGCAGTCGACGAGGATGTAGTCGTAGTGAGCATCCAGGGAAACCAGGGCCTTGGCCATGATACGGTCCCGCATGGAGGCGTCCATGAGTTCCACGTCGGTGGCCACCAGGTCCGTGTGGCTCGGCGCAAGGAACAGGCCGCCCACCTTGGTGGGCAGCACGATGGAAGCCAGAGCCGCCTCGCCCAGCATGACGTGATAGATGTGGGAGGAAAGCGTGGAGGGGTCCACGCCCAGGCCGGTGGTGGCATTGGCCTGGGGGTCCAGGTCAATGATGAGGGTCTGTTTCCCCAGCAGCGCCAGGGAGGCGCCCAGGTTGATGGCGGTGGTGGTCTTCCCCACACCGCCTTTCTGATTGGATATGCTGATTATCTTCCGGGGCACAATGGAGGACTACCACAAATAGCCGCAAAGTTGAACGGGAAAAGTTTCACGTGAAACCGGGGACATGGAAGGCGCCCCTACACGGCGAAGTGCTGGTAGGCGCGCACCACGATGACCAGGATGAGGAACAGCACCACGAACCATGCCACGGCGATGTCGCCCCTGCGCTGGATGAGGTTCGCCCTGATATTGGTGAACCCCTGGCCGATGGTGCCCTCCCGGGCCTTCTCCTCCAGGGTCTGCAGCAGTTCCGGGAAAGAGTCGTAGCTGTTGGGGATCCAGGAGTTCTTCTTCTTGGACGAGATGGTCACGAACTGCCGGGACTTGAAGGTGACCCCGTCGATGAGGGTGATCTCGTCCAGCAGGATGCGGGTGGTGCCGAACAGGCTCCGGAACACGATCTCCGTGTCCGTGAGGGTGACCCGCTTCAGAAGGTTGTTCACCGAGAGCAGGTAGAACAGGATCATGAACAGCGATGCGAAGACCAGCATCCTGGCGGGGTACTCACCCGCGCGGATCATGGAGATGGCGTCCGCGAACACCGGCACGGCGATGACCATGCCCAGCACGGTGGGGAAGATGAGGGCTTTTTTTATCTTGTAAACCTTCTGCACGTCCTTTATGGTACACAAAACCTCAAGGAATGACAAGCGGAGCCATGCTGGATTTTTCCATCCGCCTCGCGACAAAGGCGGGAGACTATCTCAAGGACAACCTCGAAGGCGAGATAACCATCGAGCACAAGGGCCGCATCGACCTGGTGACGAACATGGACCGGCTCTCCCAGGAGCGGATCGTCTCCGAGATAGAGCGGGCATACCCAGACCACGGCATCCTCGCGGAGGAGGGTTTTTCCAAGAAGGGGACCTCGGCTTTCACCTGGGTCATCGACCCCATCGACGGCACGAACAACTTCATCCACCGCATTCCGTTCTTCTGCGTGGCCGTCGCGGTCCTCAAAGACGGGGAGCCCCTGGTGGGCGTGTGCCGCAACCCTGTGAGCGATGAGACCTTCTGGGCCCAGGCCGGCCGGGGCGCGTTCAAAAACGGCGCGCCCATCCGCGTGTCGCAGACGCGCCGCATGATCGACTCGCTCATCGCCACCGGGTTCCCCTACGACCATGACGACATGGCCTCGCTCCTGGGGCGCTTCGAGCGCGTGCTCAGGAAGGCGAGGGGCATCAGGCGCATGGGCTCGGCGGCCCTGGACCTGTGCATGGTGGCGAGCGGTTCCCTCGACGGGTTCTGGGAGCAGGGGCTCAAGCCCTGGGACATGGCCGCCGGGGTGGTCATCCTCCGTGAGGCGGGGGGCGCGGTCACCTGTCTCGACGGCAGCCCCTTTGACCTGGAGCGGGGAGACATCGTCGCCAGCAACGCGAGGGTGCATGAAGAGCTCCAGGGGTGCATGCGCGATGATCGTTGACTCCCACTGCCACATCCACTTCAAGGAGTTCCGCAAAGACCTGGACGAGGTCCTGGCCAGGGCCGCGGCCGGCGGCGTGGGAGCCATGCTGGCCGTGGGCATCGACCCCGGCGACTGCGGGCGGGCCCTGGAGGCGGCCCGGTTGCGGCCCGGCATCTATGTGTCCCTGGGCATCCACCCCCAGAACGGGGGAAAATACGCCAGGAGCGACGTGCATCGGTTGAGCGAGCTCGTCTGTCCCCAGGTGGTGGCGGTGGGAGAGACCGGGTTCGACCTCTACCGGACGCCACAGAGCGAACCTGAGCAGAAGGACCTGTTCCTGGCACACATCGAGCTCGCACGCGACCTGGGGCTCCCCCTGGTCCTCCACGACCGGGACGCCCACGAGCAGACGGTCCGGGTGCTGGACGAGACAGGGGCGTGGGGCCTGGGAGGGGTGTTCCACTGCTTCTCCGGGGACGCGGACCTCGCCCGGCGCGTGACGGAAAAAGGCTTCTTCGTATCCATCCCCGGCGTGGTCACGTACAGGAATGCGCAGAAGCTCCAGGAGGTGGTCCGGCTCACGCCGCTGGAGCACCTCCTCGTGGAGACCGACGCGCCGTATCTCTCCCCTGAGCCGCACAGGGGCAGGCGCAACGAGCCGCTGCACGTGACGAGGGTGGTGGAGGAGATCGCCCGGATCAAGGGCATGGACCGGGGAGCGGTGGCACGGGCGACCACGGACAATTTCTCCAGGCTCTTCCTCAGGGGGGGCCCGGTGTCCTGCATGGCATGCGTATAGCGTGAAGGAGGATCGAGGCATGATCAAGAGGCTCGAGATCAAGACCACCGCCCGCATACAGCTCGTGGACATCACCGCCCAGGTGCGGGGGGTTCTCAGGAACGAGCACCTGACTTCTGGCGTGGCGGTGGTCTACGTGCCCCACACCACCTGCGGCATCACCATCAACGAGAACGCGGACCCTGCCGTGAAGGAGGACATCACCGCGGCGCTGGGCAGACTGGTGCCGGAGGACGGGGGCTACCGCCACGCCGAGGGCAACGCGGACGCACACATCAAGGCGAGCCTGGTGGGTTCCAGCGTGAGCGTCATCGTGGAGAGCAGTTCCCTGGTGCTCGGCACCTGGCAGGGTATTTACCTGGCTGAGTTCGACGGCCCCAGGAAACGATCCGTGCTCATGAAGTTCATCCAGGGCTGAACCGTTTTTACAGCAAGCGGCCACGCCCCGCCATCCCCGGGAAAGGGGGCGCCGACACCGATGGCGCCCTAGTCCAGTTGCGCCTTTCCAAAGACTTCCTTGACAAGCGCTGCGGTCATATTTTATTACAGGGGGCAATGCGGGCATAGCTCAGTTGGTAGAGTGTCAGCTTCCCAAGCTGAATGTCGCGGGTTCGAATCCCGTTGCCCGCTCCAAAACGTTTTGGGAAGCGGAACTACAGGAACGTGGGAGGCAAAGAAGTGGGCACTTGCCCACTTTTTTATTTCGTATGGTGAACAAGGAACTGACAGACAGGCTGTTCGGCATGGTGAACCCGGAACTCGCCATGATGGGGTTCGAGCTCATCGAGCTCGACTACTCCGGCGGCAGCCTGCGCCTCACCATCGACAGGCCGGGAGGCGTGTCCATGGATGACTGCGTGGCCGTGAACCGGCGGCTCAGCCTCATCCTCGACGCCGAGGACCCCATCGAGGGCCCCTACCGCCTGGAGGTCTCCTCGCCCGGGCTGACGAGGCGCCTGAAGTCTCCGCGGGAGTACGAGCACTTTGCAGGCAGGAAGGCGAAGATACAGACCCGGGAGGGGACCCTGCGGGGGACCATCAGGGGTCTCAGCGGTGATACCGTGATGCTCGAGGTGGACGGGGCCCAAGCGACCGTGCGCCTCGGCGACATCATCAAGGCCAATCTTGATTTCTAGGGAGATGGTATGGTTCTGAATCTTTCAAAGGTAATCGAGCTCATCGTCAAGGAAAAGGGCCTCCGGCAGGAAGACCTGGTGCAGGTGGTGGAGGCTGCGGTGCAGAGCGCAGCGAAGAAGGTATACGGAGACTATGACAACATCGAGGCCCACTACAACCCCGAGCTGGACGAGGTGGAGGTGTTTCAGTTCAAGGTGGTCACCGACGACGTGGAGGACACGAACACCCAGATCCCGGTGAAGCAGGCGAGGGAGCTCGATCCCAACTGCCAGATCGGGGACGAGCTGGGAGAGAAGCTCGATGCGTCCAAGCTGGGCAGGATCGCCGCCCAGAGCGCAAAGCAGGTCATCGTCCAGAAGGTCAAGGAGGTGGAGCGGGACGCCATCTACAACGACTTCATCGGCATCAAGGGGGAGATCACGTCCGGTTTCATCCACCGCTTCGACCGGAGGGACGTCATCGTGAACCTCGGGAAGGCCGAGGCCATCCTGCGGGAAAAGGAGCAGATCCCCGGCGAGACGCTGCGGCGCGGCGACAGGGTGCAGGCCCTGGTCCTGGATGTGACGAAAAAGCTCAATCAGCCCCAGGTGGAGCTCAGCAGGACCCATCCGAGGTTCCTGCACAAGCTCTACGAGATGGAGGTGCCCGAGGTGTCCGAGGGCATCGTGGAGATAGTGGCCGTGGCGAGGGAACCGGGCATCCGGGCCAAGATAGCGGTGCGGTCCCACGACGTGAAGGTCGACCCGGTGGGGACCTGCGTGGGGGTCAAGGGAGCCCGGGTCCAGAACGTGATCCAGGAGCTCAAGGGCGAGCGCCAGGACATCGTGGTCTGGTCCGAAGACCCGGTACGCTTCGTGTGCAACGCCCTCTCGCCTGCCCGGGTATCCAAGGTCATCGTGGACAAGACCGACCGGAGCATGGACGTGGTGGTCTCCGAGGACCAGCTGAGCCTCGCCATCGGCAGGAAGGGGCAGAACGTGCGGCTGGTGGCAAAGCTCACGGGGTGGAAGATCGACGTGCGCGCCGAGGGCACCGAGGTGGTGGTCTCCTCCGAGGACAAGCGGTCCCTGGAGAACCTCGCCGACGTCGACCCGGGCGTGGTGGAGGTGCTCACCGAGGCCGGGTACAAGACGCTGGACGACCTTGCCCGGGCAAAGGAGGAGGACCTCCTGGAATTTGAGGGCATCGACGAGGCCCTGGCGAAGAAGCTCATCGCCCAGGCGACGGTGGAGGGCAGTGAGGCATAGGCACGGACCATACAGACAGTGCGTGAGCTGCCGGCGGGTGCTGCCCAAGAGGGACCTGCTCCGCTTCGTGCAGGGGCCTGCGGGCGATGCCGTGTTCGACGTGCGGCAGCGCGAGCCGGGCAGGGGGGCCTACCTCTGTCCGGAGCGATCCTGTTTTCTGGGCGCATGGAGGAACAGGAAGGCCAGATGGATTGTCGCGGACGAGGCGGCCGGCGCACGGCTCTCCCAGGCGGTCAGCGACGCGCTCCTCGATGCTGCCCAGACCCGCCCGCTGCAGCCGACAGGTGCGCCAGGCCGCGCGGACAGCGCGCAGGAGTTGCATACGAGCTCACCGAGGGTGAGAAATCTGCAGATGTATGAGAGGTTGTCTTCCAAGGGGCTGTCATGATGAAGAAGATGAGGGTTTTCGAACTGGCCAAAGAGCTTTCCATCGACGCCAAGGAACTGCTGCGCATTGCCAAGGACCTGGCCATATCGGTGGAGAACACCATGAGCGTGCTGGATGTCCACGACGCGGACAGGATCAAGAAGCGGCTCGAGAAGGACACGCAGAAGAAGGATGAACAGCCTGCGGTGGAGGTGTACGAAGAGAAGCGGGTGAGTACGACCATCATCAGGCGCAGGGCCAGGACCGTGACGGCGCCGGAGGCGGAAGAGGCGGCCGCGAAGGCAGCCGAGGAAAAGGCGGAAGAGGAGCCGTCGGAGAAGAAGAAGCCGGCGAAGAAGAAAGAGGCAGTGAAGAAGGAGGCCGCCCCCGTGGAGGAGGCGCCCGCTCAAGAGCGGCCGGCCCCTGAGGCCGGGGTCCCTGCGTCCCCCGCGCAGACTGCCGAGGTCTTGGCCGAGGCTGCGCCGAAGCTCCCCGAGGAGGGGCGCGAAGAGGCGAAGGCCGAGGAGAGGAAGGCCGCCCCCGCCGAGGCCCCGGTTGCGCCGGCGGTGAAGGTCAAGCCCCTGGAGATCGAGAAGGAAGAGCAGAAAGAGGCCAAGAAGAAGGAAAAGAAGAAGGGCAAGCGCCCGCCCAAGGCCCTGGCGGTCCTGGAGGAAGACGAGGGACTCGACGAGGCGGTGGGGGTGGCAGGGCTCGCGGGCAAGAAGGCCAAGCCGGGGCCTGAGCCGATTTCCGAAGTGACGCCGCCCGCCCTGCCCGAGGCGGAGGCCGAGGCACGGCCGGCGCCGGCCCCAAGGCCCCCGGAGATGGAGGTCTACACCCAGACCGACCTGTACGGCGCGGGCAGGACCGCCGCCGGCAGGAAGCTCAAGAAGAAGAAGGACCGCCGTATCCTGCAGCAGGCAGTGCCGCAGAAAAAGAAGAAGCTCAAGGTGGGCGACACCATCACGGTGGGAAACCTGGCCAAGGAGATGGGCGTCAAGGTGTCCGAGGCCATCAAGGTCCTCATGGGCCTCGGGGTCATGGCCAGCCAGAACCAATACATCTCCCAGGACGAGGCCATCCTGGTGGCCCAGGAGTTCGGGTTCGAGGTGGAGGAGACCCGGGACACCATCCACGAAACCTTCTTCGCGGAGCAGGTGTATGCCGAGGAGAAGCTGGCGCCCAGGGCGCCGGTGGTGACGGTGATGGGGCACGTGGACCACGGCAAGACATCGCTGCTCGATGCCATCCGATCGGAAAACGTGATGGAAAGCGAGTTCGGGGGCATCACCCAGCACATCGGGGCGTACCAGGCCCACTGCAAGGACAAACTCATCACCTTCATCGACACGCCGGGCCACGAGGCCTTTACCTCCATGCGGTCCCGCGGCGCCAAGGTCACGGACTTCGTCGTGCTGGTGGTGGCTGCGGATGACGGCGTCATGGACCAGACCAAGGAGGCCATCAACCACGCCAAGGCGGCCAGGATCCCCATCCTGGTGGCGGTGAACAAGATCGACAAGCCTAACGCGAACCCCATGCGGGTGCGGGAGCAACTCTCCGAACACGGGCTGGTTCCCGAGGACTGGGGCGGGGACACCATCTTCGTGGACGTCTCGGCAAAGAAGCACCAGGGCATCGAGGACCTCCTGGAGATGATCCTGCTCCAGGCCGAGATCATGGACATCAAGGCCCAGCAGGACGGCCCGGCCAGGGGCGTGGTGCTCGAGTCAAAGCTCGACAAGAACAAGGGCCCCATGTGCACGCTCCTCATCCAGCAGGGCATGCTGAAGAAGGGCGACGTCTTCGTCATCGGGTCCAAGTGGGGCAAGGCCCGCGCCATGTTCGACTTCGTGGGCAAGCCCATCGACAGCGCGGCTCCGGGGACGCCGGTGGAGATCATCGGCCTTGCCGAACCGCCGTCGGCGGGTGACACCATGTTCGTGGTGCCGGGCGAGAAGAAGGCCAAGGAGATCATCGAGTACCTCCAGGAGAAGGACAAGGTGTCCCGGCTCCAGGCACCGGAACAGAAGGTCCAGGTGACCCTGGAGGACCTCTACAGCCAGGTGCAGGAGGGCAAGCTCAAGGAGCTCAACCTCATCGTCAAGGGCGACGTGCACGGCACCGTGGAGGCCATCGTCAGCTCGGTGAAGGGCATCGACCCTGGCCAGGACATGCGCATCAACGTGATCCACTCCGCCGTGGGCGGCATCACAGAGAACGACGTGCTGCTGGCCTCCACCTCGAACGCCATCATCCTGGGGTTCAATGTCAGGCCCGAGCCCAAGGTGAGGGACCTGGCCAAGAAGAACGCGGTGGACATCAAGATCTACACCGTCATCTACGACCTCATCGAGGACATCAAGCAGGCGCTTCGGGGCATGCTGGAGCCGGTGTACAAGGAGGTGGTCCAGGGCCGCGCCGAGGTGCGGGATCTCTTCAAGGTCCCCAAGGTGGGCATCATCGCGGGGTGCATGGTCACCGAGGGGATCATCGTGAGGGGAGCGTCGGCCCGGCTGCTCCGCGACAATGTCATCATCCACGAGGGCAGGGTGGATTCGCTGCGGCGGTTCAAGGACGACGCCAAGGAGGTTGCCGCCGGCTTTGAGTGCGGCATCGGGCTGGGCAGCTACAACGACCTCAAGGTCGGCGACGTCATCGAGGCCTTCACCCAGGAGAAGGTGGAGATCAAGACCACGTGGTGATCGGCGCCTGCGAGGTACGGCTGCGCATCCTCGGGGCCAGGTCCCTGAAGGAAAAGCGCAAGGTCCTGAAGTCCCTGAAGGACAGGCTCATGCGGATGAACCTGTCCGTGTCCGAGGTGGGCGACAACGACAAGTGGCAGGCCGCGACGCTGGGCCTGGCCGTGGTGAGCAACGACGCCGGGTTCATCAATTCGGTCCTGGACAAGGTCATCGGCGATATCCAGGGCAATGACGAGGTGGAGATCCTTTCCACCAGAACAGAGATTACGCACGCATGAAGATTCTCAGCATACGCCAGGCCCGCGTGGGCGACCTGATCCGCCAGTGTGTGGCCGAGTTCCTCCCGCGGAAGGTCAAGGACCCCCGCGTGGAGGGCGTCACCATCACCGGCGCGGACGTGAGCGTGGACCTCAAGGTGGCACGCCTCTACTACTGCACCTTGGACCCTGCCCGCAAGGATGAGGCGCTGGAGGGGCTCCAGAGCGCTGCCGGCTTCCTCCGCCACGAGCTCAAGAAGACCCTGCGCCTCAAGACCGTGCCCTCGCTGCTCTTTTCCTACGACGAATCCTTTGACTACGGGTCCAGGATCGACCGGATCCTCGATGCCATCGGCTCCCATGAAGACGAGAATCGCTGAGATCATCAAGACCCATACCTCCTTCGAGATCATCTCCCACGAGGGGCCGGACGAGGACGCCGTCGGCTCGTCCCGGGCGCTGGGGCTTGCCCTGGCATCGCTGGGCAAGGCGGTGTGCCTGGTCTATCCCACCCCCGTCCCCGAGGCGCTGGACTTCACCGAGGCGCCCCCTGCGAGCCCTGCCTTTGATCCAGAGGTCTCCATCATCGTGGATCTCTCCGATCCGGCCATGCTGCGGGGGGTGAGGCCGAGGGGGGAAGCGGTGGTGATCATCGACCATCACCGAGCCCGGGGCGGCTTCGGGACCGCCGCATGGATCGACCCGGGGAGGTCGTCCACCGCCGAGCTCGTCCATGAGCTCATCCGGGAGCTCGGTGCGCCCGTCACGGCGGGCATTGCAGCGAACCTGTACATGGGGCTGTTCGGCGACACCGGAGGGTTCATCCACGCCAATACCAACGCCCGGGTGTTCAGGCTCGCCCACGAGCTGGTGGAGCTCGGCGCGGACCCCCACGATATCGCCTACCGCATCAAGAGGACCAAGGCCTATGCGTTCTACCAGGTCCTCTGCACGGTCATGAACCGCATGATCATGCAGGGCGGCGTGTTCGCGAGCTATATCAGCCACGATGAACTCGCCGGCCTCAAGGCGCGTCCCGAGGATGCGAGCGGCATCGTGGAAGAGATGGCCTCCCTGAAGGACGCCGCCCTCATCATCTTCCTGCGGGAGGAGCGCAAGGGCATGGTGAAGGCATCCATCAGGAGCAGGGTCGCGGACGCGGCGCTGAAGACCGCAGCTGCCTTCGGCGGAGGCGGCCACGGCTTGGCCGCCGGGTTCACCGTGGAGGGGAGCCCGCAGGAGCTCATCGGCAAGGTGGTGGCGGAAGGGGTCAAATGGGTGCCCACGGCATAGTGCTCATCGACAAGCCCCCGCACATCACCTCCCGGAAGGTGGTGGACCGGGTAGTGGCGATCCTGAACGAGAAGCGGGCCGGCCACTTCGGGTCCCTGGACCCCTTCGCCACGGGACTGCTCTGCGTGGGCATCGGCCAGGGCACCAAGCTGCTGCCGTTCCTGCAGCACCATACCAAGGAGTACAGTGCGCTCGTGGGCTTCGACCTGTCCACGGATACGGACGACCTCACGGGCGAGGTCCTGAAACGCTTCGACGGGGTGCGGGTGGACCGGGCGCGCATCGAGGAGTGGTTCGACGCCAACAGGGGCATGATCAGCCAGCTCCCCCCGGACTACTGCGCCCAGAAACACGGCGGGAAGCCGCTTTACAAGCTCAAGCGGGCCAAGCAGGAGGTGTCCCCCCGTCCGAAGCAGGTCTCCATCGACGAGGCCAGCATCCTGGATGCCGGCCCGGACTGGGTCCGGGTGAGGATCGTGTGCTCGCGGGGCACCTACATACGCTCCATCGCCAGGGACCTCGGCGCGGCGCTCGGCGTGGGGGGCTACCTTCGCGAGCTCAGGAGGACGAAGAGCGAGGGGTTCTCCCTCGAGAAGGCGCTCACCCTGGAGGGGCTGGCTGAAAAGAAGGCACAGGCGCTGATCCCCCTGGAGGAGGCCATCAGCCTGCCGAAGGCGCGCGTCACCCCGGTAGGTGAGGCCGGCATAGCCGACGGCAAGGCCATCCAGTTCTCGTGGGTCGTGGACGATGTCGTTGCCCCCGAAGGGGCTTTCGTGGCCGTGCTGAACGGCTCGGGCGCCCTCCTGTGCATAGCCCGCATCAGGCGCGACGGGGGCATCTGGGGATATATCGAGAGGGGATTCAAGCCTTATTAGCTATTTACAGTACAAATTAAGGTGTGCTAATCTCCTGATCTCGTTTCAGGGTACGCGTGTGCCCTCTGACGACAAAGGGAAAAATACGACGCATATAGATACCAGGAGGATTGAGAAGTGGCTTTCCATGCAGAGGAAAAGAAGCAGATCATCGAACAGTTCAAGCGGCACGAGTCCGATACCGGCTCCCCGGATGTCCAGGTGGCCATCCTGACCAAGAGGATCAACGACCTCACTGATCATTTCAAGATTCACAAGAAGGATCACCACTCCAGGCGCGGGCTCCTCATGCTCGTCGGCCAGCGGAGGAGGCTCCTCAACTATCTCCGGGAGCACGACATCAAGCGGTATCGCGACCTGGTCCAGACCCTAAACCTCAGAAAGTAACCAGAGGAACCCTACAAAAAGATGAAAATACAGACAAAAGGCACAGGAACACCGCTCATATTCGAGGTGGGGACCGTGGCCAAGCAGGCCGACGGCGCCGTGCTGGTGCACCAGGGGGACAGCGTGGTCCTCGTCACCGCCACCGTTGCCAAGGAAGAGCGCAAGGGGGTGGATTTCCTCCCCTTGGTGGTGGAGTACCAGGAGATGAGCTATGCCGCCGGCAGGATCAAGGGCGGCTTCATCAAGCGGGACGGCAGGCCGGGCGCACAGGAGATCCTCACGGCCAGGTGCATCGACCGGCCGATCCGGCCACTCTTTCCCCACAACTTCCACAACGAGCTCCAGATCATCGCCATGGTGCTCTCCGCGGACCCGGCATGCACCCCCGACGTCATGGCGGTGAACGGGGCCTCCGCGGCGCTGCACATCTCCAGTATCCCCTTCCTCGGCCCCGTGGGAGGTGCCAGGGTGGGCCTGATCAACGGGGAGTTCGTCATCGACCCCTCAGTGGCACAGCTGGAGAACAGCTCGCTGGACATGCTGGTGGTGGGCACCCGGGACGCCATCGTGATGGTGGAAGGCGAGGCGAACGAGATTTCCGAGAGCACGGCCATCGAGGCCATCGCCTTTGCGCACAAGCGGATCATCGAGGTGGTGGACGCCATCGAGGAGCTTGGCAGGGCCGTGGGCAAGGAGAAGATGAAGGTCGCAGCTCCGGCCGAAGATGCCGGCGTGTACGAGGCGGTGCGGAAGATCGCGGCGCCCCGGTTCGAACAGATCATGGCGGGAGCCCATTCGAAGCAGGTGCGCAACCAGCTCATCGAGCAGCTCCACGACGAGGTGCTCAAGAGCTTTGCGGACGAGGGTGAAGAACGGCAGGCGCTCGCAAGGGCGGCCTTCTCCGAGGTGGAGAAGAAGACCATCCGCTCCCTCATGAAGGAGAAGCGGGTCCGCGTGGACGGCAGGAAGTTCGACGACATCCGGCCCATCGACTGCCGGGTGGGTATCCTCCCCCGCACCCACGGCTCGGCCCTGTTCACCCGGGGAGAGACCCAGGCGCTGGCCACCACGACGCTGGGCACGCCCCGCGACGAACAGCGCGTGGAAACGCTGCTGGGCGAGACCACGAAGTCGTTCATGCTCCATTACTCCTTCCCGCCCTTCTCCGTGGGCGAGGTCAGGATGCTCAGGGGACCGAGCAGGAGGGAGATCGGCCACGGGAACCTGGCCGAGCGCGCCTTGAGCAAGGTGCTGCCCGAGGAGGGGAGCTTCCCCTACACCATCAGGCTCGTGTCCGAGATCCTCGAGTCCAACGGCTCGTCATCCATGGCCACGGTCTGCGGCGGGTCCCTGTCCCTCATGGACGCGGGCATCCCGGTGAGGAAGCCGGTGGCGGGCATCGCCATGGGGCTGCTCAAGGAGGGCGACGAGTACATGGTCCTCTCCGACATCCTGGGAGACGAGGACCACATCGGCGACATGGACTTCAAGGTGGCGGGAACGGCCGACGGAATCACGGCGCTCCAGATGGACATCAAGATCTCCGGCATCCCCGAGGCGGTGCTGCGCGATGCCCTGGACCGGGCTCGCATCGGCAGGCTCTTCATTCTGGAGAAGATGGCCAAGGCCATCAGCAAGCCCAAGCCGGCGATCTCCCCGTACGCGCCCAGGATCTACACCCTGCACATCAATCCCGAAAAGATCCGCGACGTCATCGGCCCGGGCGGCAAGGTGATCAAGGACATCACCGCCAAGACCGACACCAAGATCGAGATCGACGACTCCGGACGGGTGGACATCTTCTCGCCCGACGAAGACCACGCCAAGATGGCGGTGGACATGATCCAGGCGCTCACCAAGGAGCTGGAGCTCGGCAAGGTCTACAGCGGCAAGGTGGCCAAGATCATGGACTTCGGCGCCTTCGTGGATTTCCCCACCGGCGAGTCCGGGCTTGTGCACATCTCCCAGCTCTCCCACGAGCGCGTCCAGAACGTGCGGGACGTGGTGAAGGAGGGGGACGAGATCATCGTCAAGGTCATCGGCATCGACAGCAAGACCGGGAAGATCCGTCTCAGCCGCAAGGAAGCCCTGAGCACCACGAGCAGATAAAGTCCCCATGATCGTATCCTCGGTGCTTCCCAATGGGGTTCGGATTCTCTCCGAACAGATGAGCGGTGTGCGGTCCGTCTCGCTGGGAGTCTGGGTGAATGCCGGGTCCCGCAACGACCCCCCCCAGGGCCGCGGGACCGCCCATTTCACCGAGCACATGCTCTTCAAGGGCACGAAGCGCCGCTCGGCCATGCAGATCGCCAAGGAGATCGATGCGTTGGGCGGGCACCTGAACGCCCAGACCGCCAAGGAGTACACGGTCTACTACACCAAGGTGCTTGACGAACACCTCCTCAAGGCCGCAGACATCCTCTTCGACCTGTTCCTGGAGGCCCGCATCGATTCCGAAGAGCTGGAAAAGGAAAAGAAGGTGGTCCTCCAGGAGATCCGGATGACCGAGGACACACCGGACGACTACATCACCGACCTCTTCGCCGAGGCATTCTTCCAGGACACTTCCCTGGGCGCGTCCATCCTGGGCACCCTTGACCACGTGGCGGCCTTCAGCCGGGAGAGCATCTGCGACTTCATGAACACCTCCTATGCGCCCGAGTCCACCATCGTGGCCGGCGCGGGGAATCTTGACCATCAGGCCCTGGTGGACCTCTGCGCGCCGCTCTTCGGCGCGCTGCCGGCGAGGCAGGGGCGGTATGACGAGCAGGCACCCCTGCGTGAGAACGGGTTGCGGAAGGTCTACTCCCGGGACATCGAGCAGGTGCACTTCACCCTGGGCGCCCGGGGATCCGCCATGAACGACGAGCGGCGCTGGGTTTACATCGTGCTCAACACCATCCTCGGAGGGAGCATGAGCTCCATGCTCTTCCAGGAGGCGCGCGAGGAGCGGGGCCTGGTCTACTCCATCTACTCCTACCTCAACGCGTACCGCGACTGCGGCGCCCTGGCCGTGTATGCGGCATGCACGCCCGAGAACGTGACCCCGACCCTGGAGGTCGTGGGCGCCCAGCTGAAGCGGCTCAAGAGCGGAGACCTCCGGGACGTCCGCCTCGAGGACATCAAGGCCCAGATCAAGGGGAACCTGCTCCTTGCCCGGGAGAGCTCGGTGAACCGCATGTCGTCCATGGCCAAGAACGAGATCTACTACGGCCGCGAAGTGGGCGTGGAAGAAGTCATTGAAAAGATCCAGGCAGTGGGCATGGACGACGTGGTGGCGCTGGCCGACGAGATCTTCCGCGAGGAGCGGCTGATCTTTGTATCCCTGGGAAGGCTCAGCGAAGACGAGCTGCCCTGGCCCCTGTTCTCGTGAGGGGTCACACCGAGGCGGTCCGTGCGGAGGGGTGCACCGCGTTGTGCGCCCTGCCTGCAAGGACAGACCGCCAGGCCGCGCGGTGCTTCCTCTCGATGGTGATCCCGATCCGGTAGGCGGACTCCTCGATGGTGTACCAGGCAAGGACTCCTTCCAGGATCCGGTTGTCCACGCTGATGGCGACCTTCTCCCCGAGCCTGTCCATGAGGCATTCCCGGATGCGGCTCCATGGGACCGTGCAGGTCATGCCCCTGCCCGAAACCTCGGTCACCGGGCACGGGACAGAGCTCTCGGAGAATTTGCACCCAACGGTCATGGAGTCCACCGGTGTGACTTTTGATACCCATCCGAGGATATTCATGTTAATCCTTGCCTCGTATCGTGGTTGATACAACACTATCTCGGCAGGAACCGGACGGTTCATGAGAAATCTCAAATCTGTACTCTCCTATGACGGGTCGGGCTTCATGGGCTGGCAGGTCCAGGCCGGCGTCAGGACCGTGCAGGAGACGGTGGAGGCTGCCCTGCAGCAGCTCCTGAAGCACCCGGTGAGGGTGACCGCATCGGGCCGCACCGATGCGGGGGTTCATGCCCTGGGCCAGGTGATGCATTTCTTCACTAGCTCGTCCATCCCCCCGGACGGCCTGCTCAGGGGGCTCAATGCCCTGCTCCCCCGGGATGTGGCCGTTCGCAGCGTGGAGGATGCGCCCCCGGACTTCCATGCCCGGTTCATGGCCAGGGAAAAGACCTATGCATACGTGCTGCACACCGCAGCGGTGAGGAATCCCTTCCTGGACCGGTACGCCCTCCAAGTGGGCAGGCCCCTGGACTGCGGGGCCATGCGGGAGGCGCTGGGCACGCTCGTGGGCGAGCACGACTTCGCCTCCTTCCAGGGGACGGGCTCCGCGGTGAAGACAACGGTGCGCACCATCCGCGCCGCAGGCCTCGTCGAGAAGGGCGACCGTGTCTATGTCTGGATGCAAGGTAGCGGTTTTTTGCGCCATATGGTAAGGAATATCGTCGGGACGCTCCTCATGGTGGGCGAGCGCAGGCTGGAACCGGCGGACATGAGCAGGATCCTCGATCTTCGCGACAGGACGCAGGCCGGACCCACGGCGCCTCCCCAGGGACTCTATCTCGTGGGCGTTGCATACGGAGGAAGCGTCACACCATGAACACCGTGAGGTCGAGGGGAGGGCT
Organism: Deltaproteobacteria bacterium; assembly: GCA_029547045.1. GTDB lineage: Bacteria > Desulfobacterota > Desulfomonilia > UBA1062 > UBA1062 > MWEI01. The sequence goes on along the minus strand of JAKPQL010000075.1, from coordinate 22,396 downwards.
CGTATGACAAAGGTTCTGGTCACCGGGGGGTGCGGGTTCATCGGCACGAACCTCCTGCACTATATCCTGGAGCACCGTCCGGACTGGGAGGTGGTGAACCTCGACCTGCTTACCTATGCCGGGAACCTCGAGAACACCCACGCCCTCGCGGAGCGCTACCCCTCGCGATACACCTTTGCCAGGGGCGACATCGCCGATGCCGCCTTCGTGGACGCCCTCTTCGCGCAGCACCGGTTCAGCCTGGTGCTGAACCTCGCCGCGGAGAGCCACGTGGACCGGAGCATAGAGGGGGCGGGCGTCTTCATCCGGACCAACGTGGTGGGGGTCCAGGTGCTCCTCGACGCCGCGCGCAAGCACCGCACGGACCGGTTCCTGCAGGTGTCCACCGACGAGGTGTACGGCAGCCTCGGCAGCCAGGGGCGTTTCCACGAGGGGCTCCCCCTGGAGCCCAACAGCCCGTATTCGGCATCCAAGGCCGCTGCCGACCTGCTCGTGAGGGCCTACATCCACACCCATGGCCTGGACGCGGTGATCACCCGCTGCTCGAACAACTACGGGCCCTACCAGTTCCCCGAGAAGCTCATCCCGCTCATGGTGGTGAATGCCCTGAACAACAGGGAGCTCCCCGTGTACGGGGACGGCAGGAACGTGAGGGACTGGATCCACGTGGAGGACCACTGCCGGGGCATCGTCGCCGTGGCGGAGAAGGGAGTCACCGGGCAGGCCTACAACCTGGGGGGCGACGCCGAGAAGGAGAACATCGAGATCGTGCGCGCCATCCTCGGCCACCTGGGCAGGCCCGAAACCCTCATCCGGTTCGTGAAGGACAGGCCCGGACATGACTTCCGTTACGCCATGGACCACTCGAAGATCACCCGTGAGCTCGGCTGGACGCCCGAGGTGGACTTCGCCGGGGGCCTTTCCCGGACCATCGACTGGTACCTGGATCACCGGCCGTGGTGGGAGCGCATCATCTCCGGCGACTACCAGCACTACTACGAAAGGATGTATACGAACCGATGAGGGTTCTGGTGACCGGAGCCATGGGCATGCTGGGACGCGAGGTCGTGCAGACCATGGAGATGCACGGCCACGAGGTCTGGGGCACGGATGTGGCTTCCAGCGAAGAGCACCTCGACATCACCCGCCCCGACCAGATCCGCTACGCCATCTCGTCCTTCCGGCCGGAATGGATCGTGAACTGCGCGGCCTACACCAACGTGGACGCCGCCGAGGACCATGAGGAAGAGGCCCTGCTCCTCAACGCCAAGGGCCCGGAGATCCTCTCCCGGGTCTGCAGGAAGGCGAAGGTCAAGCTGGCGCACATCAGCACGGACTACGTGTTCGACGGCACCAAGGACACGCCGTATGGAGAGGATGACCCGCCGTGCCCCATCAATGTCTACGGCGCGAGCAAGCTGGCGGGCGAGAACGCCATCCGGCACCAGATGAGCGACTACCTCATCATCCGCACCCAGTGGCTCATCGGGCTGCACGGGAGGAACTTCGTCTCCACCATCCTCACCGCGGCCCAGGTGAGACAGACCCTCTCCGTGGTGAACGACCAGTGGGGGGCGCCCACCTTTGCCCCGGACCTGGCGAAGGCCGTGGCGGCCCTGGTGGAGATGGATGCGCGGGGCGTGTTTCATGTGTGCAACCGGGGCAAGGCCACCTGGTACGACCTGGCCTGCAAGGCCGTGGAGCTGGTGGGGCTCTCCACCAGGATCGTGCCCGTGAGCACGGCGGAGTACCCCCGTCCGGCGAAAAGACCGCCCTATTCGCTCCTCTCCACGAAGAAATTCACGGAAAAGACGGGCAAGCTCATGCCCCTGTGGCAGACGTCCCTGGAGACCCATATCAGGGGCTATCTCCAGCACGCCAAGGGCTCGGCCTGACGCGGCGAAGAGAATCGGCTTTAGCAAAGCCTGCAATTCTGCTAAAGAGGACCCAGGGCACAGGGGCCGGGACCCCTGCCCGGGAGAGGGAACGAGCAAGCAAAGGAGGATGTTTTGACTCGGGAAAAGCAGAAGAGCATTGCGCGTGACTGGGCAGAGGCCCTCGTGGTGGCGTTCGTCATCGCCATGGTCATCAGGGCGTTCGTTCTCCAGGCATACCGGATCCCCTCCTCCTCCATGGAGGACACCCTGCTCAAGGGCGACCATATCCTGGCCACCAAGTTCACCTACGGGCTCACCATGCCCTTCACCACCAAGAAGATCTGGGGGGCGGACCGTGTCCCCAAGCGTGGAGACATCGTCATCTTCACCTTTCCGGTGAACCACTCCATGGACTTCGTGAAACGGGTCGTCGGCCTGCCCGGCGACGTGGTGGAGATCCGGGACAAGAAGGTCTACATCAACGGGAAGCGCCACGAGATCCCCCAGGAGAAGTACACCGACCCCTTCTCCCTGACCCAGGGGCAGGGTAAGGTGAGAGATTTCCTGGGTCCCGTCACGGTAAGCCCGGGCCACGTCTTCGTCATGGGGGACAACCGGGACCAGAGCTATGACAGCCGCTTCTGGGGCCAGGTGCCCCTGGAGAACATCAAGGGCAGGGCGTTCATCATATACTTCTCCTGGACGTCCGAGAAACCCTGGATACGCTACTGGCGTATCGGCAGGCTCGTTCACTAGGGGGGGGCATGGCGGAGATCCCACAGGGGAAAGACCAGGTCCGGAAGATGCTCACCCGGCTGGCAGGCGAGCTCATGGAGGCCGTGCCGGACTGGGAGAAGGCTGCCTTCATCGGCATCCGCACCGGCGGGGACCTCATCGCCAGGAACCTGGCCGGGCTCCTCCAGGAGCAGACCGGCAGGCAGGTCCCCGTGGGGGTCCTGGACATCACCCTGTACCGCGACGACATCTCGCGGAGAAAGGCGTATCCCGAGGTCAGGAGCACGGACATCCCCTTTGCCGTGGACGGGAAGGACATCATCCTGGTGGACGATGTCCTGCACACCGGCAGGTCGGTGAGGGCTGCCATCGATCAGATCGTGGACCTCGGCCGGCCCAGGAGGATCTACCTCCTGGTCCTGTTCGACCGACAGGGGCGCGAGCTCCCCATCCAGGCCGACTTTGCTGGCATGAAGATCAGCCTTCCCGAGGAACAGGTCATCAAGATCGAGTCCGGGCCCGACCGGGAGACCATCGTGGGAGTCCTCATCAGCGAGGTGAAGCGGTGAGCTGGGCGCACAAGGACCTCATCGCCATCCAGGACCTGTCCCGCGACGAGATCCTGACCATCCTGGAGGCGAGCACCTCCTTCAAGGAGATCAGCCGGCGGGACATCAAGAAGGTCCCCACGCTCCGCGGCAAGACCGTGGTGCTCCTCTTCTACGAGGCCTCCACCCGGACAAGGCTCTCCTTCGAGCTCGCAGCCAAGCGCCTCAGCGCCGACACGGTGGCCCTGTCCGCCTCGGGGTCGTCCTTCCAGAAGGGAGAGACCATCATGGACGCGGCGCTGAACGTCCTGGCCATGGCCCCGGACTGCATCGTGATCCGCTACCCCCATGCGGGTCTGCCCCAGAAGCTGGCCCGGGAGTTGCCCTGCTCGGTCATAAACGCCGGCGACGGCACCCATGAGCACCCCACCCAGGCCCTGCTGGACATGTACTCCATGAAGGAGCGCTTCGGCTCGCTGGAAGGCCTGCGCGTGGCCATCGTGGGGGATATCCGCCATTCCCGGGTCGCCAGGTCCAACGTGTACGGACTCACCAAGGTGGGGGCCCACGTCACCGTGGTTGCGCCCGATACCCTGCTCCCGCCGGGCATCCGGGGGTGGGGGGTCGAGGTCTCCCGCGAACTCGACCCGGTCCTGAAGGACGCCGACGTGGTCATGATGCTCCGCGTGCAGAAGGAACGCATCGACGAGCAGTTCTTCCCGGACGAGCGGGAGTACGCGTACTTCTACGGCCTGAACCGGCGCCGGGTGGACCTCATGAAGGAAGGCGCCGTGATCATGCACCCTGGCCCCATGAACAGGGGCGTGGAGATCACCCACGACGCCGCCGACGGGGACCGGTCCATCATCCTGAACCAGGTGGAGAACGGCGTGGCCGTGAGGATGGCCCTGCTCTACCTGTCCATGGGAGGGAACGTAGATGCTGATTAAGGGCGGACGCCTCATCGACCCGGCCGACAACCGGGATGGGCTCTTCGACCTCCTCGTCGAGGACGGCCGTGTCCGGGAGGTCCTCGATCCGGGCTCGGCCACGGCCGGGGAAGTGGTGGACGCCAGCGGGTGCTGGGTGCTTCCCGGGCTCATCGACATGCATGCCCACCTGCGGGACCCGGGGTATGAATACAAGGAGGACATCGAGACCGCCAGCCGCGCCGCAGCGGCGGGAGGCATCACCACCGTGGCCTGCATGGCCAACACGGACCCGGTGAACGACAACCCCTCGGTGACCCAGTACATCCTGGACAAGGCCTCCGGCGTGGGCTTGGTGCGGGTGCTGCCCGTGGGCGCCATGACGAAGGGGCTCAAGGGGAAGGAGCTCGCGGAGATGGGCCTCATGCGCCGCGCAGGGATCGTTGCCGTCTCGGACGACGGCCGGCCGGTCCTGGATGCGGGGCTCATGCGGAGGGCGCTGGAGTATGCCGCCACCTTCTCGCTCCCCGTGATCCTGCACTGCGAGGAGACGTCGCTCTCCGCCAGGGGGGTGATGAACGAGGGAGAGCTCTCGTCCCGGCTGGGGCTGGCGGGCATCCCGGCCGCGGCCGAGGAGGTCATGATCTCCCGGGACGTGCTGCTCTCCCAGTACACCGGCGTGCCAATCCACGTCACCCACATCTCCACCCGGGGCAGCCTGGAGATCATCCGGCAGGCGAAGCAGCAGGGCATCCCGGTCACCTGCGACGCCACCCCGCACCACCTGCTCCTCACCGAGGATGCCGTGCGGACCTACGACACGAACTGCAAGATGAACCCGCCGCTGCGCCACGAGGAAGACCGGCACGCCCTCATCGAAGGCATCAGGATGAGCCAGGTGGACTGCATCGCCACGGACCATGCGCCCCACGCCAGGGACGAGAAGGACCTGGACTTCGACCTCGCCCCCTTCGGCATCATCGGGTTCCAGACCCTGCTCCCGGCCCTCATGAAGCTCCATCAGGACCACGACATCGACTTTTCCCAGCTCCTGGCATGCGTCACCAGGAATCCGGCGAGGATCCTGGGGATCGAGGGGGGCACGCTGGCCCCGGGGTCCCGGGCGGACATCGTGATCTTCGACCCCGCGCCGAGGTGGACCCTGTCCGAGGACATGATCCTGTCCAGGTCCAGGAACACCCCCTTCATCGGGTGGACCTTCACCGGGAAGGTGGTGCGCACCATGCTCGGCGGGGTTACGGTGTACCGGGCCGGCTAGAGCAGGTCCGCCTCGGCGAGCAGTCCCCTCACCAGATCACCCACGGCCAGGCAGGCGGTGAGCCCGGGAGATTCCATGCCCACCAGGCTGATGAGCCCTTCCAGCCCGCGGTCCGCCTCGTGGCGGACCACGAAGTCCCGCACCGCTGTCCCTGGGGGTTGTATCTTCGGGCGGATGCCCGCCGTGTCCGGCATGAGATCGTGCTCCTCCAGAAAGGGCAGGAGCCCACGGGCGCTCAGGAAGAAGTCCCGGGCGTGGGAAGGGTCCACGTCGTAGTCCAGGGCGTCCACGTACCGGGCGTCCGGGCCAAGGCGCACCGACCCCGAGAGGTCCTTGGTGACGTGGATGCCCAGGCCGGTGAGGTTCTTCTCCGGGCTCGGGTAGACCAGGCCGTGCACGAGGGACTGCTTTGCCCCCCGCACCCGGAAGTACTGGCCCTTGACCGGGTAGATCCGGTACCCCTCCTCGTCCACGGCAATGCCCGCCATGGCGGCCACCGTGTCCGCGAAGAGGCCGGCGGCGTTCACGAGGCCCCTGCTCCGGAACGTGTAGCTGTCCTGTCCCGGCCCGTCGACCCGGCAGGCAAACCCCCGGGGGGTCCTCTCGAGCCCGGAAAGCCTGGTGCGGTACAGGAGGGTGCAGCCGCTGTCCAGGGCCAGGGCCTCCAGAGATCTGATGAGCCGGTGCGAGTCGACGATGCCCGTTTTCGGAGAGAACAGGGCGCTCACCCCTGCAACGTGGGGCTCTCGCTTCCTGAGTTCACTGGCGGTCAGCATTGTAAGCCCCTCGGCCCCGTTTTCCCTGCCCTTGTTCCAGAGCCCCTCGATGGCGGGCTCTTCGCCGTACGAGGCAGCCACGATCACCTTGCCGATGGGCAGGAAGGGAACGCGGTACCGTTCGCAGAATGCATAGAGCGTGCGGGATCCTTCCACGCACAGGCGCGCCTTGAGGGAGCCCGTGGGGTAGTAGATCCCGGCATGGATCACCTCCGAGCTGCGGGAGCTCGTCTGCCTGCCCGGACCCGGCTCCTGCTCCACCACGACCACCTGCCTCTTGGGCCCTGACAGTGCGCACGCCGCAGCCAGCCCGATGACCCCGGCGCCGACGATGGTGATGTCCACCTCATGCATGGAGTCCCTATAGCAGCAAAGGGGGGTTGAGGAAAAGGCAAACGGCAGAAGGGCCGCTGTTCGCCGCATGGGCCGCGCTGCCCGGGAAGATGGAGGCGGAGTGCCTTGCCTGCGCGGGAGGTATCTGGTATACAGTCCATGTTCACCCACACCAGCACAACTCATTTCGCGGAGGAGGCAATGGATATCAGGGATAAGGTTCCGGTCATCAGGGTTGCCATCAGGGGCGCGAACGGCAGGATGGGACTGCAGGCCATCTATGCTTCCATGGAGAACAACGAGGATATCCTGGCCAGGGCAAAGACCAAGGAGCTTACCGATAAGGATGTCTGGATCGACGTGGTGTTCGGCGCGTTCACCGCGGACATCCCCACCGTGCAGCAGCTCCTGGCGGGGATCATGCGGTCGGAGAAGTCCAAGATCCTGGAGGGTTACGACAAGATGGGCAATCCCATCTTCCGGCTCAAGGCTGACGGCAAGCACGAGCTGCGCACCAAGTACCTGGAGCAGACCCTCGACGAGGAGCCCCAGCGGGACCACGTCATCCCCTTTGACCGGCAGGAGCTCGTGGACTCCCCCGAGGGACTGCCCGCCATCAAGATCCTGTCCCATGACAAGCAGGAGGTGCTCTCGGTGATCCGGCACGCCAACGTCCGGCTGGGTGAGCTCTCTGCCGAGGCCATCATGGACCGGGTCTTGGACACGGCCCAGGACCTGGGCGCCAACGTGCTCCTGTCCTGCGTGGGTGACACGGCCAAGAAGGCGGACCGCATGCAGAAGTGGCTCGACAAGATCCACGAGAAGAACTACCCCATCGGGTTTTTAGAGTCGGCCCCGGCCAAGGGGTGGGAGAAGCGGATGCTCTCGCGCCAGAACGAGATCAGCGTGCTCTGCTCGCGGAACTACAGCCCCACCGGCACCCTGTTCAGGACCGGCATTGCCCTGAAGCAGCCCCTGTTCACCGCGGACAGTTTCTCTTTCGGCAAGGCCGCAGAGCGGTTCAAGAAGGTGTTCACCCGCATCGTGAGCCAGGTCATCGCCACGGACACCTTCAGGGACTTCGCCCAGATCCTCAAGAAGGCGCCCGCCACCATCCGGGAGATCGACGGCGAGGAGATCCTGGTGAACCTGTCGCCCTCGTTTCTCACCGTGACCTCGCCCACCTACCTCATCTTCAGCTTCTACGAGGACAACGAATACGGCTTCATCTGCGGCGCCCTCATCCCCAACCTCAAGGCCCTGGGCCTCATTTACCGGGACCTCGCAATGGTGGAGAAGGTGCGCTCCGCGGGCGTGAAGTACGAGGCGGTGACCAACATCCCGGGCCTCTTCGGCACGGACTGGATGGTGAAGGCCCCCGAGGAGATCGTCAGGCGAGGCGGGGCCATGTCCACGAGCTCCTGCACCACCAACGGCAACCTCCTGGGCGACACCATCATGATCCTGGCCCTGCACAGCTACTTCGACTTCTTCGCCGAGACGGTGAAGGACTACTATACCTGCACGGACACGGCCAGGCGGGCCAAGATCGAGGAGAAGATCGAGAAGCGCTTCGCCGACTTCAAGGGCTACCTGGACAAGCTCCTCGCCAACCGGGCCCGGATGATCAAGACCATCTTCAACTTCTACTACGACCAGATCGCCTTCATCAACACCGACATGCAGCACGGCCTGACCCGCTCCGAGTCCCCGGAGGTCCTGGACTTCCTGCGGGAGACCTCCTCGGGGTCCCAGACCGAGGTGCCCAAGCTGCTGTCGCTCCCCTCGCGGGAGAAGGAGTACCTCAAGGGGCTGAAGGACATGGTGGCCAAGCAGCTCGCCGCGGAGAAGGACGAAAAGGAGAAGGACGTCCTGGCCCAGGAGCTCAAGCAGATCGAGGCGAGCATCAAGACCATCGACGGGAGCATCAACATCGTGGACATCCTCGAAAAGGTCGAGGCGCGCTGAGCAACATGAGGCTTGACACCCCATTTTTAATTGGACTATGAACCCCACAGAGGGCCCATAGCTCAATTGGTAGAGCCACCGGCTCATAACCGGTAGGTCCCTGGTTCGATTCCAGGTGGGCCCATACTCGGGCCAAAGGAACAAGGGTGAGAACGGGTATCACGCATGATCACAGTGTAAGCTCCATACTCCGCAAGGGAGGACAAAGGGATGCTCTTCAGGAGCATCCCTTTTTTCATCCATGACGACCCGCGACGTGATGGCAGTGCTCGATGCCCTGGCCCCGTTCGATTCCGCGGAAGAGTGGGACACCGTGGGGCTCATGGTGGGGGACCCGTCGCGCCGGGTGGAAACGATCCTGGTGGCGCTGGATCCGTCCCTGGAGGTGATCCGTGCGGCCATGAGGCGCCGGGCGGACCTCCTCGTCACCCACCACCCCCTCACGCTCGCGCCGATGAACAGGCTGGACCTGAGCCGGGGCGTGGGCAGGAAGGTCGCCCTGCTCATCGAGGCCCGCACGGCCCTGGTGAGCATGCACACGAACCTGGACAAGGCGCCGGGCGGGGTGGCGGACGAGCTGGCCCTCAGGCTCGGCCTGGCATCGGTGCAGGCCGAGGGGGCCCTCCGCGTGGGGGTCCTGGCAAGGCCCGTGGCGCTTCGGGACTGGCTCGAGGAACTGCCGTTCGCGGGATGCCGTCTCTGCGATGCCGCAAGGCCCGTGAGCCGCGTAGGGGCCTGTCCGGGCAGCGGCATGGACTTCTGGCAGCGGGCGCACTCGCTCGGGTGCGACACGGTGGTCACCGGGGACGTCCGATACCACGCGGGGCTCGATGCCTGGGAAGCCGGGATGAACGTGGTGGACCTGGGCCACTTCGCCACCGAGGAGATCATCGTGAAGCCGTTGGCCGCACGGCTGAACAAGGAATTGAAGGGGGTGCGCGTCCTTGCCCACCGGGGCAGGGATGTCTTCTCCCCATGCATACCCACCAGAGAGAGATAAGGAGATGCGACGGTGAAGGACAAGCTTGCCGACCTGATTGCCCTGCAGGATGTGGAAATCGAGATATTCAAGGCCGAAGAGGGATTGCGGGAGATGCCCAAGGAGGTCTCCGAGATCGAGAGCATCATCGGCGCCCGGAGGAAGTCCCTGGAGGCCGTGGACGAGGAGATCGCGGCCTACGAGGAGCGCAAGGCCCCCCTGGAGGTGGAGCTCAAGGAGAACCAGACACTCCTGGACGCTGCGGACGCACGGATCAAGCGGATCAAGACCAACAAGGAGTACCTCGCCCTGCAGCGGGAGATCGACCTGGCGAAGAAGCGCAAGGCCGATATCGAGGAGCAGGTGCTCATGATCATGGACAAGATCGAGAAGAAGAGCGCCGAGCGGCAGCGTATCAGCGCCTCCTTCGAGACGGACAGGGTCATCCTGGAAGAGAAGAAGGCCAGGCTCGAGGGGCAGATGAAGGAGCTCGAGGCGGTACTTGCCGAATACAAGGGCAAGGACAAGAGCCTGCGCAAGACCGTGGACCCCTCGCTGCTGTCCAAATACGACCGCATCAAGAAAAGCAAGAAGGGACTTGCCGTGGCCGAGTGCCTGGACGGCGTGTGCAAAGGCTGCCACATGCACATCCAGCCCCAGCTCTACAACGAGCTGGTGCGGGGCGACAGGCTCATCATCTGCCCCTCGTGCCAGCGGATCCTCTACGCGCGGCCCGGCGAAGAGGCCGATCAGGACTGAGCCCGCGGCCCTGAAGCGGATTCTCCCCCCGGCGCTGCCAGCTAACAGCACGGCCCCCTGAGCACCGGTGGATGCCTCCTGCGGGACAGCTACGGAAAAATTTCCCCGCGTCCCCTTGATAATCAAGCATACGCGATTATCTTCATGGAAGAAGCCCTGGAAAAGACGGCCCTGAAGTACCAGAATGTAATGGGGCATCCGGGAAAACCCGGCTGATCAATGCTTTAACATCATGAAATCACATAACGTAATTTTTCTCCTCAAGTTTTTTAGCATGCATCCGTATATATAGAGTGTGATGATGATCAGAGGGCGTTGTGTACTGGATCATACCGGCCGCCGGGCATCGAGGCTTAATTATATCTTAAGCGATTCCACTAAACCAAGGAGGAACGAGGCTATGTTAAGATCAAAGAAGGGTTTCACGCTCATCGAGTTGATGATCGTCGTGGCGATCATCGGTATCCTGGCGGCCATCGCCATCCCGGCGTACAGCGACTACACGCGCAAGGCGCGGTTGTCCGAGGTGACGAACTACATGGGCGCCGCCATGAGCGGTCTCAACACGCACATTAACGATGTCGGGTCAAGCAACGCAATGGCCAATGTCACTGAGATCCAGAACACCACCGGCATCCAGGCACCCACGAAGTATATCCAGGCGGCAAGCATCGGAGCGGCCGCCGATGCCAATGCCACCCCGACCATGACCGTCACGGTCCAGAACATCCCCGGCGTATCGGGTGACCTCACCCTGCAGGTGCGTGCCGGCGGCGGCGGAACCAGGACATGGGGCGTCGATAACGGCATGGAAACCAGGTATATCCCCAAAAACTAGGGACCTGAGATTCTCTCGAGCCTGAGACAGGACCCCCGGCATCTGCCGGGGGTCTTTTTTTATCCGTCTGCGCCGCAGGTTGTCCGGGCGTGTGCGGTGTGATAGCCTGGGTGCGGGCGGGGCGACAATGGAAGGGACGAACACAGACCTGGGTTATTTCAGACGGCTCGTCCTCGGACACTATGCATCCAGCCGGAGGGCGCTTCCGTGGCGGCATGAGCCGGACCCCTACCGCGTCCTCGTGTCCGAGATCATGCTCCAGCAGACACAGGTGGAGCGTGTTTTGAAGAAGTATCCCGAGTTCCTCCGGAGGTTCCCGGATATCCTTGCGCTCTCCGCATCGCCCTTGGCCGAGGTGCTGGCGTACTGGCAGGGGCTCGGCTACAACCGCAGGGCCGTGTTTCTCTGGAAATGCGCACAGGCACTCCAGGAAGAGCACCGGGGGAGGTTCCCCGGCACGGCGGAGGACCTCCGCCGGCTTCCGGGCATCGGCCATGCAACGGCCGGCGCCATCCTCGCCTTTGCATTCAATGCACCTGCGGCATTCATCGAGACCAATATCCGGCGCGCATACATAAACCATTTTTTCCATGACCGGACGGACGTGCGGGACAGGGAGATCCTGCCGCTGGTGGAGGCGACCCTTGACAGGGATAATCCCAGGGACTGGTACTATGCCCTCATGGATTACGGCGCCATGCTGAAGAACCAGGCGCCGAACCCCAACCGCAGGAGCGCCCACTACGCCAGGCAGGCGCCCTTCGAGGGGTCAGACCGCCAGGTGCGCGGCAGGATCATCAAGACCCTCGTGGAGCAGGGGGCGATGACGAAGAAGAAGCTTTCCGCCCGCATGGGGATTGATCAGAAAAGGCTGGACAGGATCCTCTCCCGCCTCGAGCAGGAAGGGTTCCTCGCCCGGTCCGGAGCACGCATCGGGCTGTCCTGAGCGGCCGGAAGAGGGCGTGCCCTTCAGGATGCGGGAGAGACCGCTGCCTCCAGGTCCTGCCAGAACCTCCTGCGCTTCTCTGAATCAGCGGGCGACAGCGCCGGGAGTTCCAGGAAGGGGACCGTGATCCTTTCCTTGTTGAGCTCCTCCTCCAGGATCTCCGCCATAATGCCCCGCAGGACCGGGTCCTTGTCGCCGGGCTCGTCCACGGGGTTCGGGGACTCGGTGCCGTACCGGTTCACCTTGTGTGCGCCCCAGTGGATGCCGCAGGTGGGGCTGTTCTCAAGGCCGATGAAGCAGCAGAGGCGGTAGCGGTTCTTGAGGAACTCCCGCACCATGAGCATGGGGACCCGCAGCAGCTCCTTGCAGTGGGTTCGGAAGAAGATGCTGTCGTACTGCTGGCGGCCCTGGGGGTTGCGCATGAGGCCCATGGCCGTGGTCTCCGGGCAGGGGTACTGGATGATGCCCACGTTCCTCCGCAGCAGGTAGTCGGTCACCTCCAGGGAGAGCGGGAAGTTCTGTCCCAGGATGTGCACCCTGCAGTAGGGGTTGACCAGGCACTGACAGATGAGGATGACTCTGCGTTCTTTCCGCGGCATGGGAAGCAGTCCTTTCAGGGAACACTATAAACGAATGTCGGATGAAGGCAAGAAGCGTGTTCGAGGGAAGGGTTGCACAAGGGGTATGCCGAGTGCCCCCGGCAAGGATCGAACTTGCGACACCAGGATTAGGAATCCTGTGCTCTATCCACTGAGCTACGGGGGCATGCGGATTTTCTTAGCCGCCGGGCCTGTTCGAGTCAAGGAGAAAATGGCCCCGTACAGGCCCTTTCCAGAGGGCTGCCCGGGCGTTTGAGGCCTTGTGCGCGGGTGCCGCTTGCGCTATAGCCTTGGGTGCCATGAAACGTCCCGAGATCCTCGCGCCGGCAGGAACCACTGAGGCCCTGGAGACCGCCTGTCTCTACGGTGCGGATGCCGTGTACCTGGGGCTGCAGGGCGAGACGAGCCTGCGGGCCTTTGCCCGGAACTTCTCTCCTGAAGAGCTTGTCCGTGCCTCAGCCCACGCCCACGGCAAGGGTGTGAAGGTCTATCTCGCCCTGAACACCTACCCCCACGACGCCCAGTATGAGGAGCTGCCCGGCCTGATCAGGTTCGCAGCGCAGGAGGCCGGCGTCGATGCCTTCATCGTGTCAGACCCGGGGGTCCTGGCCATGGTCCGGAAGGGTGCTCCGTCCATGCCCGTGCACCTGAGCACCCAGGCCAACGCGGTGAGCAGCCATGCGGTCAATGCCTGGGCGGACCTCGGCGTTGCCAGGGTGATCCTGGCCCGGGAGCTCTCCGCGGAGGAAATCCGTCATATCCGCAGGAACACTGCCTGCGAACTGGAGATGTTCATCCACGGCAGCGTGTGCATCTCGGTGTCAGGCAGGTGCCTCATCAGCGACTACCTGGCCGGCCGGGGGGCAAACCAGGGCCGGTGCACCCAGCCCTGCCGCTGGGACTACGCCCTTGTGGAGCGGACCAGAAACGGGCAGTACATGCCCGTGATGGAAGAGGACGGGTTCACCTTCCTCTACAACTCCAAGGACCTGTGCCTGCTCCCGGTGTTCCACCGGGTCATGGCCCTGGGACTCGACGGGCTCAAGATCGAGGGCAGGAACAAGGCGCCGCTGTACGTGGCCACCGTGGTGGCGGTGTACCGGAAGGCCCGGGATGTCTGGCTGCAGGACCCCGAGGGGTTCGCCCCCCGGTCCGAGTGGATGGAGGAGATCGCGAAGGTCAGCAACCGGGAGTTCTTCACCGGGTTTTTCGACGGCCGGCCCGATCAGTCGGGGGTTAACTATGACTTCAGGGGGTACGAGCAGAGCCACCACCTTGCCGCAAAGGTGCTGGGGCATGCGGACGGCATGACCGTGCTGGAGGCGCGCAACCCCCTCATCGAAGGCATGGAGCTCGAGTGGCTCTCGTCGGCGGGCGAGCGGCAGACCTTCCTCCTGAACGGCGCCGTCTCGGAGGGGGAATCCCTGACGCACATCAGGCCCAACCAGGTCTTTTCCCTGAAAACGCCCTTTGTGCCGGTGACCGGAGAGCTCGTCCGCAAGGCCTACAGCGAGGGCGACAAGGTGGTACAGGGGAGGGGCCGGTGAAGGGGCCGCTGTTCGCCGCGCTGAACGCTGAGCAGGCCCGGGCCGTGGGGCACATCGAGGGGCCGCTCCTCGTCTTTGCCGGTGCGGGCTCTGGCAAGACCCGGGTCATCGTGCACCGGGTGGCACACCTCGTGGACCAGGGCGTAGACCCGCGCGGGATTCTCTGCCTCACCTTCACCAACAAGGCCGCAGGGGAGATGAAGGAGCGCATGCGCATCCTGCTCCAGACCCACGACATCGGGGTCTGGGCCGGCACCTTCCATTCCTTCGGCGCCTGGTTCCTGCGCCGCGAGGCCCAGCGCATCGGCTATCCCCAGGCCTTTGCCATCTACGACGAGGCCGACCAGCGCTCGCTCATCAACAGGTGCATCAGGGAGCTGAACATCGAGCGCGAGCGGGGCAGGGACGGCCGCCTGGCATGGCTCATCAGCATGAGCAAGGACACCCTGCGGCCCATGGACCAGATCCCCGTGGACCTTCCCTTCGATCCCGCGCCGGTGGCGGCCCTGTACGAACAGAAGAAAAAGGCCTCGGGCGCCTTCGATTTCGCAGACCTCATCTGTGTGCCCGGCAGCATGCTTGCCGCTGCGCCCGACCTGAGGGAGCGCTACCACCACCGGTTCACGCATATCCTGGTGGACGAGTACCAGGACACCAACATGGCCCAGTACCGGCTCCTCATGCAGCTGGTGGGGCCGGGCAGGAACATCTGCGTGGTGGGGGACGATGACCAGTCCATCTACGGCTGGAGGGGCGCGGACGTGGGTAATATCCTGCGGTTCAGGGAAGACTTCCCCGATGCCTCGGTGGTGGTCCTGGAACAGAACTACCGTTCCACCGAGGATATTTTGAGGGCGGCGTCTTCCCTCATCTCCAACAACAGAAACCGTGCACCCAAGACATTGCGCTCCGCGTGCGGACCGGGCAGCGATGTATGCGTCATGGAGTGCAGGGACGACGTGGAGGAGGCCCGGCAGATCGCCTTTGCCGTGTCCCGGCTCATCGAGGACGGGGCCGGCCCCGCTCAGATAGCGGTCTTCTACCGGGTCAACGCGCTGTCCCGGGTGCTCGAGGAGGCCTTTGTCCGCCAGTCCATCCCCTATGCCGTGTACGGCGGCATGCGGTTCTACGAGCGCAGGGAGGTGAAGGACCTCCTCTCCTACCTGCGGCTCGTGGTCAATCCCGCCGACGAGGAGGCGCTGGCGAGGATCATCAACGTCCCTGCCCGCGGCATCGGCGAGAAGAGCATGGAGGCTCTGTTCAACTTTGCCCGGAGGCAGGGCATGCCCACCGTGAGCGCTCTGGAGGAGGCCCTCGGCCACAAGGTGGTGAAGGGCGCCGCGGCCAGGGGTATCAGAACCTTCGTGGCCCTCATGGACGACCTCATGAAGGCCGCCGCCCGGGGTGACGCGTCGGATGTCCTGGCCATGGTGGTGGAGCGCTCGGGCTACCGGGAATACCTCCTCCAGGAGCCCGACGGCGAGGACCGGCTCCTGAACGTCCGCGAGCTCATCGCGAGCGCCGAAGGAGCCACGGACCTGGCCGAATACCTCCAGGAAAAGGCCCTCATGACCGCGGTGGACGCCATGGGCAAAGAGACGGTGAGCGTCATGACCCTGCACATGTCCAAGGGCCTCGAGTTCGATTACGTCTTCATCGCCGGATGCGAGGAGGGGCTGCTCCCCCATGCCCGGTCCTTCGATGAGGCGAAGGACATCGAGGAGGAGCGCAGGCTCCTCTACGTGGGCATCACCAGGGCGCGCAGGCAGGTGGTGCTGAGCTGGTCCCGGGTGAGGGCACTGTACGGCCGGGAGATGTACCAGGTGCCGTCAGGGTTCCTCCGGGAGATCGGGCAGGGCTAGAATTTCACCTGGGGTGCCTCGGTCTGGGCCTCGGGCACCTCGAAGTACTGTGCCTCCTTCACGCCGGCCCACGAGGCGAAGAACATGCCCGGGAACGTGGTGGCATAGGTGTTGAGCTCCCGCACCTGGTCGTTGTACCGCTTGCGTTCCACCGCGATGCGGTTCTCCGTGCCCTCCAGCGAGTCCTGCAGCTTCATGAAGTTCTCGTTCGACTTCAGCTCGGGGTAGCGCTCCTGGAGCAGGAGCAGCCGGGACAGCGCCCCTTCCAACTCGCCCGCGGCGCGTGCCTTGCCCGCCACGTCAGGTGCCGAGAAGTATGCCTTCCTCGCCTCGGCCACGCCGAGGAAGATGGTCTTCTCCTGGGCTGCATAGCCCTTGACCGTCTCCACCAGGTTGGGGATGAGATCGAAGCGCCGCTTCAGCTGGTTTTCCACCTGGGCCCACTGGGCTTCCACCGCAACGTTCAGCCTGCGGGCCTTGTTGAACCCGGAGACGGCAAACCCCGCGAGGATGATGGCAATGACAATGATCCCGATGATCACCCGGGCCGTTTTTCCCATAGGACCTCCTGTGTGTGCGAGATAGGTGGGTATATTACATGAAACAGGCGCAAAAGGGTACCCGCCTCTGCGCATACCGCATGCCGTGAGCGTGGCCATGGAAGGCCGGTCTTCACCAGCCCCCGGTCGCACCCCCGCCGCCGAAGCCTCCGCCCCCGCCGCCTCCGAAGGACCCGAACCCGCCGCCTCCGAAGGATCCGAACCCGCCTGAGCCCCCGTGGCCCCGGCCACCCAGCAGCGCGCCGAGGAGGAGCGCCTGGAGGAGCCCGCCCGAGCCCCGGGACCGCCCCAGGGATGAAAGCGCAATGAAGGCGACGAGGAAGACGAGCAGGGGCCCGAGGGGGAATCCCTGCCGGCCTCCGCTCCGGCTCACCTCGGGCAGGCCGGAGAGCTTCACGCCCTGGGCCTCGGCGATGGTCCGGGCCACGACGGATGCAGCGTCCATGACGCCCCTTGTGTAGTCTTGCCGCCTGAACGCCGGCACCAGATATGTCCTGCCGATGCTTCCGAGCAGGCTGTCCGGGAGGACCTGTTCCAGGCCGTACCCCGTCTCGAACCGGTATCTGCGGTCCTGTACCGCAATGACCATGAGCAGCCCGTTGTCCCTGCCCTTCTGCCCGAGGCCCCACTGCTCGGCCTGCTCCAGGGAGAACTGCTCCAGGGGCACGCCTTCCGTGGACAAGACCGTGAGGATGACGAACTGGGCGCCGGTCTTCTGTTCGAGCTCCTGGAGCAGCCCGGTAAGACGTGTCCTGGCCGCTGCATCGATGATCCCGGCCCGGTCCTCCACGTAGCCGAGCGGCTGTGCGGGGGCGGCGTGCGCTACCCAGGGCAGGGCCGCGCAAACCAGGCAGAGAACGCTACAGAACCAGGGTATCCATCGCGAGGGAGAGGTCATGGGTGATCCTGCATAACTCCTGGAACAGTGACTTGACGTGTGCCTGGTCCCGGGAGGTCTTGGCCCCCGCCTTCATGGCCAGGATTTCCCGCAGGCCCCCTAGGGAGACATGAAAAACCGCCTCGGACTCGGTGAGGACATCGGTCTTGTGTGCAGGGGGATCCTTCGGCGCCTGCATGATGAACAGCATGGCCCTGAGCAGGGGGAAATACCCCGGAAATGCCTCCAGCACAAGGGCTCCGACCTCCCCGGCCTTCCCGCCGCAGGAGACGTACCCCCGCTGCAGGTTTATGAGCTTGCCCTTGAGGTCCCGCTCGCACTGCAGGCGAAGGGGCTTCGGGTCGATGACGAGGCCCACGAATGGATCAGTGCCCAGCACGGTCTTGTGGAAGAGCTTCATGTCGAGGAATTCCACAGGGAACACGTCCAGTGAGCGGCGGATGTACTCCTCGGTCATGACCAGCGGGCAGCTGACGCGGGTTTTCCGGAAGCGGTTTCCCATGGACGACAGGGTGTCAAGCGCCGCCATGTCGGCCTTGTGGAGGACGAGCACGGAATTGATGTCCGATAAACCCGGCATGTAGTCGCCGGTCAGGCAGCTCCCGGTCACGGTGAGAGAAGAGATCCGGGAGGGGAGCCGTGTCGTGATGTCTTCGGCAACGGGCCGAAAGGCATCTGCCGCCTCGGTGGGGATACCGGCCATGTCCAGGGTGGTTGCGGGGCGCTCCATAGCGGCCGTCATACTACCATGGCCCCGCTGGCGGTCCAAGCCAAAAGTCGGCGTTCCCGGGAACACAGGCCGCCCCGTGCCCGGGGATCAGGGGCCTCCGGGCATCTTTCCCGCCGTGCACTGGACAAAAAAATAGCCAGAAGAAGTTTGGGTTGTTAGGACAAAGCACGAGAGGACTTGTCCCCTCTTCTGGCGTAAAGGAGGTCAGAACAACACTTGTTGTGATTGTCTTAATGACATACTAATCAACAAAAGGGAAGGGCAAAATTTCTGATATTTCTATGACAGATTTTCTTGTTCAAATGTAGGATAAAGCCTACATGGTTTTCCGGGGCGGGGGTGATCCCTCGGGGGGTGTGGTGTCACTCGTCCAGGGTGTTCGAAGGGGGAGGCCCGGCAGGGATCTGCCCGCTGTCGATGAGGTTGTTCTGCACCGCATACAGGACCAGTGCCGCGTTGGTCTTGATGTCCAGCTTTTCGAAGATGCGGGTCCGGTAGGTGCTCACGGTCTTGATGCTCAGGCACAGGTCTGCGGCGATCTCCTTGATGGCCTTGCCCGCTGCGATCATCCGCATGACCTGGTATTCGCGGTCGGACAGGGTCTCGTGGGGGGCCTTGTTCGAGTCACGGTCGAGCTCGTAGGTGAGCCGCTCAGCCGCCACGGGGCTGATATACTTCCCGCCGGCGACCACCTTGCGGATGGCCGTGATCAGGTCGTCGGGCGCGCCCGCCTTTGCCACGTATCCCGCAGCGCCCCCACGCAGGACCCGTACTGCGTAGTGCTCCTCCGGGTATATGCTCAGGATGAGGACCGGCGTCTTGGGGCGGATGGTCTTGAGCTCCCGCAGGGTCTCCAGGCCGTCGCGGCCGGGCATGGAGATGTCCAGGAGCACCACGTCGTACTCGTTCTTCCAGACGCAGTCAATGGCCTCCTGGCCCGTGGACGCCTCCTGGGCCACCACGATGTCGCTCGTCTCGGAGAGGATCTGCTTGACCCCCTCGCGCACGATGGGATGGTCATCCGCCACCAGTACCCGTATCATGGATCTTCCCCACGCCCGGGCGCGGTATGGTCACGATGACCGTGGTCCCACCCCCGGCTTCGGTGAATATCTCGAAGGACCCGTTGCAGAACAGGGCCCGTTCCCTCATTCCCAATAGCCCAAAGGATCGGGGATTATCAATCTGATTTTTCGTGATGCCCACGCCGTTGTCGTGGATGCGCAGTGTCAGCAGGCCCCCCTCGTCGGTGAGCGATATGTCCACGGCGGTTGCCTGCGCGTGGCGGGCGATGTTGGTGAGCGCCTCCTGGAAGATGCGGAACACGGTGGTGGAGACCTCGCGCTCCAGCACGATCTCCTGGGGGGTGAAGCTCAGGACGCCCCGGATGCCCGTGCGTTTCTGGAACTCGCCCGTCTGCCATTCGATGGCCGGCACGAGCCCCAGGTGGTCCAGGAGCCCCGGTCTCAGGTCCATGATGATCCTGCGCACCGCCTCGATGCTGGTATCGATGGATTTGATCATGGAGGCGGCCTTTGCCTGGAGCTTTGCCTGATCTTCGGGAAGCCTGCGCACCAGGTAGGAGAGGTCCATCTTGAGGGCCGTGAGCACCTGTCCGAGCTCGTCGTGGATCTCCCGGGCCACCCGAGCACGCTCCTGCTCGCGCAGGTCCTGGGTGTGGATGTGGAGCTGCCGGAGCTGTTCCCGGGACAGGCGCAGGCGTTCCTCAGAGAGCTTCTGCTCGGTGATGTCCACCATGGACACCACGCTCATGGTGGTGCCCGGGATGATGGTGGCAGTGGCGGACACGTCCTTGATGCTGCCCCATCGGGTGATGAAGCGGAATTCGAAGTTCCGGGGCGCGGCCGAGGGGTCGATGCCGCGGGAGTGGTGGTAGCCGAGCAGGCGGACCTTGTCCTCGCTGGCGATGAACTCGGTCCACGACCGCTTCCCCTCCACGTCCTGCTTCGGGTGGCCCGAGAGCTTCTCGAACTCGCTGTTGGCCAGCGATATGACCGTGTCCTCCCTCAGGATGACCGTGGCGTTCCCCGTTGTCTCGAAGATGGTGCGGTAGCGTTCCTCGCTGAGGCGGAGCGATTCCTGGGCCCGCTTCCTCTCCGTGATGTCGCGGGTGATGCCGAGGTATCCCACGTGGGCGCCCTCGTCGTCGCGGAGGAGGCTGGCGATCACCTCGGACCAGCGCACGGTCCCGTCCTTGCAGTACTGCTCCAGCTCCAGGGTGAGGGAGGCACGCGGGTCGAAGCTCTGGCCCCGGGCCATGAGGGTCTTGATCTCGCTGATGATCTTGAGGAGTTTCCGGTGGGATTCCGGGGTGAACACCCTGTCCATGGGCAGGTCCATGGCCTCCTGGACCGTGTACCCCCTGAGCTGCTCCACCGAGGGGCTGATGTAGGCGTAGCGGAGGTCGTTGTCCAGGACCCACAGCACGTCCCGCATGTTCTCCGCGTACAGGCGGTAGCGCCGCTCGCTGGCCGCCAGGGCATCTTCGGCCTTTTTCCGCTCGGTGATGTCGATGCCCGCACCGATGAAGAAGTCGAGCTCTCCGCCCTTCCGGTAAAAGGCCCTGCCGTGCCATTGCACCAGCCGCCGCTCCCCGTTCCTGGTCACCACGTGGTTTTCGGTCACCGTGGGGCCACCGCCTGCCATGATGGATGTGAACACGCGGGACACCCCGTCCCTCTCGTGCTCCGGCACGAAGGCCGTGAGGTAGTCCAGGCCCGTGACCTCGTCCCTGTCATAGCCCAGGGCCGCGGTCATGGCATCGTTCATCATGAGGGTGCGTCCGTCTTTGTCGATGGCCACGAAGAAGGACGGCGAGGTCTTGAGGAAGGCCTGGGAATAGGCATCCTTCACCGTGATCTGCAGCGGGCTCTTCCTCAGGATGCGTCCGGCGAGATAGAATGCCGGGCCGGCAAGGGCGCACACGAACAGGCCGTGGATGGCCGCCCGAACGGCAGGGGAGCGGGCAACCCCCTCGGGGAGCAGGAAACCCATGACATCGAAGGTCTCCCACAGGAACAGTCCTGCCCACAGGATGAGGAGGCCGGTGGCAAGAGACGGGGCGGTATCCCGCAGTCTGCGCATGTGGATGGAAGGTGCATTCTCTTCGCTCAATGGTCGCGCCTCTCACATGGTCTTGGTGGCGGCATCGGGTGCTCGTTCGATTATATGCCCCAGCGCCCGGGCGTACAAGGTTTTCCGTTGCCCTGCGGGTGCGCCCTCAGACCCGCACCCTGCGCAGCCTCATGGCGTTGGCGATGACGGACACGGAGCTGAAGCTCATGGCCGCCGCGGCGATCATGGGGGACAGGACGATCCCGAAGACAGGGTAGAGGACGCCTGCTGCAACGGGGATACACAGGATGTTGTAGAAGAAGGCAAAAAACAGGTTCTGCCGGATGTTGCGCATGGCGGCCCTGCTCAGGAGCCGGGCCCTGGCGATGGCCCGCAGGTCTCCCCGGATGAGGGTGACCTGGGCGCTCTGGATGGCGATGTCCGTGCCGGTGCCCATGGCAATGCCCACGTCGGCCTGGGCCAGCGCCGGGGCGTCGTTGATGCCGTCGCCTGCCATGGCGACCCTGCGGCCCTGGGCCTGGAGCTGTTTGACCGCCTGGGCCTTCTCGGCGGGGAGCATCTGGGCCATCACATCCCGGATGCCGAGACTGCCCGCTATGACCTTTGCCGCGGCCTCGCGGTCGCCCGTGAGCATGACCAGGTGCAGGCCGTCTTTTCTGAGCAGTCGCACCGCCGGGGCGGTGGTTTCCTTCATGGTGTCGGCCACCGCGATCACGCCCTGGGCGACCCGGTCCACGGCGATGTACATGACCGTGGCGCCCTGCCCCGCGAGCTGTTCAGCCTGTGGCTGGAGCCACCCCGGCTCGATGCCGAGGTCCTGCATGAGCCGTTCGTTTCCGAGCGCCACCATCCTGCCATCCACCCTGCCGGTGATGCCCTTGCCCGTGTGCGAGGAGAACTCCGTGTGCGGGGCGGGTTCTAGCCCCCGGTCCCGGGCGGCCTGGACGATGGCTGCCGACAGCGGGTGCTCGCTTCCCTGCCCCAGGCTCGCGGCCAGGTAGAGGAGCCGGTCCCCGCCGATCTCTCCGGCCGGGATGACGGCGCTGAGAGCGGGCCTGCCCATGGTCAGGGTCCCTGTCTTGTCCACCACCAGGGTGTCCACCCGGCCCAGGGACTCGATGGCCTCGGCATCCCTGA
>JAKPQL010000067.1 GCA_029547045.1 Deltaproteobacteria bacterium | reverse complement strand
GCGCTCCGCGGGTCATGGTGGCGCCCGCCCCGACGAAGGCATAGGCACCGATGGTGTAGCCGCACACGATGGTGGCGTTGGCCCCGATGGTGGCCCCCTTCTTCACCAGGGTGGGCCTCATCTCGTCCATGCGCGGGATGTGGGCCCGGGGGTTGAATACGTTGGTGAACACCATGGACGGCCCGCAGAACACGTTGTCCTCAAGGTTCACGCCCTTGTAGACGGACACGTTGTTCTGCACCTTGCACCCGTTGCCCAGGCTCACGTCCGGCCCGATGACCACGTTCTGGCCGATGCTGCACCCCCTGCCGATCCGCGTTCCCGACAGGATGTGGCTGAAGTGCCAGATCCTGGTCCCCTCGCCGATGAGCACGTCGTCGTCCACATAGCTCGACTCGTGCACCGTGTAGTTCCTCGGCTTCGCGTAGGCCTCCGCCAGGAAGATCTTCTTCCCGCCGGCATTGAGCGAGTCCTGGCCGGCCTTGAGAATCTTGAGCACCTCGATGCCTTCACGGGCGTCCGTAGTCGGTGTCTTCCTCGTGGCCATGCACGCGAGGAAGTGGGAGCACTCGGCCTTCAGGGGCTCGCTCTCCTCGACCACCACCTTCGTCTCGTCCTTCTTGTCCGGCACGGGCACGCCGTCGTGCCACTGGATGTTGTGCGGGTAGAGCAGGAGCTTCTGCCCCCAGGGCGCGGTGTCGCGGAACACGGCCATGTTCTTATCGGCCACCACCACGAGCGTCTGCTCCTTGAAGGGGTGGAGCCAGGACACGAACACGTGGGCCTTGAGCCCGCTTCCGAACTCCAGGTGCGTGGTGGTGACGTCCGCGATCTTCTTGTGCAGGTAGTTGCCGCCCGTGGCCATCACGTACTCCGGCTCCTCCTGGGCCAGGGTGAGGATCATGGAGATGTCGTGGGGTGCGAAGCTCCACATGATGTCCTCCTCCCGGCGGATCTTGCCGAAGCTGAGCCGGTTGGAGTAGATGTAGTGGATCCTGCCCAGCTCGCCGGCCCGGATGAGCTCTTTGAGCCTGATGAATGCGCTGTGGTACTGGAGCAGGTGGCCCACCATGAGGATGCGTCCCTGCTTCTCGGAGACGGCTTTCAGCTCCTCGGCCTCGCCCACGTGCAGGGCCAGGGGCTTCTCCACGAACACGTCCTTGCCCGAGAGCAGGGCCTCCCGCGCCAGGGAGAAGTGCGTGGCAGCGGGCGTTGCGATGACCACGCCGGTGATCTTCCCGTCATCCAGGATCTCCCGGTAGTCGGTGGTGCACCTCACACCGGCATACTTCGTCCTGAACGCCTCCAGGGCCTCGGTCGAGCTGTCGCACACGGCACAGAGCGCCCCGAGCTCCGCATAATTCCTCACCAGGTTCCTGCCCCAGTAGCCCGATCCCACCACGGCCACCTTCATTGCATCGTCATTCTTCACCTGACGTCTCCTCGATTGAACATATCCACGAACTACTTGTAAGCCTTTTGGATCACATCCGCAATCATTGCCTGGTCCTGCGCCTCGAGGTACGGATGCATGGGCAGTGAGAAGATGCCGGCAGCGCTCTTCATGGAGACCGGGAAATCCTCCGCTCTGTATCTAAGGTATGCATAGGCGCCCTGCACGTGCAGGGGCTTGGGGTAGTAGACGGCCGTGGGGATCCTGGCCTCCTTGAGCGCGTCGAGCGCGGCATCCCGGTTGCCGCACAGCACCGAGTACTGGGCCCACGCGCTGAGGTTGCCCGGCCTTACCACGGGGCAGGTGATCCCGCCGATCGGTCCCAGCAGGTTGTTGTACCGCGACGCCACCTCCTGCCGCAGGGTGATCTCTTCGGGGAAAACGGCGAACTTGGCCAGGAGGATGGCGGCCTGCAGCGTGTCGCACCGGCCGTTGATGCCGATGCGGACGTTGTCGTACTTGTCCGATCCCTTGCCGTGCACCCGGATGGAATCGAGCTTCATTGCCAGCCCGTCGTCATTCGTGAACACCATGCCGCCGTCGCCGTAGCACCCCAGGGGCTTGGCCGGAAAGAACGACGTGGCCGCCATGTCGGCCAGAGAGCACGCCTTTGCGCTGTCCTGCTCCGCCCCGAAGGACTGGGCCGCGTCCTCGATGACGAACAGGCCGTGCTCCTTGGCAACCCTGTTGATCCTTCCGTAGTCGGCGCACTGGCCGAACAGGTCCACCGCGATGATACCCCTGGCGGTAAGCTTCTCGAGGCCCTTCGGCAGCGGGTGCTTCCCGGGGTTACGCTCCTTCAGGGCCGCGACGGCATCCCCGAGCCTGTCCGGATCCATGTTGAAGGTGTCGGGCTCGATGTCCACGAACACGGGCGTGGCACCGAGCAGCGAGATGACCTCGGCCGTGGCCACGAAGGTGAACGGCGTGGTGAATATCGCGTCACCCGGGCCCACGCCGTAGGCCATGAGCGCCATGAGCAGTGCGTCGGTGCCCGAGGCGCAGGACACGGCATGCTTCACACCCACATGGTCACCGAGCTTCTTTTCGAGCTCCTTGATCTCCGGGCCCAGGATGTACTGCCCGTGTTCGAGGACCCTTGAGATGTTCTCCATGAGCTGCGCATGGATGCGCTTCTGCTGTGCCTTCAGGTCGATGAACTGCATGGTAGTTAACCCTCCGCAAATTGTATACAGCTCCGCAATGGGTGGTGAAATACCCGGAGTGCATGCTTGAAGGGGATTGCCACCACATTCCAGAATCTTGTCTTCATTACCACAGACAGGTATGGGAAATCAAAGACGGGATGGGGATAAAGTCACATGGTTTGTGCCTGCAGGCGTTCCACCGGCGAGGAGTAAAATGGGGTCAGAGTCGATTTTTTACATGATGGGAACAAGGGGAACGTAAAAATCGACTCTGACCCCATTTTACGGATCAAGCCTCCCCTACAGCAGTATCTCCAGGTCTTCCAGCGGGTAGGCCATGCACGGGTGGATGTAGCCGAACTGCCGGTCCGACTTCCTCAGCTTCACCCCGTCGGGCTGGAACACCCTGCCCGAGAGCAG
>JAKPQL010000017.1 GCA_029547045.1 Deltaproteobacteria bacterium | reverse complement strand
ACGACATCGCGTGGATGAAGATCGGCGCGGACGGGAGGCTCTACGCCATCAACCCCGAGGCCGGATTCTTCGGCGTCGCCCCGGGGACGTCCTACTCGTCCAACCCCATGGCCATGGACACCATCAGGGAGAACACCATCTTCACCAACTGCCTCCTCACCGACGACGGCGACGTGTGGTGGGAGGGGATGGACGGGGAGCCGCCTGCCCACGGCATCGACTGGAAGGGCCGCGACTGGACGCCTTCGTCCAGGGAGCTCGGCGCCCACGCAAACGCCCGCTTCACCGCGCCGGCCTCACAGTGCCCGGTCATCTGCCCCGACTGGGAGAATCCCGAGGGCGTGCCGATCGACATCTTCGTGTTCGGCGGCCGCAGGGCAGGGGTGGTGCCGCTCGTGAACGAGGCCTTCGACTGGGACCACGGCGTGTTCCTCGGCGCCACGGCCTCTTCCGAGACCACGGCGGCCAACATCGGTGACGTGGGCGCGCTCAGGCGCGACCCGTTCGCCATGAAGCCCTTCTGCGGCTACAACATGGGCGACTACTTCCAGCACTGGCTGAACATGGGGGACAGGCTCGGCGAGAAGGCCCCGCGCATCTTCTACGTGAACTGGTTCCGCAAGAACGCCGCCGGCAAGTTCGTCTGGCCCGGCTTCGGCGACAACAGCAGGGTGCTCGAGTGGATGTGCGACCGCGTGGACGGGAAGGTCGGCGCCCGCAAGACCGCCATCGGCATGCTCCCCGAGGAGAAGGACCTGGACCTGAACGGGCTGAAGATAGCCCCGGAGAGCATACAGGAGCTCCTGAGGGTGGACATCGATGCCTGGAAGGCGGAGATCGCGAGCCTGGAAGAGCACTTCGCCCAGTTCGGCGAACGGCTGCCGGCACGCATGAGAAGGCAGCTTGACGCCCTGAAGGCACGGCTGGCTGAATAGGGCCACCTTCAACAGACCCCTGCACAGGGCTGCGTGACCCGTACGGGCTCTACGCAGCCCTTTTTTCACACTGACCCATCCGCCCCTCTTGACTTTCCAGGGGTCTCGATTGTAATACAATAAAACAATAAGGAGAGCTATGCACCCGCATGCCGCCATGGAGCCGTTCCTGGAAGCGGTGCAATACCGGCGCCAACGACTCGAAGGCGCCGTCTCCCGGGGCGAGAAGGTCATCGGATACTTCTGCACCTACACCCCGGTCGAGCTCATCCATGCATGCGGGTTCCTGCCGGTGCGCATCTGGGCAAGGACCGGCCCGGCCGAGAAGGCATGCGCGCAGGTGCCGGGATTCATCTGCCCCTACATGCAGCTGAGCCTGGAGAATGCGCTCTCGGGCGAGTTCCTGTTCCTGTCCGGCGTCGTCCAGGCGTACACCTGCGACGTGGCGTGCGGGTGCGTGAACATATGGAAGGCCACGTTCCCGGACCTGCTGGTCCACAGCATTCCGCTGCCGTACAACGTGTCCCCGGAGGCAGGGGCGTACCTGCGGTCGTGCCTGGAGGAAACAGTGGAGAAGCTCGTCTCTGCGGGCGGCACCTACTCCGATGAAGCACTTGCAGAGTCTCTGGACCTCTACGGAAGGATCCGGGGGATCCTCTCGGCGCTCCACGAGCAACGCGCCCAGGGCACGCTCGCCATGACTTCGGCCGACCTCAACGTGGTTGCTCAGGCCTTCTTTGCCATGGACCCGGTGCACTACCTCATGATGCTCGAGCGCCTGGTGGCAGATCTGAATTCCTGCAGATCCATCCTTGCGCCGGGCATTCCCGTGCTCGTTTCGGGAAGCGTCGTGGAAGACGCCGGGATCATCTCGCTCGTCGAGGCCCTGGGCCTGAGGGTGGCTGCGGACGATCTGTGCACGGGGCTGCGAGCATTCACGCCTGCCTCTGCTGCGGGGCAGAACCCCCTGGAACAGGTGGGGAACAGGATCATGAAGCGGTTCCCGTGTCCGGCGCGTTCCCGGCAGTCCCAGCGCATCCCGCTTGTCCTTGATCTGGTGAAGTCATCCGGAGCTCAGGGCGTCATCTTCCTGTTCCAGAAGTTCTGCACGCCTCACCTGGCCGATTACCCAGCGGTCTGCGGGGCCCTGAAGGATGCGGGTATCCCGAGCATCCTCCTGGAGCTCGACGGGAACGCCGGTATGGAGGCTCAGGCGCTCACGAGGCTGGAGACCTTTGCAGGCATGGTGGGGGCGTGATGGGCTCCACGGGGAAATCGAAGAAGCGGCTGAGCACGGCCCGCGAACTGACCCGGGTGGTGACCGATTACTACCTGGAGTGCCACCGGGCACGGGCCGAGGGGAGGCCGGTGGGCTGGATGCCGCCCATGAACGGCGGCATCGAGATTTTCTACGCCATGGACCTCCAGCCGGTCTTCCCGGAGAACTGGTCGCCGGTGTGCGCCGCCTTCTCCCTGGCGCCAGGGCATTTCGAGATCTCCGAGGGCATGGGGTACTCCCGGGACCTCTGCGGCTACCTGCGGAACATCGTGGGCTACGTGCACTCCGACATGAACGGGCCGGGCGTGCCGCTTGGCGGCCTGCCTGAGCCGGACATGCTCATGTCCTTCGGCGGCGGGTGCGTCCCTGCCATGAAGATCTTCCAGATCCTGGAGTCGCGCTTCCCTCGGGCGAAGGTCTTCCGGGCCGACGTGCCTCAGGTGGCCTGCGAGGACATCCGGGAGCACCACGTGGACTACGCGGTGAGCGAGATCCACCGGCTCATCGAGTTCCTCGAGAGGACCACGGGCAGGAAGCTCGACCAGGAGCGGCTGCACCGGACAGTGGAGCTCTCGGATGCGGCGTGCCGCCTCTGGGACGAGATCATGTCTCTGCGGCGCTGCAGGCCGGCGCCCATCTCGGCGTCCGAGATCGGCATCATGTTCGTCATGGTCACCCGGCAGGGAACGCAGACCGCGGTGGACTTCCTCACCCGGGTGCGCGACGAGGTGGCGGAGCGGGCCGAGCAGGGCATCGGCGTCATCGAGGACGAGTTGGTGAGGCTCTTCTGGGACAACATCCCGCTCTGGTACAACATGGGCCTGTTCAACGAGTTCGAGGGCCTGGGCGGGGTCGTGGTGGCCGAGACCTACTCGGCGGCATGGTCGCTCAGGCTCGATGCCTCGGACCCGGTGCGGGCCCTGGCCCTGAAGAGCCTCATGTCCTACTCGCTGGTATCCTGCCTGTCCATCGAGCGCCGGAAGGAAATGGTGCTCAAGGCCTGCCGCGACTACGGCATCGACGGCGCCGTGTTCCACCGGAACAAGTCGTGCGTGCCCATCACGTTGGGCCAGGATGAGATCATCAGGGCCCTGGACGAGGAGCTCGGCATACCGTCGGTCACCATCGACGCCGACCACATGGACAGCCGCAACTTCTCGCACGCCCAGTTCAAGGCTCGCACCGACGCCTTCATGGAGATGCTGCTGGCCAGGAAGAACGGGTGAGGGAGGGCAGGGGTCTTCTGGGGGGAGGGATGGCCACTATAGACCTCAGACAAAGGGATATTGACTAGAACAGGAGGCACTACTCCGAAGGATAGAGACCTGGATTAAAAGTGCGTGACATTCTTGACACCACCGAAGACACATCATTCTCGCCAGTTTCCATACACGTTCGCTCGGATTCAGATCAGGGCTGTATGGTGGCAGATACTCGAAGGGATACGATCAGCATGACCGTCTCTCCACACCGTATGGATCCTGGCATGGTGGTATCGTGCATTGTCAAGAATGACCACCGCCTTTCTCCTAGTGGGGGTGGTAGTGGTGACATCCCCAAACTCCCGTGACATGATGCATCATGGACATGGTCCATGACCTAGTTCCTTTACATCCTCCTTTTAAAATGTATTATTCTTCTGGAAGTAATGAGTATGGAGACGGGAATGGATCATCAGGCCGCCATGAAGCTGCACCCGCTGACGCTGAGGTTTACGGGAGACTCATCGAACCTCGAGGCCCAATTCTCTATCGAGAACATCAGGGCTTCGCTCCCGCAGAACCGTGTCGCCATGGTCACCGCCCTGTTCTTCTACTCCATCTTCGGCATCCTGGACGTGCTGCTCATGCCGGAGCAGAAATCCACCGCATGGTTCATACGCTATGCCGTCGTCGCCCCCATGATCGTCGTGGGACTCCTGCTGTCATACACAAAAGCCTTCGAGCGGTACGTGAACCCGCTGGTGGCCTTCGGCTCCATCGTGGCCGGAGGAGGCATCATCTGCATGATCATCACGGCCACGCCGCTGGTCAGCTACGTCTATTACGCAGGCATCGTGCTCGTCCTCATGTGGACCTACACCTTCGCGCGCATCCCGTTCCTCTGGGCGACCTTTTCCGGATGGGTGTTGGTGGTCCTGTACGAGATCGCGGCAGTCTGGATCAGCCAGACGCCCTTCGTGGTGCTGCTCAGCAACAACTTCTTCTTCATCAGCGCGAACATCATAGGGATGATCGCCTGCTATTCCCTGGAGTACTCCAGCAGGAGCAATTTCTTCCTCACGCGGCAGATCGACAGGGAGCGGGAGAAGACCGCCGGGGTCAACCGGGAGCTGGAATGCCAGAAGGAGGAGTACCGGGCCGTGAACCTGACGCTCGAACAGGAGGTCTCCGAGCGCAGGCGCGCAGAGGAAACCCTCACCCGGAGCGAGGCCCAGTACCGGCTGCTTGCCGAAAACGTGCACGACAGCATCCTGACCCTGGACCTGGACCTGCGGTTCACCTACGCGAGCCCGTCCGTGATGCGGCTCACCGGCTATTCCCCTCAGGAGATCATGCAGCTGCGGGTTGAACAGCTCTTCACCCCTGAGTCGTACGCGCTGGCCAGGCAGGTTCTGTCCGAGGAACTGGCCAGGAACCGCCAGCCGGAACCCATCGACCGGCACGTGCCCCGCACGCTGGAGCTCGAACTGCTCCGCAAGGACGGCGACACTCTCTGGATCGAGCTCACCACGACCTTCATCTGGGACGACCAGGCCAGACCCGTGAACATCCTCGTGGTCGCCCGGGACATATCCAAGCGCAAGCAGGCCGAAGGCGAGCGGGAGCGCCTCGTCCGCGAGCTGCAGCAGGCCCTGGCGGACGTGAAGACCCTCAGGGGCCTGATCCCCATCTGCGCCAGCTGCAAGAAGATCCGCGACGACCAGGGGTACTGGAAACAGATCGAGGGCTACATCTCCGAGCACTCGGACGCGGTGTTCAGCCACGGCATCTGCCCGGAGTGCATGGAGAAGCTCTATCCCGGCTTCCTGGAGAAGAAGAAGGATGCCGCACCCACCCCGGATCCTGCCGTTGAATCGAAGTAGCGCTCGTGTACTTTGCCTCCTTGGCTGATGCGTGGGCCAGGTGATATAGTGGCCCTGCAGGTGAGGGGGTTTCTCGGTCCCATCCGGGAGGTCATAACCGCAATCCTGTGACTGGAGGAGGTTCTCATCGCATGCAGGCAGGAGATACAGCACGCAGCACCCGCGGCGGGCGCATGCTCAGGTCCCTCGCCTCGATGAAGATCACCGAGGTGCTCCTGTCCTGGATCGCGCTGCTGTGCATCGCGGCCACCATCATACCGCAGGCTCCCTACCGGCCCACCGGGGGGCTTCCCCTCTCCCAGCGGGTCATGATGCTCCTGAGCCTCAGGGACGTGTTCCACTCCCTGTGGTTCATCGGCCCGGTACTGGCCCTCATGGTGAACATGCTGGCCTGCATGGCGGTGCGGATGAAGGTGCGCCCCTGGTCACGCAACACACCCATGCCTTCAGCCGGCCTTGCTGAGGTGAAGCTCCCCGGGGGCATCGATCCGCACATGCTGCGTCAGAGCCTGGTACAGGTGCTTTCCCGGGACTACACCCTCACCGGGCGCGGGGACGATGGGCCCGGGGTCATCACGGGAGAGCGGGGCAGGGCGCGGAGGTTCGCCCCGCTCATCGTGCACGGGAGCATCTTCCTTATCCTGGTGGGCGTGGTGCTCGCCTTCTCGGGGTACAAGGGCACCATGGAGATCCCTCAGGGGCAGACCCTGGACGTGGTCACCCTCTATGACGGCTCCCACGTGCATCTGCCCTTCGGGATCCGCTGCGACCGGTTCAACGTCGAGTACTACGCAAGCGGCATGCCCAGGGAGTACCGGTCAGACGTCTCCTTCATCAGCAACGGCAGCGAGGTTCTGAAGAGACCGGTTCTGGTGAACCACCCCGTGAGCTTCGAGGGCATCCTCTTCTCCCAGAGCGGATTCGGCGAGATCTCCGAGGCATCCCTGGCGGTGAGCGCGCCCTGGGGCACGCAGCGTTTCATTGCCGAACAGGGCTCGGTAATCGACATGGGCGGCACCGGCTACCGGGTGCATGTCATGCGCATCGTGCCGGACATGATGCGCATGGGCCCGGGCATGCAGCTCCTCGTGGAGACCCCGGAGGGCCGCTCCATGCTCTGGCTCTTCAGGGACATCAGGGAGATCTCCCGGGAGCACCCGGGCATTACCGAGGAGGTGCCCCAGTTCAACCCCTCGCTCATCAGACCCTACACCTTTGCCCTGGAGGGCATCACCCTCAGGCCCACCACCGTCCTGGGGGTGAACCGGGACCCCGGGGTGCCCCTGGTGGCTGGAGGGGCGGCGCTCTTCGTCGTGGGGATCTGCATGATCTTCCTCATGGCCCATGAGAGGGTGTGGGTCGTGGTGGAGGAGAACCAGGGCATCCTCACGG
Source organism: Deltaproteobacteria bacterium (assembly GCA_029547045.1). GTDB lineage: Bacteria > Desulfobacterota > Desulfomonilia > UBA1062 > UBA1062 > MWEI01. The sequence goes on along the minus strand of JAKPQL010000017.1, from coordinate 13,518 downwards.
TGAGGCTCGCACAGCGGAGGAACAACAGGACGGTGCAGGCGGACGGGGGCCTTCTGGAGAAAATCGTGCATCTGGCGGGGGGCAGGGCGTGAACACCACCATCCTTGCCGTGGTCACCTTTGTCTACCTGCTCTCCTTTGTGCTGTTCCTCGCGTCCGAGACGGCGGCCAAGGGGGGCTGGGAGAAGGCGGGACGGTTCGTCGCCCTGGGCGGGTTCGTGCTCCACGCCGCCGGCATGGCCCTGCGCTGGGTGGAGTCCTACCATGCGGGCATGGGCCACGCACCGCTGTCGAACTTCTACGAATCGCTGATCTTCTTCTCCTGGTCCGTGGTGTTTCTCTACCTGGTCTTCGCGTGGAGACAGGCAAAGGGCATCATCGGCGTATTCGTCATGCCCGTGGCCTTCCTCCTCATGGCCTATGCCTCGTTCTCGCCCTCGGTGGACTCCCAGATCAAGCCGCTCATCCCGGCGCTCAAGAGCAACTGGCTCATCGTACACGTGATCACGTGCTTCCTCGGGTACGCCGCTTTCGTCCTGACATCGGTCTTCGGGATCATGACCCGTATGAAGCACGGCACCCCGGAAGGGGGCGCCGCGGTGCAGGGGATGCTGGAGGACTGCCTGAAGACCGGATTCATCCTCTTCACCCTGGGCATCGTCACGGGTTCGGTCTGGGCCCACGTGGCCTGGGGCCGGTACTGGGGGTGGGACCCCAAGGAGACCTGGGCGCTCATCACCTGGTTCATCTACACCCTGGCCATCCACGTACGCATCCGCGACAACGCCACGAGCCAACGGTTCGTAATCATCCTCGCCGTGGGCCTGGCCGCGGTGCTGTTCACCTACTTCGGGGTGAACTACCTGCCCGGTCTCCACAGCTACAAGTAGGCAGAGATGGAAATGCCCCTCAATTCCCGGTACAATGGGACATGGACAGTGCGATCCATGATGCCGCGACGTACCTGAGGGGAAAAGGAGCCCCATGGCCATATGCCTGAGAAGAAACACCTCAAGTATGTCATCTATGGGATTCTGAGCCTGAGTGTCTTCATGGCAGGCGTCATCGCCTATGCCTGGTGGTCGAACCACGAGCGCATGAGCGCCATGCGCCACGAGATCGACAAGCGCATGCTCGTGGTGGCCAAGAGCCTGAAGTACATGCTCGCACCGGATTTTCACGACCGGGCGGTGGACGAGAGGTCCATCGGCTTCGACGAGGAGCTCAGGAACCGCAGGGCGCTCTCCGACTTCGCCCTGCAGACCGAGTTCAAATGGATCTACACCCTGGTGGAAAAGGACGGCAGGTTCTACTTCTCTGCCCCCACCGTGTCCGAGGAGGAGGCCAGGCAGCGCAGATCCTGGTACTTCCTGCCCTACGAGGACATACCCCCGGAGTTCGTGGAGGCCTACCGGACCGGGCGCACGGTCTTTGTCGAGTACACGGACCAGTGGGGCCACTTCCGGTCAGTGGCCGTACGTGAGCGGTCCCCGGGCGGCAGGCCGTACCTGTCCTGCGCGGATTTCGAGGTCACCCATTTCAAGGCCCTGCAGAGGAGAAACCTCCTGGAGTCCATCCTCACCGCGGCTTTTTTCCTCCTGTGCTCGTTGCCACCCACCTTGGTTGCCTGGCGCTACTTCCGAACATCCACCCTGGATCTCAGGAACATGAACGAGGAACTCGCCGCACATCGGAACCACCTGGAGGAGCTCGTGAACATCCGCACTCAGGATTTGAAGAACGCCAATGAGCGCCTGAGGGAGGAACTCGTCCAGCGGGAGAATGTGGAGAAGGCACTGAACGGCGAAAAGCTCAAGCTCGAAGGTGCCCTGTCCCAGATCAAGACCCTGAGCGGGCTGCTGCCCATCTGCTCATCCTGCAAGAAGATCCGCGACGACAGGGGGTACTGGAACCAGATCGAGCGATACATCCAGGACCACTCCGAGGCCGAGTTCAGCCACAGCATCTGCCCGGAGTGCCTGAAACGCCTCTACCCCGACCTGGACATCTCCTAGGGGTGGGCTGCCGCATGGAAGGATACTGAAGGGTGAAGATCGCGCTCCTCCAGCTGCCCCTGCAGTCCCACGACTACGTCTATTCCCGGGAGAACGTCCCCTTGGCTGCGGGGTACCTCGCAGCGTATCTCGCCGCGCAGGGCGAAGAGGCCGAGGTGCGCATCTGCCCGGGGCACATCATGAACCTGGGTGGCGATGCCGCCCTGCTGCGCTGGATCGTCGAGGCCGAGCCCGACCTGGTAGGACTGAGCTGCTACCTCTGGAACGTGGAGCGCACCCTGCACCTGTGCAGCCTGATCAGGCAGCGCCTGGAGCGGTGCATGATCGTGCTCGGGGGTCCCGAGGTCACACCGGACAATGTTTTTCTCCAGGGTCACGGTTCCTTCCACTGCGGCGTGTGCGGGGAGGGCGAGGAGACCTTCGCAGAGCTGGCAGGGTGTGTGGCGCAGGGTGGTGTCGGGCTTGCCGGAATCCCCGGCCTTATGGCACGCCACGGCGAGGCGGCTGTGTCCTTCCAGCCCGGGAGACACCGGGAGCGCCTCGACGGCATACCGTCCCCGTACCTGGAAGGGCTGATCGGTCCATCGCTGCACGGTACCATGCTCCTTGAGACCATGCGGGGCTGCCCCATGCGTTGTACCTACTGCTACTACCACAAGAGCGTGCCGGTGGTGCGGGTCTTCCCCGTGGAGAGGATCCGCCGCGAGGTCGCCTTGGCTCGCCGAACGGACGTGGGGGAGATCACGCTCATCGACCCGTGCTTTGCCCGAAGGCCCGACCTGGTTGGGCTCCTGGCCGCCATGGCCGCCGAGCGCGCCGAGACCCTTGGCTTCAGCTGCGAGCTCAACGCGGAGGATCTCACCCCCACACTGGTCGGCGCCATGGTCCGCTCCGGGCTGTGCCAGGTGGAGATCGGCCTCCAGAGCATCAATGCCGCCACATTGAGGAACGTGGGCAGGCGCTTCGACGAGGAGCGGTTCATCAGCGGGGTCAGGATGCTCAGGGGTGCCGGGGTGCGGGTCATGACCGACGTGATGGTGGGTCTTCCCGGGGACCGTTTAACCGATGTAAAGCGTTCCATAGACTTCGTGCTGGGCAATGACCTCTGCGACGAGCTGAGCGTGTACCCCCTGAGCGTCCTGCCTGGCACGGTGCTCAGGGCGCAGGCCCGGCGGTTCGGCATCGAACATCTCCCGGAGCCGCCATACCTCATCACGAAGAGCCACACCATGGACCGGGATGACATCCGCGAGGCCTTCTCCTATGCCGAGGAGGCATCCGGTATTGACCTCTTCCCGGTGGAACTGCCGCGGATGAGGGCTCATAAGGGGAGACCGGGATTCATCAGCCGCATCGTGCTCGGCAGAGCAGGAGAATGCCGGACCGTGGATCCGCACTCCCTGGGGCAGGCCCTGTGCGTGGAGGTCCGTGACACCCAGTGGTTCGAGCGGAAAGACCTCGCGGAGCGCGTGAAGGGGTTGCTGGATGAGAACCCGTACAGCCTGCTGAGCTGGGTCGTACCCGATGGCATGTACCGACAAGGCGTAACCGCCGAGTGGGTCAGGTCGGTGAGCCCCCTCACGCGGCGGGCAATTGACCGCGAGTACATGTCGTCCTTCACCCCGGAACGTTCCTGCCAGCTCTTCGTCGAGTCCACAACCGCGCAGGGCCTGATGATCTACACCATGCTCCCCCTGGACGGCGACCGTTCGAGGCCGCTTTGGGCATCCATGCCCGAGGATGCAGGGCAGGACGAGGAACGCATCCACGGCAAGCGGCTGGAGGCCCTGCTGGGGTACCGGCCCGCGGTCCGCTATTACGACCGCAGGAGCGTGCCCGGAGATGCCTTGGACGCTCATCTCGACACGGTCGTGCTGGCGCCCTGAGAGTACCTACTTCTCGAACTTGGCGGGCTTGACCAGCTGCTGCAGGGCCGGACTGAACTTCAGGCCGTGCCGCTGGACCGCCTGGGGATCGGTGAGGACTATGAGCTCCTGCTGCCTGAGGATAGGCAGGGTTCCGGGCTTCACCTTGTTCAGTATGATCCGGACGGCCTGTTTGCCTGCCAGCGCTCCCACGGTTGTGAAGTCGGGCCCGATGTAGAGCGTGGCGCCTGGCAGGGGGAAATTCGCGTAGGCGAACAGGGGTTTGTTCGCCTCCATGGCATAGGCCAGGATGTCCCGGCCGGGCTGGGTGTTCCTGAGGCCGTAGTAGGCGTCCAGGGGCACACCGAAGCAGTCCACGCCCTGCTTGACGAGTTCGGCCGCTGCGGGCCTGATGGGATCGGACTTCTTCACCTGCCTGGGCACAATGGTGATGCCAAGGGTCTCGGCCTTCTTCCTGGCCTCCTCCACGAAGGCCACCGCGTTGTCGTCGTCGCTGTAGATCATGCCCATGGACTTCATGGTGGGCAGCGCCATCTGGGAGAGCTTGAGCAGGGCAAGCGGATCCAGGTACAGGGTCGCGCCGGTGATGCCGGGCAGGGGGCGCTCAAGGGACGGGCACCCGAGGACCAGCGGGTTGGCAACGGCGGTGAAGACCACGGGGATCCCCGCGGCAACGAACTTGTCCATGGAGTACTTCGTGGCCGGCGTACCGATGGTGAGCACCAGGTCGGGCTTCGCATCAACGATATCCGAAGCCTTGCCCTTGATCCTGATGAGGATGTTCACCTTCTGCCACAGGTTGGGATCGGCCTTGGCGTCGATGATATGCCGACGGATGACGAGGTTCTTCCCCTCCACGATGCCCGACCTGGCGAGCTCCTCCTGGAACCCCTCGTACGAGCGGTTGTACACCTCGATGTCGGACACCTGCAGGGCCTCGATGTGCAGTTTGCCTGCCTGCTGGGCATGGACCGGATGGACGATACAGCATAGAAACACCACGAGAACCAGTCTTCTCATGAACGCCCCCTTGGTAAGGTGGAGTACTATCTGTTCACTCACTCACGCATCGGAAAACATGAGAGCATTCTTAACCCCCGGACCGGTCATTGCGGTCATGCTCATGCCGGTTCTCCCGATACCTCGTTCCGTGGGATTACCGGGAACCAGGGAAGATATCCGTGCCTCCGAGGTAGAGCAGGGTCTGCGAGCGGAACATGATGATCCCGTACCGGTTGCATGTCCTCTCGTACACGCCGTTGGTCTTGATCCTCTCGAGGGCGGCAGCGAACTGTCTGGTCAGAGTGGAGGATCCGGGATAGGTCCGGGAGATCATCAGGTGGAGGCTGTCCTGGTTCAGGGGTTTCTCTGCAAAGGCGAACCGGTTCACCTTGTCCGGGTGGAGCTTGCGGATGAGGTACAGCCCCACTGCCTCGTCCAGGGGCACAAGGTCGATGCGCCCCATGAGGAGCTTGTGGATGTTCTGCTCATCGGTCTGGGCATAGTCGATGGGGATGCCGTGCTTTTTGAAGACCTCCTCGTACCAGTATCCCAGGCTCCCGCCGATGCGGTAGTGCGACAGGTCGTTCATGTCGTGGAACACGATGCCTTCGGGGTACCTCCGGGTATCGTAGAACAGACGGCCCGAGTTGAAGGCGATGCTTTCCGAGAAAGTGAACTCCGCGAACCTCTCCGGGGTTATGATGTATGGAAAGGCGGCAAAGGCATGGCCTTTTCTCACCTCATGCTCGGCCCGTTTCCACGGGTAGAAGCGGTATACGGGCGTGACGCCCATCTCGGCGAACACCGCGGTGACTATCGTGGTGAAGATCCCGTGCCCTTCCATATGCTCGGAGCTGTACGGCGGCCACTCCCCGGTGGCCAGGACGACCTTTTTCGCCGTAGCTCCGTGGGTGTCGGGGGAAAGCACGACAAGGAGCAGCGCTGTGCATGCAAGGCGGAGGAACCGTTTCAGAACACCTGTGCTGTTCATGGCCGGTCCGCAGGGAAGCATCGCCATAAATAATAGCGTGGTGATCCGGGTGAATCAATAGTATTCCAGAAGGCCCGAACGCAGGGTCTCGGCCTGGACGATCATGCGCCACCTGTGCCGGAGTTCCCCTGACGGGTCAAGGGCGCAGGCATCGCGGTACACGGCGTCGGCGACCACCGGTCGGCTGCAGTCAAGGAACGCGGCATTGAAGATGCCGATCTCCTGCGGTGACAGGTCCACGTCGGGGTACACCGTTGAGCGTTCGATGACCACCTTGCCACCCGAGGCGAGGCGCACCTCCCGGAAGGGGTTTCGGTAGGTGACACCGGGTCTGACCGTGGCAAGGGCATAGGAGACCTTCACGGCAGCAGGCAGCGGGTCAAGGGTCTTGAGGAGCCTGCCGGCGATGAGCATGCGACACCTGTCGGAGGCAATGGACCACAGGGACGGGTCGACGCCCCGGGACTTCAGACAGGCCTCGACCCTCAGGATTTCCGCAGGGTCTGCAGCGATCTGCACGGTCCGGATGAGGCCGGCACCGGTCACTTCCTCGAAGGACTTGGCCATGTATGGTGCCCACCGCATGCGGGAGGACCGTGCCTGGAACCGGTGCCGGTAGATGAGGGAACAGTAGTTGATGCCCAGGCCGATGGCGTGGCGGCGGGCATGGTCCATGAGGCGCAGCGCGGTAAGCTCGGATTCGAGGATGCCGATCTGGGGCCCGTGGAGGAAGGTGTATCCGCGGCAGGCGAGGTTGCCCACGTTGTGGCCCGTGCAACGGATCTGGTGGAGGTTCAGGAACTCCACCCCGGCGTCGTCCAGCTCGAAGAGCTTGTCCCGCATCATCTCGATGTCCTCGGGGATGGCCGGGATCTCCACCGTGACGTGGGGGATGACGCCCACGGCCATGCGAAGGGGCGTGAGGTCGTACCCAGTGGCCGCGATGTTGAACCGCATCTCGTCGAGGCCCGCATCGGCCAGGCGCATGGCCGTTTCGCGGGTGAGCCTGGTGCCGTTGGTGTACAGCCACAGGTAGATGTTTCCGCCGAGGCGTTCCTTGATGGTGCTGACAAAGGAGAGGGCCTTCTCGACATCGAGCAGCGGCTCGCCGCCACTGATGCTCGCCCCCTTAAATCCGAACCGCTCCAGGTAGTCGGCATAATCACCGCACCGCGGAAAGGTCAGGGTACTGGTGCCCGGTTCGTCCTGATTGTCCTGCCTGGCCGGGCAGAAGAAGCACCGGGCATTGCACAGGTTGCTGATGAACAGGCACGACCAGGCGCCCTGGCCGCACAGGCGGCACCCCGGGGACAGGCTCCGGTAGACGGGCTTTGTGTCGTTGAACTCGAAGGACGATGCTCCGGCGATTTTCAGCAGCAGATCCTGCCGCAGACGTTCTGCCCCTTCGGCCTTGTCGGGGGGGATCCACTTCATGGCCACGCCGCAGGCAGAGTACTCCCCGGTGTTCATCCGGACGATGCGTTCATGATCGAGTTCGGGTACCAGCACGACTTCTCCACGCGTAACCGCACCACCCCTCAAAAGGAGAGGCTCATTGCGGCTATAGGTGAAAACACTTCGGCGGTCAATGGACGAATGTGCCCCTGCCGCCCCCTTGAGGAAAACCCTTTGCCTGCCGATGAGAATCTGCTAGAGGGACTTACGAGACTGACCATGCACCGGGAGTGAGAAAAGACACCATGCCCATTGTCGTGCAGACGACGCTGCTCCTCGTCCTTTCCAACCTGTTCATGACCTTTGCCTGGTACGGCCACCTGAAAAACCTGAACACCGCCCAGTGGTACATCGCCGCCTTTGCAAGCTGGGGGATCGCCCTGTTCGAATACATGCTCCAGGTTCCGGCGAACCGCATCGGGTTCCAGCAGATGAGCCTCTCCCAGCTCAAGATCCTGCAGGAGGTCATTACGCTGTCCGTGTTCGTGCCTTTCTCCATGATCTACATGAACCAGGGCTTCAAGCTCGACTACCTCTGGGCGGGCATCTGCCTCACGGGGGCCGTGTACTTCATCTTCCGGGCCTGATGCCTTTGCTGTTCAGGCTGCCCTGTGCCGGCAGTGGCCGGATCGTCAGGTCGTCTTTCCCGATGGGATGTCCCGAAGGAGTCTGTTTGCAGGGGAGGCCTCCAGGGACCTGAGGAAATCCCGGAGTATCCCCTCAAGCTCCTGCGTCTCACGGGTCTCCGGCAGGAAGCCGCAGGCCGCCTCTCCCCCTTCCAGGGCCTCCACCACCGTCGCCACGGAGATGGACTCCGGGCCCCGTGCCGGGACATGACCCGGATCGTCGGCGGTGTCCGAGGGGTGCGTCTCCAGGATGATGCCCGCGGCCTTCAGTTCGGCCAGGGACCCGTTGATGTTCGGCAAGGACATGCCGAGCTCTCCGGACAGGGATGCCGCCGTCGGCGCTGGAAGTCCGCGGACGAAGTTGCTGACGATGGTGTGGGCGATCTTCAGGGTGAGGAGCCTTCTCGCGAACGGCCCCATCTCGGGGCCGATGCCGCAGACATGGGCGTTCTGGTGGGCATAGGACAGCTCTGCACCGAACAGCACGATGAACCAGCCGAGCTGGAGAAAGACCAGGAACAGGGGCAGGGCCGCAAAGCTGCCGTACACGGCATTGTAGTGGGAAACGCCGATCTGGAAGGCGATATAGACCTCCTGGGCCACTACGAAGACGATGCCCGCGAAGGCTCCGGCAAGGATTCCCGATGCATACCGGATGGTCCTGTTGGGGATGAAGATATACATGAACGAGAGCAGCACCCATATGAGCAGGAACGGGACCGCCCGTACGACGATGTCCAGGAGCGGCGCGACGAAGCCGTACAGGCCCAGTTCTTCGCTCAGGGTTCCGATGCGGCCCACGATCATCACCGCGGCGCTGCTGGAGGCGATGAGCAGGACCGGCGCGATGAGCATGATGGACAGGTAGTCGCTGAACTTCCTCCCCAGGGACCGCTGACGGGTCACCCCCCAGATGGCGTTGAAGGACTCCTCCACGTTGCCCAGCATCTTGATGACCGCCCAGAGCAGCACGATCACTCCCGCGCCGGCCAGGATGCCGCCCCTGGTGGAGTCCAGGAGGCGGTTGGAAAAGTCGATGACGTAGGCCAGCACCTCCTGCTGTCCCCCGAACTGCTCCATGAGCTGCTGCTGCAGGCGACTCTTGAACCCGAACCCCTTGGCCACGGCAAAGAGCAGTGCGGCCACGGGTACGATGGACATGAGGGAATAGAAGGTGAGCGCGGAGGACCACAGCACGCACTGGTCCGAAATGAACTTCCTGACCGAGAGGACCAGTACACGCAGCGCAAGGATGCGGTGCCTCCTGAAGCCCTTGAGGTCGTCGATCCGTATGTGCCAGATGCCCAGGGTGAGGAACGTCCTGAGGTTCTCAGCAGTCTTTGCCGGATCCTTCATGGTCTGCTCACCTCCCTCTCATGGACAGTGTCGTCATCAGCGGTGCGGTAAAACAGAGGCAGATATTCTTTTCTCTCAGTAGCACGATCCGGCTGCTGTGGGTAGGACATCCTGACCCGGGACAGGCGGGTGGTATTGCCGGTGCCGCACATGCGGGGGTGGGGGAAGGGATGATTCGCAGAGAAAGAGCGCCGGAATGCCCATCCCCTGCGCTCTTTCTGGGAGTCGTCGGTGTTGTACAGGGTCAGCCCGAGGGCTTGTCCTCTATGCATACCTCGATGGTGAAGTGGCCGTTGTCCGTGTCAAAGGGGATGGCGATGATGGGCTGCTTGGTGATGTGGGAGATGGTGTGGTTCTTCCCGGTGATCACCGTGGGGATGGCGCCCTTGAGGATCCTGCCCGTGGCCTCCAGCTTCTGCCTTGCCTGGCCCGAGACGATGTTCAGGATCTCTCCAACCGCGTCCTTGACCTCGTCGTTGATCTCCCTGACCGGCTCTCCGAACATGTTGCTCACGATGGACAGGATGCTCTGCTCTGAGAAGCTCACCGAGATGGTGCCCCGCGCCTCGCCGGACAATCCCACGATGCCCGAGACGTCGCCGCTGGCGAGCTGATCCTTCTTCAAAAACGGTTTCCCTGCTGAGGCCTTGGTGAAGGCCAGCGAGGACAGAACGTGCAGTGTCGCCTCAATGAACGGATTTACCAGGGTCACATCCATACCTACCTCTCACGATCAGTGCTTGTCTTCATGCCATGATTGAGCTATCGGCAAACCCACCGGGAAAATGTAGCTGAATCTTGCAGTTCCCACAATGCCGGGTGGGAATGAGTCGTGCCGCCCGGCATCAGAGCGCGTTTTTCACCATGGCCACGTACGTGCCCACGGTGTTGCCGCCCGCATACGCCGCGATGCCGATGAGCGACTGGAGGGCTCCGTCGCGGATGATGACGCTTAACATGATGAAGTTGGCGCAGGTGATCACGCCGCTCAGGATCGTGGCGCTCCACACCCTCCTCTCGGCCACCGAGCGGGTGTAGCGGGTGACCAGGAGGTCCGTGATGATGCCGGCGAGGAACAACAGGAATATCTCTGCAATCATGGTTGCCATGGGTATCCTCCCTGGGAAGCGCCGTGGATATCCGTGTCTCCCTCTTTCAGACCAGGGGCCGCCACCGGGCATGCCGGGGCCATGGACGTGCCGGCGACGAACCGGTCCCGGATGCTTCCGGGGGCCGGTAACCTCGGTTTTTTAGGGTGCCTCAGAGCTGGCGTGAGAGACGGGGTCGACCGCTTCGCGGTGCAGGTGCAGGACGATCCGTATCGAGCAGGGGTTTCTCCATCAGGAGAGGGTTGGAATTGTTATCCATTCAGGAACATACCGATGTTTTTGACCACCCTGCCCACCAGCTCAAGGGGGAGGCTCACAGATTTCCACGCACACCTCCTGTTTTTTATAACCTTGTGAAAACAGCTCTCTATGATCTCACAAGGAGGCCTCTTTGTCAAGCCGCATCGGCACTTGACGCAGGGTGTGAGCTCTGTTAGTCTCTGATAATACGGCGATATTGCATGGAACCAGGGACCTCTGCACACGGCAAGGGGCAGGCCTTCTCAAAGCGATCAGGGAGGGTGTCATGACGATGAGAGGATATCGCGCGGTCACTCCCACGAATTTCAACAATGAGACCATGAAGGGAGTCGCGGCCCGCGTGGTGATCGGCAGTGGTGACGGCGCACAGAATTTCTTCATGCGCATATTCGAGATCGCGCCCGGTGGATACACCCCCCGACACGTGCACGACTGGGAGCATGAGATGTTCATCCACTCAGGGAACGGCGAGTGTTATCATGACGGGCAGTGGCATCCGCTGAAACCCGGTGACGTGGTGTTCATGCCGGCCCTTGAAGAGCATCAGCTGAGAAACACGGGCAATGAGGTCTTTGTTCTGGTATGTCTCGTGCCTTCAAAGGCCCCTGAACTGTGAGAATCTCATGAGGGAACTGCGGATATGCAGTCGCGGGCAGGTCATGGACCTGAGGAATGCGGGGCACACCTGCAAAGGGTTCCCATGAGGACGTTCATGCTCGTTGCGCTCCTTTCCCTTGCCGCGCCTGTGTACGGCCAGACCGGCGAGTGCGTGGCGCGCCTCCAGGGACTGGCCAGGACGAGCCGGTCCATGAATTCCCCGGGCGAATATCTCACGAGCCAGGGGTTCACGGTGTTCAACAAAGACTATGTCTCCCGGGAATACCTGATAGAGCAGCTCTCTACCATGATCAGGAAGGAGTTGTCTCAAGGGCGGCGGGTGCCCGTTCGGTCCACCTCGTAACCCACTTCATGGGCGGGATCATCGTGAGGTCCATGCAGGCGACCGAACCCCTGCCCACCCTCGGGCGCGTGGTCATGCTGAGCCCGCCCAACCAGGGGAGCGAGGTGGTGGACACCTGGGTGGGCTGTGGCTGTTCGGTTCGATACACGGCCCTGCGGGGAGGCGGCTCGGCACCCGTGAACGAGGCGTTACCAGGAGGCTGGGAAGGGTCGGCTTCCCGCTGGGGGTCATAACCGGGGACCGGAGCGTGAACTGGATCAAGTCCCTCGTCATCCCGGGCACGGATGACGGCAAGGTGTCAGTCGAACGCGCCAAGGTCGATGGCATGGCGGATTTCCTCGTGGTCCACGGGTGCCGGACCGGGCGCTCCTTGGCAGGAGATTGACACGTCTGGGATGCTCTGCTACCCAGGAAGGGTTGCCTGGGAAACCGATCTGGCCCCAATACGCCAGTGCCTTGGGAACAGGGAAAGGGATGAAATGATACCCCCGAACATGCGCGCGGCTCCTCATGCCGCGGGAGAGACAGAAATCCTGAATCGATTTCCCAAGGCCCGGCCGCCCCTGCCAGAGGGGATAGCGAAGATCTATACAGAGCATTACAAGGCAAACCGGGAAGGCGGAACGGCAGCTTCATCTCTGTCCCAGAAAATGGAACGATGGCTGCACAGGCAGGTAGCCATGGATGTCGTCTCCACCCCCGGGAGCCAGAGCACCCTCGAGATAGGAGCGGGTACTCTCAACCAGTTGCTCTATGAACCTCCTGGCGGACCGTATGACATAGTTGAACCATTTGAAGCCCTGTATAGAGACTCGAAGCTGCTCGGAAGGGTTAGGAATGTCTATGCAGACATTGGCGATGTCCCCGCCGGTCAGGCCTACGACCGCATCACCTCGATAGCCACCTTCGAACATGTTTGCGATCTGCCGAGGGTCATTGCGAGATCGGCCCTCCATCTTGCTCCTGGCGGCAGTATGCGGGTGTCGGTGCCGAGCGAAGGGACGCCGTTATGGAAGCTGGGCTGGATGGTGACCACTGGGCTTGAATTCCGGATTAGACACGGGCTTGATTACGGGTTGCTTATGAGGCACGAACACGTCAATACGGCATTTGAGATTGAATCCTTGCTCAGGTTCTTTTTCTCCGACATACAGTGCAGGGTGTTCGGACTGTGCAGGGGGCTCTCCCTCTACCAGTTTTTCGTGTGCCGGGGACCGATCCTGGCAAGGTGTGAGGGGCCGGGCAGGTGATACCCTGTGGATCAGGGAACTTGCCTCACCCGAGGTGCTTCACATAGATGATCTTGCTGTCCCCGGGCGAGTAGTAGTCCTTGAGCAGGGCCTCCCTGCGGTAGCCGCACCTGGCATAGAAGCGCCGGGTGGGGCGGTAGAGGTCGCGGGATGCCGTCTCGATGTAGATGCGCATCCCTCCGAGGCTGCGGATCTTCTCCTGGGTGCGCTCCAGGAGCTCCTTCCCGATGCCAGAGCCCTGATGGCGGGGATGCACGGCGATCCAGTAGAGGTCGAAGCTTCCCACGGTGCAGGGGACCGGCCCATAGCAGGTATACCCCAGCACGGCGCCGCTCTTGTCTTCGCAGAAGAGGAACCGATAGTCGCTGATGCTCCCGCCTGCTATCCCTGCATCTACAAGCTCCACGGCCATGTCCACCTCGTCGGGGGTAAAGAAGCCCGTGGCGTTGACGATCTCGCGCACCGCGTCCATGTCGGAGGGGATGGCATGACCCCGGAAGGCGAGCTCCACTGGAGGTGCGGCTCTCTGGGTGGCACGGCGGTTCCTGCTCAACGGTTCAGCGCGTCCTTGACGATCTGGTGGTCAGCGGCCGACGCGACGACGGTC